>JBGOUV010000033.1:0-27361 GCA_041477815.1 Terriglobia bacterium | reverse complement strand
GGGCTGGGATATTATTTCAAGCTTTTTCAATTACAGAACACTAGAAAGGCCCTACCCTGTAGGAGACCTCCACCGAGGCTACCCGCTGCCCGTCGATGTAAAGCTTCAGCGCGGTCGTCTGGTTGGGCGCGGGCAGCGTCACCGGCAGAGGTATGGTGACGTAGCCGCCGAAGGCAGACAACCGGCTGTTGTTTTGGGCGTCGATGAGGAACGTCGACCCGCGCCGGGCTTCGCCGCGGACCCGCAGCAGGCCGGTGGCGCTGCCGGGAACCGGCGCCTCCGGCAAGGGGAGCAGCCTGAGCGCCTGAAGCTCTAACGGGTCAATGCGCGACGCCGGGAGGCGCGCGCCCGGAAAGGGGATGCAATTCATACTGCCGTCGGATTCGAAGTGGCAGCTCGCCAGATCCAGCGGGAGGAGGCCGCTGCCCGAAAAATCGCCGACCCTGGCCGCCATCGTGGGCTCGGTCACCGCGCCCTCGAATGTGCCGTTGGCGGGATCGAAGGTTACAACGACGCGGGCGTCGCCATCGCTGAGGGCCACCAGCGAGAAGGGGCCGGCGGATGGGGCGATGTCAAACCGCGCTGTGAAGCGAGCGACCAGCGAGTGCACCGAAAAAGTGATCGGCGGGCCGTCGGTCCGAGATGTCGGATAGAGCAACTCGATCATGCCGCTGGCGTTGGTGACGTTTTGCCCGGCCCGTATGCCGACCTCGGCCACGTTGCTCATGCGGCCGCGAGAACGGATCCAGAGCCGGTCGCTGACCGGGTCGTTGACCGACGTCCGCGGGATAACGTTGAGCTGATAGACGCCGGCCAGACCGGGCGCCAAGCCGGCAAAGACCACCTGGGCCGGCGCCTCGCCGACGACTACTTCCGGCATGGTGACGACGCGGTTGAACGGCTCGGCGGCGGCGCCGGGGCTGCCGCTCGGCGCCGGCGGATCGGTCGGGCCCAGCCCCGTGGCGTAAAAGAGAATCGGCTCCCCGGACACGACCACGTCGAGGGGTTGAAAATCGGGACCGAAAACCAGCGCCCGGCCTCGAGGCCTGGAGTCCCGGGTAAAGATGCCGGGACCGGTGGGCGTCGGCGTCAGCAGGAAGGGCCGGCTGCGGCCCGCAGCAGTGGTAACCACCAGCGATATTCGGTCACCGAGGACCTCAAAGGGGAGCAGCGCGTTGATCTGCGTCGGAGAAACGAAGTAGAGCGGGGCTTCGAGTTCCAAATCACCCACGCGAACGACGGTGTCCTCCAGCCGCGTGGGCAGCGGCAGCGACGCGGCGCTTACCGTGGAGCGGGCCAGCCCGGCGCCGAAAATCGAAACCAGGCCCCCGCGCGCCACCGCCGGATCGTAGGAGGCCGCGTTCACTACAGCGTTCACGGTGGGCTGTGCCGGCAGAGGTCCGGTGAACAGCAGCAGACCTGTAAGGGAAACGTAAACTTGCTTCATAGGCACCGTCCCAGAATCTCAGCACCGGCAGACTGCGAACATTATAGAACGTTCGCCGATCCTACTCCAGCACCAGCACCGCCATCCCCCCATCGGTCTCGATCTGGTCCCCGGTGGCATTCATGCCCTTCTTCGGCACCGCCGCCCTCTCCACCAGCGCCAACCCCTTCACCCTCCCCGTCAGCAGAAAATCGCTGACCACCTTGGCCCGCTCCCCATCGATCTTCGAGTCGATCTTGTGGATGAAGGTCCGATTCTCCGGCGAAAACTCAATCCCGATGTCGTGGGTGGCCGCGCACACCCACACCGTCTGCCCTTGAAACTCCGCCGGCCGCCGCCAGATCCGCAGGTGGTGCCGCTTGGCGAAGGTGTTGTTCTGTTTCTGAAACACCAGGTCCGGCTTTTGCCCTTCCAGGAGCAGAATCGACATCGGCGCTTCCTTGTACCCCCGGTTTTCCACCACCGCCCGGAACGTCTCCAACCCCGACGCCGAGTTCAAAGCCGCCGCCGTGTTCCATCCTGCGGCCTGGAACGTGGCTTCCAGACGCTCCCGCGATCCGATGAACATCAGATTTGTGATATCCGACGGCTTCACCGGCTTCTCCGCCATGGTCTGGAACGGCTGCCCATTTACCAGGGCGTGCAGCTCCTCTGCGCCGGCCACGGCCGGCAACTGCACTTCGGCTGGTTTCTCGACCGGCAGTCCCTTGGTGAGCGCCAGACTCAGCTCCACCCCCGCCTCATACCCGATATCGAATTCAGCTTTCTTCAGCAGCGCCCCCTTGGCCGCCTGCAGGAACTCCGCCAAGCGGCCCGCCCGCTGCCCCAACTGCTCCAGTCCCTTGTCCATCCGCGCCGAGAGGGTCTCCGAAGGTCCTATCCCCACGATCTTGCCGTTCGTATCCACCGTCTCGCGACCGTTGTCCACCTCGGTCACCTTGGAGGTGAGCTTCTTCCCCCGCCAGTCCCCAAACTCCAACTCCAAACCCGCTTGCGGGTCTCCGTCCGGCCCCGCCCCCAGCACCCCCCGCACCGTCCCCTTCAACACCTCTCCGGGCGCCATCCAGATCTGCCCCTCTAACACCACCGGAGAGATAACCACCGCCTCCACCGGATCCCCCACCTTCGACTGCCGGCTCGACACCGCCGTCTTCAGCCGGATCTCGATCCGGGCGCCCGCCGGGATCTCGGCCCCCACCGCCGACACCCCTGTCAGCGCCACCAATCCCAATACCAACCGGGGGTAGTGGCGCCTCAGGGTGGAGATGGAGGCGCGGATCGGATTTGAACCGATGATGGCGGTTTTGCAGACCGCTGCGTTAGCCAGCTTCGCCACCGCGCCGTAGCTCATATCGCAACTCATGCCGCGATCAACGGGTCAATGGTCCACACCCTGTCCCCGCGGCCATTCCCCACCGGGTCATAGATAGCTCCATGATACACTAGGCGTTACCGCCCTCATGCGCCACCTTCTGCTGTGGGCCGTTCTCGCCTTTCACCTCCCGCTCCCCGCCGCCGAGCGCTGGGAACTCCAGTATTTCTACGATAAGAGCGACTCCACCCTGTCTTTCACCGACTTCCAGTTCCTTTCCGCCACGGAGGGTGTCGCCGCCGGCCTGATCCTCGAAGCCAATCGCCGCCCGAAACCGGTCCTGGTGCTCACCGCCGACGGCGGCCGTTCCTGGAGCTTCGTCCCCCTGAAGGAGATAGCCGTATCCCTGTTCTTTCTCAACCCCCGCACCGGCTGGATGGTCAGCGAGAGCGACCGCCTCTTCGCCACCTCCGACGGCGGACGCACCTGGACCCGCGATCCCCTCACCGGCCTCCGCGCCAAGCCCCTTCGCGTCTTCTTCCGTGACCCTTCCCGGGGCTGGCTCCTGTGCCATGCCAAGCAGGCCTACCAGACCTCCGATGGCGGCCGTTCCTGGCAACTGCTCCCCGACTTCGAAGCCAAACTGCCTGAGCCCAGCTCCCACTACACCCGGGCCGCCGCCTTCCAGCAGACCGTCTTCCTCACCGGCTACATGCGCCCCTCCAGCCCCCGCTCCCGCCTCCCCGTTTGGATGGAGCCCGACCAGGCCGCCCTGGGGATACCCCCTACCACCACCTTCCTCCTCGCCTCCACCGACGGCGGCGCCGACTGGAAACGCTACCTGCTCCCCAATTTCGGCGAGATCAAGCGCCTCAGCTTCTCGTCCGACGCCACCGCCTTCCTGCTCGTCCACCGTCTGAACTCCTTCGCCAAACCCACCGAGATCCTCGAGCTCAATCTACCCGCCCTGACCACGCGCGGCGTCTACGCCAACAAGAACCGCTGGCTCACCGACATCGCCTTCGCCGGTCCCGGCCGCCTGTTTGCCGTGGCCCTCGACCAGGAAGGCCGCACCGCCCACCCCGCCATCCCCGCCAAGCTTCGCGTCCTCGGCTCCCCCGACGGCCGCTCCTGGACCGAAATGGACGTCGACTACCGCGCCGAAGCCCGCCACGCGCTCCTCGCCTCTCCCGACGCCGCTCACGCCTGGATCGCCACCGACACCGGCATGATCCTCCGCTGGGTAAAGGAGTAACCTCATGTCCCGCCGCCCTCCCAAAGCCTACAAGGACGTCCGATTCCTCGCCAGCCCCCAGGCCCGCGCCATCCGCATCCTGTCGGAATACCTCGAGCCTGACGCCCGCTTCCGGAAGCAGAAGATCCACGACACCATCGTGTTCTTCGGCTCCGCCCGTCTCTCGGACCGCGCCACCGCCCAGCGGGCCATCGCCCAGGCCCGCGATGCGCCCGCCCGCCGCCAGGCCCAGCGCCTGCTCCAAACCAGTTCCTATTACGAGGACGCCCGCGAGCTGGCCCGCCTTCTCACGCAGTGGTCCCTGGCGCTCCCCTCCGAGCCCGCCCGCTTCGTCATCTGCTCCGGCGGCGGTCCCGGCATCATGGAGGCGGCCAACCGCGGCGCCCACGACGCCGGCGGCAAATCCATCGGCCTCAATATCAGCCTCCCCTTCGAACAGGTCCCCAACCCCTACATCACCCCCGCTCTCAGCTTCGAGTTTCACTACTTCTTCATGCGTAAGTACTGGTTCGCTTATCTGGCCAAGGCCCTGGTCGTGTTCCCCGGCGGCTTCGGCACCTGCGACGAGCTGATGGAGATCCTCACCCTCGACCAAACCGGCAAGTTTAAGAAGAAGATGCTGGTCCTCGTCTACGGCAAGAAATACTGGGACGAGGTCCTCAACTTCGATGCCATGGAACGCTGGGGCATGATCGACCCCCCGGATCGCCAGTTCATCCAATACGCCGACCACCCGCAGGAAGCTTTCGACCTGATTACTACCTGGCTGACCAAGAACTACCCCTATCGCTCACCGTCCGTTTGACCCCGGCGCACCGGCTCGAAATATCGTGTACGAGATTACCTATGCAGCGGGCGCGGCGGACGATCTGGTGCGCCTGCCCGCGAAGGAGCGGGCCGGGATGTATGAACCAACCCGGCAAACCCGCAATCGAAAGGTCCTCGTGGGTCTCGTGCCTCCCTGAGATCACTACCAACCGCCCCTTGACGCCCACCCCAAACGTGCTATCCTGAAAACATCGTGGACCGGCTGCTGGCCGGCATGCTCGTCCCCCTCGCCATGTGGGTGCTGGCGAGCGGTCTGGACGATCTGTTTCTGGACCTTGCCTACATCTACTATCGCCTGAGTCGTCGCGCCCGCGCGGCCAGCCCCGGGGTGCGCCCGCCGCGCGAGAAGAAGGTCGCCCTCCTGATTCCGGCCTGGCAGGAAGAGGGCGTCATCGAGCAGATGCTCGACCACAATCTGGCGGCCATCCAGTACGGGAACTACGAGGTGTTTGTGGGGGCTTATCCAAATGACCTGCCCACCTTGAGCCGGTTGCGGGCTGCGGAGCACAAGCACCGGAAGGTACACGTCGTGCTCTGCCCGCACGAGGGGCCGACTTCCAAGGCCGACTGTCTGAACTGGGTGTATCAGGGGCTATTGCTGTGGGAACAGGAGCGGGGGGGGAGGTTCGACGTGGTGTTGCACCACGATGCGGAAGATCTGATTCATCCGCGATCGCTGGACCTGATCAACTGCTACGTGGAAAGCTACGACATGGTGCAGGTGCCGGTGCTGCCGCTGGCGACATCGTGGCGCGAGTTCACCCATGGGGTGTACTGCGATGAGTTTGCGTACTCGCACGGGAGGGAGTTGCCGGTGCGCGTGTGGATGGGGGGATTCCTGCCGTCGTGCGGGGTCGGGACGGCCTATCGGAGAGAGGTGGTGGACCGGGTGGCCTGGAACCACGGGGGGCGGCTGCTCGAGCCGGACATGCTGACGGAGGACTACCTGATGGGACTCGAGCTGCACCGGCTGGGGTGTACGCAGATTCTGGTCGAGCCGGAGGCAGCGGGCGATGAGCGGGGGCCCTTTGCGACGCGGGAGTACTTTCCACACCGGCTCCGCGGGGCGGTGCGGCAGCGGGGGAGGTGGGTCACCGGAATCGCGCTGCAGGGATGGCAGAGAGTCGGGTGGAATGCGGGTCCGGGACAGTGGTATTGGCTGTGGCGGGATCGGAAAGGGCTGCTGGGGAATCCCCTGACCATGCTGGCCAACGTGTTGTTCTTGTGGGGTTTGGTACGGGGGGCTTGGGAATGGCCCTGGGGATGGGTGTTGGCAGCCAATGCGGGATTGCTGCTGTGGCGCCAGGGCGTGCGGGTGGCCAGCGCGGCGCGCTTCTATGGCTGGGGGTTTGGCTTGCTGGCGCCGTTGCGGGCGATATGGGGGAATGTGATCAACTTTGCCGCCACGGCGCGGGCGGTGAGGTTGTTCTTGTCGCCCGAGTGGCTGAAGACGGACCACTGCTATCCGGGGCTGCCGGCCTTGCGATCGCACAAGAAGCGGCTGGGGGAGGTGTTGGTGGAGATGGGGGTGGTGCGGGCGGAGGCGGTGGACCGGGCGCTGGAGAGGCGGGGGCTGGGGGAGAGACTGGGCGCGTACCTGGTGCGCTTGGGGATGGTGTCGGAGGTGGATCTGTACCGGGCCCTGGGGGCGCAGCAGACGCTGCCGTTCGAGCTGGTGCAAGAGGGAGACGTGGAGGCTCTCGAGCGTCTGCCCTGGGAGGTGGCGGCCAGATGGCGGGTGGTAGCGGTGCGCGTGACCCATGAACGGTATTTGTGGGTAGCGGGGCCGGAGTTACCGACCGACGAGGCGGAGGATGCCATCGCCGCCGCCAGCGGGCTGGAGCCGCGGTTCTGTTTGATGACGCCCACCAACTACGAGCAACTGGCGGGCGCGGGCTTGCCGCCGTCGGCGTGAAGCTTGCCGCCTTTCAGGTCACACGTAAGCTTGTGTATAATACTGTGTAAGCAGCCTGGAGGCGCCCCTTTATGCCGACCAACCTCGCCCTCGACGACGCGCTGATCGACCGCGTCAAGCAAATCGGAGGGCACAAGACCAAGAAGGAGGCGGTCACTGCCGCGCTGGAAGAGTATCTGCAGAGACGCGAGCAGTTACAGATTCTGGAACTGGCCGGCGCTATCGACTATGACCCGGATTACGACTACCAGGCGCTGCGGCGGAGAAAGCGCCGTTGAGCGTACTGGTGGATACCTCGGTCTGGTCCCTGGCCTTGCGGCGCCGATCGGAGGACTTGGCCCCCGAGGAGCGGGGCATCGTGGCGGAATGGTCGGACTTGGTGCGGGATGGCCGCCTCCGCGTGGTTGGCCCCATCCGCCAGGAAGTTCTATCCGGGCTGCGCGACCAGACGCAGTTCGCCGGCCTGGAGCGCCGGCTCTCCGCTTTTCGCGACGCGCCGATCGAGGGCGTGGATTACATCCAGGCGGCGCGATTCTTTAACCTGTGCCGCCGGCACGGCGTCACCGGCGGTCCCATCGATCTGCTGCTCTGCGCCGTGGCACACCGGTTCGGCTGGTCGATATTCGCCCGGGATACCGGCTTCGACCGTTATTCGCAGCTCTTGCCGGTCCGATTGCACCGGATCGCGCGACACCGGGTTGGTTAACTGGCGGGCTCGAAGGGCCAGCGCGAGCCGGCGGTCTTGCCGCCGTCGACGTGAATCACCTGGCCGGTGATGTAGTCGGAGGCGGGGGAGGCGAGAAAGACGGCCAGGCCGGCGATGTCCTCGGGGGTTCCGGGGCGGGAGTTGGGCTGGGTAGCGGCCAGCCAGTCCAGCATCTCCTGCTTTTGCCACATCTGACGATTCAGATCGGTAATGATAAATCCCGGGGCGATGACATTCACCTGGATGTTGAAGGGCGCCCACTCCACGGCCAGGACCTTGGAAAGCTGCCCGAGGCCGCCCTTGGTGATGGCATAGATGGCCAGATACGGAAAGGCGATCGTGGTGGTAAGGCTGCCGATGTTGATGATCTTGCCCCGGTTCTGCTTCTTCATGGCCGCGCCCACTAACTGCGTGGCCTGGAAGATGCCCTTCAGGTTGGTGTTCAGGACGTGGTCATATTCTTGCTCGGTGTAATCTTCGGCGCGTTTGCGGATGTTGGTGCCGGCGACGTTGACCAGGATGTCGATAGGGCCGTGGGCTTGGAGCGCCCGGTCCACGCCCGAGCCGATAGAGGCCGTGTTGGTCACGTCGATGGGCTGGACCGAGGCCTGGTCGCCGCGCCCGCGGATGCGGGTGGCCACGGCCTCCAGTTTGTCGGCGGAGCGGGCGGACAGGATCACGTGGGCCCCGGCTTCGCCCAGGGCCTCGGCGATGGCTTGTCCGATGCCGCGGCTGGCCCCGAGGACCAGGGCGGTGCGGCCGTGGAGAGAGAAGTATTTTTCCAGGTTCATAGGAGGAAATGATGACACAGGAGGAGCTTCGCCGCCTGGATGCCTACTGGCGAGCGTCGAATTACTTGTCGGTCGGGCAGATCTACCTGCATGCCAACCCGCTCCTGCGTGAGCCGCTGCAGAAAGAGCACATCAAGCCGCGCCTGCTGGGGCATTGGGGGACCACACCGGGGTTGAACTTCCTGTATGTTCACATGAACCGGGTGATTCGGAAGTACGACCTGAGTGCGATCTACGTGACCGGCCCGGGACATGGGGGGCCGGCCCTGGTGGCCCAGACCTACCTGGAGGGCACCTACTCGGAGGTGTATCCGGATGTGTCGCAGGACACGGAAGGGATGCAGCGGCTGTTCAAGCAATTTTCGTTTCCGGGGGGCATACCCAGCCATGTGGCGCCGGAGACGCCGGGGTCGATTCATGAGGGGGGCGAGTTGGGATACGCGCTGCTGCATGCCTATGGGGCGGCGTTTGATAACCCGGACTTGGTGGTGCTTTGCGTGGTGGGGGATGGGGAGGCGGAAACGGGTCCCCTGGCGGCAAGCTGGCACTCCAACAAGTTTCTGAACCCGGTCCGGGATGGCGCGGTGCTGCCGGTGCTGCACCTGAACGGCTACAAGATCGCGAACCCGACCGTACTGGCGCGGGTGAGCCAGGAGGAGTTGACCCGGCTGTTGGAGGGCTATGGATATAAGCCCTACTTTGTGGAAGGAGACCACCAGCAGATGGCGGCGACCATGGATACCGTCATCGAGGAGATTCGGGCGATCCAGGGCGAGGCGCGGACGAAGGGTTACCAGGGGCGGCCCCGGTGGCCGATGATTGTCCTGCGAACGCCCAAGGGATGGACTGGTCCCCGGGAGGTGGACGGGAAGAAAGTAGAGGGTACGTTCCGATCTCACCAGGTCCCGCTGGCCGAGCTGGCGGAGAAGCCGGAGCATCTGCGGCAGTTGGAAGAGTGGATGCGGAGTTACCGGCCGGAGGAGTTGTTTGACCCCCGCGGCAGACTGCGGGCGGAGCTGGCGGAGCTGGCGCCGCAAGGCCACCGGCGCATGGGGGCAAATCCGCACGCCAACGGCGGGGCGTTGCTGCGGGATCTGCGGATGCCGGATTTCCGCGATTATGCCGTCGAGGTGCCCCAACCCGGAGGCGCGCGGGTGGAGTGTACGAGGGTGTTGGGGAGCTTCCTGCGCGACGTCATGAAGCTGAACCTGGGGGCGCAGAATTTCCGCGTGTTTGGCCCCGACGAGACGGCGTCGAACCGCCTGGGTGCGGTGCTGGAGGTGACCGACCGGGCCTTCACCGGAGAGATCCTGCCGTCGGACGATCACGTGTCTCCGGAGGGGCGGGTGATGGAGGTATTGAGCGAGCACATGTGCCAGGGCTGGCTGGAGGGATACCTGCTCACCGGACGGCACGGGTTCTTTTCGTCGTACGAGGCCTTCATCCACATCATCGACTCGATGTTCAATCAGCACGCCAAGTGGCTCAAGGTGACGCGGGGGATTCCGTGGCGGCGGCCCATCGCTTCGCTGAACTATCTGCTCAGCTCGCACGTGTGGCGGCAGGACAACAACGGGTTCAGCCACCAGGACCCGGGGTTCCTCGACCACGTGGTGAACAAGAAGGCGGAGATCGTGCGCGTGTATCTGCCGCCGGACGCGAATACGCTGCTGTCGGTGGCGGACCACTGCCTGCGCAGCCGCCATTACGTGAATGTCATCGTGGCGGGAAAGCATCCCGAATTGCAGTGGCTGGACATGGACGCCGCCATCCGGCACTGCACCGCCGGGCTCGGGATCTGGGATTGGGCCAGCAACGACCAGGGTGTGGAGCCGGACGTGGTGATGGCCTGTTGCGGGGACATCCCCACCGTGGAAACCCTCGCCGCCGTGGACCTGCTGCGGCAGCAGGTGCCGGAGCTGAAGATCCGGGTGGTGAACGTGGTCGATCTCATGACCCTGCAGCCGGCCTCGGAGCATCCGCATGGCCTGCCGGACAAGGAATACGACTCCATGTTCACCACCGACCGTCCCATCATTTTTGCGTTTCATGGCTACCCGTGGTTGATTCATCGGCTGGCCTACCGCCGGACGAATCAGCGGCTGCATGTGCGGGGGTACAAGGAGGAGGGGACGATTACGACGCCGTTTGACATGTGCGTATTGAATGACCTGGACCGTTTTCACCTGGCCATGGACGTCCTGGACCGGGTGGACCGCGTGCGCAACGTAACGGCCCATGTCCGGCAGTGGCTGAAGAACAAGCTGATGGAACACAAGCAGTACATTATGGAGGTGGGGGAGGACTTGCCGGAGGTCCGGGAGTGGAGGTGGGGACTTGCGTCCAACGGGGGCCCCGGCGTACACTCTCCCTTATGCAAGTAACCAAAAAGGCAAGTCTGCTGGTTTTGTTAGCAGGGCTCTCGGTGGCCCCGGCGCCGGCGCAGGAAAAGAAACTGCGCGAGCCGGATGTGATCTTTGTGCCCACGCCTCAGAACGTGGTGTCGGCGATGCTCAAGCTGGCCAACGTTCAGAAAGGCGACATCGTTTACGATCTCGGTTGCGGCGACGGGCGCCTGGTGGTTACGGCCGTGAAGGAGTTTGGAGCGCGGCGCGCCGTCGGCATCGACATCAACCCGGAAAGGATCAAGGAATCGCAGGAGACCGCCAAGCAAGCCGGCGTCACCGACCGGGTCACCTTCCGCAACGAAGACCTTTTCGAGGCGGATATCAAGGAAGCGACGGTAGTAACGCTTTACTTATTGCAGTCTCTGAACGAGAAGCTTCGCCCGAAGCTGTGGAGAGATCTGAAGCCGGGCACGCGTATCGTCTCCCATACCTTCAGCATGGGCGACTGGAAGCCCGAGAAGGAAGTGGATGTAGACGGCCGTACCATCTATTTCTGGACCATCCCGGCAACCCCCCGGCCTTAAGGTGGCGCAGGTGAGGGGCGGAAGCACTGCCAGTACTCAGCGTCATGGCCAAGTCCCGGCATTGCGATCCGGTCTTCAGAGGGTCCCAGTGAATCGCGGCGGGTAAGTCTTTGAAGGTTGGTAGGCGCGGCAGGACTCGAACCTGCGACCACCTGCTTAGAAGGCAGGTGCTCTATCCACCTGAGCTACGCGCCCTGCCTTCAGTGTAACAACTGTTCTAGAATGGATGCGCCATGAGAGTCGCGTCGTCGGTACTCGCCGCCCTGGGGATCAGTCTGGCAGGATGTGGGACTTCTCACCCGCCCGGATGGCGGGTGTTGTTTGACGGCCACACCCTGGCCGGGTGGGAAGCGCCCGGCGAGTCGTGGGTGGTCGCCGACGGCTGCATCAAAGCCGTGAAGGCGCCGCGGATTCGGGAGGATCTCCTGACTTCCGGCAGCTTCGGCGATTTCGACCTGGACTTCGAGTGGCGGATCGCGCCGGGCGGGAATAGCGGGGTCAAGTACCGGATCCAGGAACGGGCGCTGGTGCCGGCCAGCGATCCGGTCTGGAAGAAATTTGAAGACCGCTTGGACCACCAGTTGCGGAACCACGTCTGGAGCCGGGACAAGATTCCGGCCGGCGAAAAGTATGAGGATTATCCCGTCGGGTTCGAGTACCAGTTGATCGACAACCAGGGGCATCCCGACGCCGCCGCGCCCGAGCGGACCACCGGGTCGATCTACAGCATGGTGGCGCCGGTGAAGCAGACGGCGCGGCCGGTGGGAGAGTTCAATCAGTCCCGTATCGTGTTGCGCGGAAACCGGGTGGAGCACTGGCTGAACGGAGAGAAGGTCGTGGACGCGGATTTGGGGGCGCCCGCCATCGCCGCAGGACTGGCCCGGCGGTGGACCGCGGCCTCGCCGGTATACGAGCTGCTGACCAAGCAGCCGAAGAAGAGGACGCCGCTCGGGTTGCAGAACCACGGCGACGAGGTCTGGTTCCGCAACCTCCGGATACAGGAACGATGAAGCTCCTGGCCGGACTGGCCGTACTGGCGCATTTCTACTCCACCAACGACGCCTTGTCCCGGCAGTCGCTGCAGCAGAACGCGGCCCACATCAGCCTCGCATCGCCGGTATGGCTGACTGTGACCGAGAACGGGCAAGTGCGGTCGGCGGTGGACCCCCAGATCGTGGCTTGGGCGCGAGAGCGAAAGCTGCGGCTGCTGCCGGTGGTGGCCAATGAGGACTTCCGGCCGGAGGTCGCCCGGGCGGTGCTGGACGACGAGCGGTTGCTGGACCAGGTGGTGGCCCAGTTGGTGCGGATCGCGGAGGCCGAGGGATTCTACGGACTCGACCTGGACTTCGAAAACTTCGGGGCCGCAGGACGGGCCGGGTATGTCCGGTTGGCGACGCGCCTGGGGCAGGAGCTGCGGAAGCGCGGGATGATCCTGGGGGTGGCGGCAGGAGCGCCCCTGGGAGCGGGGTTGGCGCCGAACGAGCATTCGCGGGTGTTCGATTACGCCGGACTGGGGCAGGCGGCCGACTGGGTCACCCTGATGACCTATGACGAGTATACTTCACCGGGCCAGCCGGGACCGATCGCCGGCTACGGCTGGGTGGAGGCGTGCCTGCGCAAGACGCTGGAATCGGTCCCGCGAGAGAAACTGCTGCTGGGACTCCCGCTCTACTACCGGCGCTGGAATGGGAAGAAGGTCAGCGAGGGCCCCTATCCGGAAGCGCGGGCGCTGGCGCTGCGGCATCGGACCCGCATCCGGATGGACCCCGTGCACCAGGCCCCGAGGTTCCAGTTCCGGGCCGGAAAAGTGCGGAACGTGGTGTGGCTGGAGGATGCGCGCAGCCTCGGCCGCCGGCTCGAGCTGGTCCGGAAATACCGGCTGGCCGGATTCTCGGCCTGGCGCCTGGGGCAAGAGGATCCGGCGGTCTGGCCGGCGGTGTTTGGTAGAATGCCCAGACTATGAAGCTAGTCATCCATCCGGCGGTCGAGCAGGTCCGGTTCGAGAAGATCGTGGCTGCGGCAGAAGGTATGGAGGTCGTCAACGTGGGGAACCCGGAAGCGGCCCTGGAAGAGATCGCCGACGCCGACGGGTTCTTTGGCAAGATGACGCCGGACCTGCTGGCGGCGGCGAAACAGCTCCGCTGGGTGCAGTCGCCCACGGCCAGCCTGGAGCATTACCTGTTTCCGGCGTTGATCGAGCATCCCTGCCTGCTGTCGAATATGCGAGGGCTGTTCTCGGATGTCATCGCCGACCACGTCTTCGCCTTCATCCTGTGCTTTGCCCGCAACTTTCATACCTATGTGCGCAATCAACTGGCGCGCCGGTGGGCGCCCGTGGGTGGCGAAGATACCCGGGCGGACTATGCGGTGGGACCGGGCCAAGTGACCGCGCTCGACCAGCGTCACTTGCACCTGTCCGATCAGACCCTGGGCGTGGTGGGGCTCGGGCAGATCGGGAGCGAGATTGCGCGGCGCGGGCTGGCCTTCGGGATGCGGGTCCTGGCCGTGGATCCCCTGCGGACGGAAGCGCCGGCAGGGGTGGCGGAGTTGTGGAAAATGGATCGCCTCGGGGAGTTGCTCGGCCACAGCGATTTTGTGGTGATAGCGGCCCCGCACACGCCGGAAACGGTGAAGATGTTCCGGCGCCCGCAGTTCCAGCAAATGAAGCGGAGCGCCTACCTGATCAATATCGGCCGTGGGGTAATTGTGGACCTGGGCGATCTGGTCGAGGCCCTGAGGACCGGCGAGATTGCGGGCGCCGGTCTGGATGTGTTCGAGACCGAGCCGCTCCCGGTGGATCATCCGCTCTGGGAGATGGAGAACGTCATTCTGACCCCGCACATCGCGGGCTACTCCCCCCGCATTCCGGAACGGCACCTGGCTGTGCTGCTGGACAACGTCAGAAGGTTCTCCAGGGGCGAGGAGCTCCGAAACCTGGTGAACAAGTCGATGTGGTTCTAGCGAAGATCCATGGAACCGCAGGTGAACGTCCAGGATGAGTTCCGCCGACGTTGGGGAAGCCACAGATTCCCCGAGGGGCGACTCGCGGCCGGCCCGAAAAGTGAGTTCCGGTTCCGGAATCCGGTGATCACGATATGGACATTCGCCGCATGGGCGGCGGTTCCCCATACGTGTTCGCGCGCCACAGCCACTCCGCCGGGCCGAAGCGGTACCGCCGTACCCACCAGCCACTCCAAAACACCTGCAGGGAGAACAGCGAGATGGTAACCCCGAAACAAGCGCCTTGCCCCCAATCGAGCGCCAGAAAGAAACGGTCAAACAAAAGGCGCAACACCAGAAACTGCGTCATGAAGTTGGTCAAAGACAGGCGCCCGACGCTGGCGAGCGGGTGGAGCACGGAAAGCCACCACTCACGATGTGCCAGCAGGATGACGGCCGCTGCGTAGCCGACACTCTGCAAATCGGCGGCGAGAAGCGTCCCTGCGTCCCTCGCAACCATCGCGACCGGTGGCCAGCCGGACGGACGACTCCAATACCAGGCTGTCGCCGTACCGGCAAAGCCCAAGGGCAAACTCCACAGCAGAACCCGCCGGACATTAGGCAGGTTCGCAGAGAGGCCCTGATGCAAACGCCTCCGGCCCATCCAGAAGCCCACCAGGACCATTGCGAAATCTCTTGATTGCGACGGCAACCGTTGGCCGATCAGGAGCCCTGGAATCTCACTTGCACGCCCCGCCGTTACCTCGGTGAAAGTACCTACTGTGCGCAGCCTCATTCGGGCGGCCTGTTGCTGCTGCACCCGTTGCGCACCGGGCAATAGATGCCGGTAGAGCGGACCCGCTGCGGAAGCGACTACCAAGGTAAGGGCCAGAGGGAGCAGCCACTGCGTCCGCACGCGGCGAAGCGGCAATAGCAGCAGTCCCATCAACGCATAGTTGATGAGCTGCACGTTGCCGGCGAAGATGAGGAAGACAAACACCCCGAAGCCGAAGAGCGCCGCCATCCTGCGGCTATTCACGCCGATCGGGTGTTCACGTTCGAACTGCATCGCGACGCCCAGTCCAAACAGCAGCGCGAATAGCGGCCATGACTTATTCTCCAGAAAGACCCGTATGAAGTCTCTCGCCACTGCATCCAGCCATGTGCGGTTTGGGTGCCACCAATTCGTCATGTTGGCGGCCAGGACTCCGAAGAGCGCAAAGCCTCTCACGATATCAATGACCTCAATGCGGGCAGAGATATGTGTGGGGCCTGACGACAGAGAGGAGTTCGTCGGAGCGGGCACGGCAGTTTGCATCTGGCTCAGTTAATTCAAAGGGGTTACCCCAAACCCGCCGGCGAAATAGTAGTGAGCAAATCAGCCTCACCCGATTCGACGGTAGCCTGGTCCAAATCAAGGAACCGGGTGTCCAGCAATCGGCGGGTGTCGAGGTTGCCCATAGCGGAGAGGATATTCTCGAGCAGGTGCGGATGTTCCTGTTTAAGCTGGCCGAAGAAGTCGCGGAGCGACCGCCGGACCGTGCCGGTGCGCTGGGAGCACCCGCAAGGAACGATGGGGAGTTGGTGGGCCTCGGCCCAGGCGGCGGTGATCTCTTCGTTGACGTAGACCAGCGGGCGGATGAGGCGGAAGTCGCGCTCGCGCGAGTAAGCCACCGGGGGCAAGGAGCTGAGGCGTCCCGTGAAAAGGGTATTACGCAGCAGGGCCTCGCAGAAATCGTCAGCGGTGTGGCCGAAGGCGATGACATTGGCGCCCAGCGACCGCGCAATCTCGTAAACGGCGCGCCGGCGGTAGCGGCTGCAAAGGTCGCAGCCGTGGTCGGGCTGTTCCTTCAGGAGCCGGAACGAGGGGCCGTCGTGGAAGTAGGTCCAGGAGACGCCGCGTGACCGCATATAGTCGCCCACAGGAGCTATGGGGCGAAGAAATTTGCCCTGCTCCACGGTGAAGGCGCACAGACTGAAAGGGACCGGAGAGCGCTTCTGCAGCAGCAGGAGAGCTTCCAGGAGCGTGAGCGAGTCCTTCCCTCCGGAGACGGCCACGGCCACGCGGTCGTCCTCGCGGATCATCTTGAATTTCCCTATAGCTTCGCCCACCCGACGGAGCAGAGTACGCTGGAGTTGCATCTACTGAATATTATAGCTTGGGAGGGCACGACCCTCCTAGAATCCCAGTTGCTTGCAGAGCCCGTCCACGCGCCGCTGCACCTCCGGGTCCATGCGGATGACCTTGGGCCAGGGCCGGGAGAATCCTTCCGCCGGCCACTTACGCGTAGCGTCCACACCCATCTTGGAGCCGTAGTTGGCCAGGCGGCTGGAGTGGTCCAAAGAGTCGATGGGGCCGAACGTGAACTGGATGTCGCGCTCGGGGTCGATGTTGTTGAGGGCCTTCCAGGCGACCTCCCGCACGTCCTGCACATTCACGTCTTCATCCACCACCACGATGCACTTGGTGAACATGGCCTGGCCCAGGCCCCAGATGGCTGACATCACTTTGCGGGCGTGGCCGGGGTAGGACTTGCGGATCGCGACCAGCATCAGGTTGTGGAAAATGCCCTCGGCCGGCATGTGGATGTCGCGGATCTCGGGGAGTTGAAGCCGCATCAGGGGGAGAAAGATGCGCTCGATGGTATTACCCATGTAGTAGTCTTCCATGGGGGGCGGCCCGACAATGGTGGTGGCGTAAATGGGATGCTTGCGGCGCGTGACGCAGGTGACGTGGAAGACGGGGTAGTCATCAGCCAGAGAGTAGAAACCGGTATGGTCGCCGAAGGGGCCTTCGGTGCGCAGCTCGCCGAGGGTCACGTAGCCTTCGAGGACGATCTCGGCGTTGGCCGGCACTTCCAGGTCGACGGTTTCGCAGCGCACCATCTCCACGGGATCGGAGCGGAGGGCGCCGGCGAAGAGCATCTCGTCGAGGTCGGGGGGGAGCGGCAGGAGGGCCGAGAACATCGTGGCCGGGTCCGAGCCGATGGCCACCGCGACGTCCATGCGCGTATCGCCACCCTGGGCGACGCGCCGGCGGTAATGCTCAGCGCCTTGTTTGTGGGTCTGCCAGTGCATACCGGTGGTGCAATGGTCGTAGACCTGGAGGCGGTACATGCCGCAGTTGCGCTTGCCGGTGTCGGGGTTGCGGGAAAAGACCAGGGGGAGGGTGATGAAGCGTCCGCCGTCCTCGGGCCAGCATTGCAGGATGGGCAGTTCGAACAGGTCGAACTTTTCGCGGAGGATCACCTCCTTACAGGGGCCGTCCTTGACCTCGCGGGGGAAAAAGGAACCCACCTCGGCCAGCTTGGGCAGCATCTTGAGCTTGCCCAGGAGGCCTGGCGGGGTCTTCATATCGAGGTACTCGACGATGCGGCGGGTAATGTCCTCGATATCGTCGACGTCCAGCGCCAGCTCCATGAGGCGGCGCGAGGCGAACAGGTTGATGGCGACGGGGATGTCGTAGCCTTTCGGACTCTCGAACAGCAGCGCGGGGCCGCCGGCCTTCACGGCGCGGTCGGCGACCTCGGTGATCTCGAGTAGGGGATCGACCTCCGCGGTGACGCGCCGGAGTTGGTCTTCCTTCTTGAGCGTGCGGAGGTAGTCGCGGAGGTCTTCGTAGGCCACCCCTCGTTTGTACTATACTTCTGGATTCCATGTCCAAAACCGCATTCGTCTTTCCAGGCCAGGGGTCGCAGGCCGTGGGAATGGGGCGCCACATGGCCGAGTCGTTCGCCTGCGCCCGGGAGACGTGGCGGCGCGCGGAGGCGGCCCTGGGATTCGAGATTTCGAAGTTGTGCTGGGAGGGACCCGAGGAGACGCTGAAGCTGACGGAGAACACCCAACCGGCGATCCTGACGTGCTCGGTGGCGGCGTTCGAGGTGCTGCGCGAGAAGGGGAGGCGTCCCGACTATGTCGCAGGACACAGCCTGGGCGAATACTCGGCCCTGGCGGCGGCGGGCGCGCTGGGGTTCGAGGAGGCGGTGCGGCTGGTGCGGCGGCGGGGACGGTACATGCAGGAGGCGACGCCGGCGGGTGTCGGGGCGATGGCGGCGTTGCTGGGTTTGCCGCCGGGGCAACTGGACAGGATCTGCACGGAAGCCGCGCAGGGCGAAATCGTGTCGGCCGCCAATCTGAACTCCCCCGACCAGGTAGTCATTGCCGGGCACCAGGCAGCGGTGGAGCGGGCAGTGGCGCTGGCCCGCCAGGCCGGGGCGAAAAAAGCAGTGATCCTACCAGTAAGCGCCCCCTTTCATTGCGCCCTCATGGCGCCGGCGCAGACGAGACTAGCGGCCGATCTGGCCGCCCTCGAGTTTCGGGATCTGGAGGTGCCGCTGGTGAATAACGTGGCGGCCCAGGAAGTGCGCACAGCCGCCTGTGCCCGCCAAGGCCTGGTGGACCAGGTGCCCCATCCAGTCCGCTGGGAGGATAGCGTAAGGTACATGATCGCCCAGGGCGTAACCGAGTTCGTAGAAGTGGGCCCCGGACGCGTCCTGACCGGCCTGCTGAGAAATATCGATCGAAGCGTGAAAGGAGAGGCTGTTGGCTAACAGCTCGTGGCAGAAACAAGACCCGGCAAATTTGCCGGGTTCTCAACCCCGCAGAATCAACGACTTGCCGTGGTGCAAATTTGCACCACGTGACTCCAGGGCACTTTTGCCACTGCTAAGCAACCCGACAACGGGCACGGGGTTTAGCTTGCTAACAGCTAAGAGCTAAGAGCTGCCTTCTTATGAGAGTAGCTTTAGTAACGGGAGCCAGCCAGGGGATCGGGCGGGCGTGCGCGGTGGAGTTGGCGCGGCGCGGGGCCCGGGTAGTGGCCGGGGCGCGTCAGGAGGCGAAGCTGGAGCAGTTAGTGGAGGAGATCCGAGCCGCGGGCGGGCAGGCCCTGGCGGTGCGGCTGGACGTCGCGGCGGCGGAGTCGATTGGGGAGGCGTTCCGCCAAGCGGAGTCCGCCTTTGGGAAGGTGGAGATCCTGGTGAACAACGCTGGGATCACGCGCGACGGCCTGGCCCTGCGGATGAAGCGCGAGAGTTGGGACGACGTGCTCCGAACCAACCTGACGGGGGCGTTCCTCTGTATCCAGCAAGCGCTGCCGGCGATGGTGCGGGCCAGGTGGGGAAGGATCGTGAATATCTCGTCGGTGGTGGGCGAGACGGGGAATCCGGGGCAGGCCAATTACGTGGCCTCCAAGGCGGGCCTGATCGGCCTGACCAAAGCCTTGGCCCAGGAGGTGGCGTCCCGGAACATCACCGTGAACGCGGTGGCGCCGGGATTCATCCAGACGGCCATGACCGAGGCGCTGGACGAGAAGCAAAGAGAGCGACTCCTGGGGGTGATCCCCCTGGGCCGGATGGGTACGGATCTGGAGGTAGCGCAGGCGGTCTGTTTTCTGGCGGGCGACGAAGCGGCCTACATCACCGGACACGTGCTGGACGTGAACGGCGGCCTGCGGATGTGATATTCTGATAGATAATGTGCGCCCGTAGCTCAGCTGGATAGAGCGTCTGGCTACGAACCAGAAGGTCGGGAGTTCGACTCTCTCCGGGCGCACCACGTCTCAGCTCTGCAAGTGCCGCCCGTCCCTCGCACCCCCCAATCCACCACCCGCCGCTAATCGCGTTTTTCAGGAGCCCCGCTCCCGTCCGCTCAGCCCGCTGCTCCAGCGCCCGCCACAACCGACACCCTCGTGGACGGGCCTCGGATCGCCGGAATAGGAGACCGGTTGGTCGCGACTATCCTGGACGGGAGTCTTCCTGGCCGCCGTCTACGCGGTGATCGGCAGGGCCGTGGCGGCGAGGGGGGGCGGGATTACGGAGAGCGGCTTCTCGCTCGCTGGGATCCATCGAAGTACCTGTTCACCGAGGCCACCGGCGTCGAATCGCCGCCCGCCGATCGCGGCTGCTTTCCCCCTGCCGCGTCTCGAGCCGGTCGTGAGCTGCGACCACTGGTACGCCTGGCTTCTGCAGCCGCGTTGACGCGAGGGCCGTCGCTCGGTTACGATTCTTCACGGGTCGGGAATGTCTCTTCTTGGGATCTGCGAGTGGCTGGAGAAAACACCCGGGAGCATCGCGCTCCACGAGTCCCTCTGGGTGTATCCCCTGGTGGAGTCGGTCCACGTCCTGACCTTGTGCGTGTTTCTCGGGACGGCGCTGCTGCTGGACCTGCGCCTGCTGGGCCTGACCATGCGGCGGGTGCCGGTGTCGGAGGCGGCGGGGCAGCTCTTCCGGTGGATGGCGGCGGGCTTCGTCCTGATGGTCCTGAGCGGGTCGCTGTTGTTCTATGCCATTCCCGTCCGGACCTACCTGAATATCTTCTTTCGGATCAAGGTCGTGATGCTCGTATTGGCCGGCTTGAATGCGTGGGTTTTTCACCGGACGGTGTATCGCCGGGTAGCGGAATGGGATCTGGATCCGGTGACGCCCCGAGCGGCCAGGGTGGCGGGCGGCCTGTCTCTGGCGCTATGGGCCGCTATTGTCGTCGCCGGACGGATGATCGCCTATAACTGGTTCGACAAGCCGGGTGTGCATTGAGGAGGGTGAATTTCGCTTGACACTGTTGCCCTTCTTCGAGTGGTGCGAAAACAGCGGGGTAGGCCACGCCATCCGCGACTCGCTCTGGCTTTTTCCGGTCATCGAGTCCTTCCATCTCCTGGCGCTAGCCCTGATCGGTGGAGCCGTATTGGTGGTGGACCTGCGTCTGCTCGGCTTGGTATTGCGCCGCCAGCCCGTGGCGTCCCTGGCGCGGGAGGTGCATCCCTGGCTGGTGGGCGGTCTGGCAGTGATGGTGACCTCCGGCCTCCTGCTGTTCACCTCGGAGGCGATCAAGTGTTACTACAGCGACGCCTTCCGGACGAAGATGACGTTCCTCCTGCCGGCCATCGTCTTTACTTTCACGGTGCGGCGCAAAGTGGCCACCGCCGACGAGGCCCGTGTGGGTCCGTGGTGGGGCAAGCTGGTGGGCCTGGTTTCGGTCACGCTGTGGTCGGTGGTAGGGGCTGCGGGACGATGGATCGGGTTTTCGGGGTAGAGAATGACAGGCTTATGTCGTTCCTGATAGAATGCCTCTATGGCAGTCCGAACCACCGTTGACATCCCGGAACCGTTGCACGACGCGCTCCGTCACCGGGCGGAGCGGTCTGGCTCTTCGATCCGTGCCCTGATCATCCGAGCCATCGAGCAGGCCTACAGCGAGCACAAGAAGGGCTCCTATGTGACCGGCCCTCTGGTCCGGGGCAAGGGCAAGCTGGGTCCGGCCTTTCCCAAGGACGAGAACCCCCATGACCTCGTTTTTTCCTGACTTAAACGTTTGGCTCGCTCTTTCCGTAGCCGGCCATTCTCACAACGCCGAAGCCTGGAACTGGTTCCACCTGCTGTCGGGTGAAGGAAGGCTCATTTTCTCGCGCTACACCCAGGTCGGCCTGCTGCGTCTGCTGACGAACCAAGCCGCCATGGGCGAACAGACGCTGACTCTCCAAAAGGCCTGGGACGTGTACGAACGATGGTTGAGCGACCCGCGCGTGGAGTTCTATCCGGAACCACGCGGCCTGGATGCCGCATTCCGGGAAGCGACCGCTCCGTTCGCCCAGCAGGCGGCATCGAAATGGGTTGGCGATTGCTACCTGCTCGCCTATTCCAAGGAAAGCCGTGCGGCGCTGGTTACCTTCGACAGAGCGCTACTCGTCCTCGCCCGCAAACACGGTTACGCCGCTATCCTGCCAGCCTGACGATGCCGGCAATCGTCTAGTTTCCGGCTGCCTCCAATATTTCGTATCGATTTCGTAGATTTCGTTGTATGCTGGCCCCGATGCCATCCAAGGCCGCCGTCCTCCGCCTTGTCCCCCTCCTTCGCCCGGGCCGCTCCCGTCTCTGATAGCGACTGCCTCCATGGCAGTCCGAACCACCTTTGACGTGATATAATTATGTAGCTACACGTCCGGAGCTACGAATTGCGGGTTTCGTGGGACAGAAACAAGAACTTCTCGAATCAGCGTAAGCACCGCGTTAGTTTTGACGTGGCGGCCCGCGTGTTCCTCGATCCTCGCAGACTGGAAACGTATGACGACCGGGAAGACTATGGTGAAGACCGCTGGATCACGATCGGCGGGGTGGAACCGGCGGTACTGGTTGTGGTCTACGCCGTGCGATGAGGGTGGCGAAGTGATTCGGCTGATTTCAGCCAGGAGAGCCAATGCGCAAGAAAAAAGAGCGTACCGTGACAATCGAGCTTGATCCGGCTAAGCCACGCCGGCTGACCCAGAAGCAGAAGGCAGAGCTCCGGGCGCTGGCCAAGATGCCCGATCGCCAGATCGACTACAGCGACATCTCGCGCCTCCCGGCGTCGTTTTTCGAGGGCGCAGTTCGCGGTGGTCTGTATCGACCGGTCAAGCGCCAGCTTTCCGTCCGCATCGATGCGGACGTCTTGACGTGGCTCAAGTCCCAGGGGAAGGGTTACCATAGCCGCCTGAACGCGATTCTCCGCTCCGCCATGTTCAAGCACCCCGTCAAGAAGGGACGGGTACGGCGCTTGGCCACGTCGGAGAGAGTGTCCTGAGTCAGGCTGGACTGAGAGGCAAGCCATGAGGAAGTACGCGATTGTCATTGAGCAGGGCGAAAACAATCTCTCGGCCTACGTCCCCGATTTACCTGGCTGCATCACGACAGGCCGGACCGTCGAAGAGGTTGAACGCAACATTCTGGAAGCCATAGAGTTGCACTTGGAGGGCTGGCGCGAAGATGGCGAGCCCATTCCCGAGCCCCATACCTCGGTCGCCTACGTGGAACGGCAAGGGGTCGCCTGAGGCGGCGCGCCGGGTAGTCTACCGCTTCGGCTCCGTCGGGTCCCTGCCATCCCTGGGCGCCCCCGTGCCGGACGACCCCAGAAACAGCTTGCGCCCATCGGGCAACGTGAGATCCCTGCCGTTGGCCTTCTGGGTTCCGTCCTTCGCCTGATACCCATCGACCACGATCACCGTCCCCGGCAGCAGCGAGTTTTTCGTGAAGCCTCGCCGGAACAGAGTGTTGGGGGTGCCCCCTTCGATCATCCACTGCTCCACCTTGCCGTCCGGCTTCTTCACGTCGATGTGGATCCAGGCGTGGGGATTGATCCATTCCATCTTGGTGACCGCTCCCTGCAACCGGATCGGCTTGTTGGCGTCAAATTCCGCCGCAAAGGCGTGATGCGCCCACGCCGGCACGGCGGCCAGCGCCAGACCTGCTGCGGCAACCACAACGGATAGCCTTGTTCGCATCGGATTCACCCCCTTCACTTCGGTCCCGCCTTGGCGGCTTCTGCGGCCGCCTTCTCTCCGGCGCGGGCGCCGGCGAGCATGTTGAACATGCCGTAATTCCCCTCGTGGCAGGCGTACTCAAACATCGGACCCTCCGTCTTGGTCATCGGAACCGCCGCCGACCAGGGTCTGGTCCACGTTGCCGGATCTTCGACCTTGAATTCGTAGAGGAGCGTGTCGGCGTTGACGCGCGTGAAGCGTTCGATCACGTGCAACTTCGCGGTGGCTCCCCGGAAGTTCGGCTCGTCGCCAAAATTCGTAGTGTCGACGACCAGCGTGTTGCCTTCCCAACGGCCGCGCGAGTCCCCTCTCCACTGGCGGATGTGGGGCGGCACATGAGGACGCCCGTCCAGGGGGACCACGCGGGCGTCGTTGATCATTTCGTTGAGAATCACCACGTTTCCCGGAGTCTGGAAGATCTGGACATTATTGTTGTAAGGGCCGGGAGCCATAGGCGGCCCGGCATTGCCTCCCAGGATACAACGCTCCCACAGGTTGCGGTCCTCCGGGCCGCGAGGGGGGCCTTGCCTCACCGCCGTACGGGCGTCCGCTCGCTTCTGCGCCTCCGGCGTCAAGGGAGGCACTCTCCCATCCGGCGGGTCCACCACCAGCGACGTTCTCTTGGTTCCGACCACCTTGGAGCCGTAGTCCCACCAAAATTGATTGTACGCGCGACCGACGTCGGCTTGGGAACCTCCGTCGCGGCGATCCGGATTCCGCTGTTGCAGGGTCCGCTGTTCAAACTCCGCCGCTTCCTCGGCGGTCAGAACCTCTTTCCCGGCCAGCTCCTTGGGACGCTCCAGGGGCGTGATGGTGGCGAAGTCCCAAATCCCTTGCAGGTCGGGCTGGCCCCACGGGGTGCGGGGTGGAGTCCCCGCGCGCTTCGCGGCGCTCGCTTTCCCCGCGGCCGCCGTCGCCTGGCCGGCCGCGGGCGCCGTCGCCAGGGACACCACAGCAATCACGGCCCCCAGAATAAGCTTGGTTCGCATCGGATTCACCTTACCTCGTTCCCTTCTGGGCGGCTTCTGCGGCAGCTTTCTCTTCGGCGCGAGCTCCCGTGAGGATGTTGAACATGCCGTAATTCCCCTCGTGACACGCGTACTCAAAGATCGGACCCTCCGTCTTCCTCATGGGAACCGCCGCCGACCAGGGTCTGGTCCACGTCGTCGGGTCGTCGACAGTGAACTGATAGAGAAGCGTGTCCGCGTCAACGCGCGTGAAGCGTTCGACTACATGGAGGTTCCTGCTGGATTCCCTGAAGTTCGTCTCGTCGCGGAAATTCGTGGTGTCGACCACCAGCGTAGGGCCTTCCCAACGGCCGCGCGAGTCCCCCCTCCACTGGCGGATGTTCTGTGGAAGATGCGGACGCCCGTCCAGGGGGATGATGCGGGCGTCGTTGACCATCTCGTTGAGAAGCGCCACGTATCCAGGAGCCTGGAAAAGCTGAACATTATTGTTGTAGGCGCCGGGAGCCATCGGCGGTCCGGCGTTGAACCCCAAGATGCAGCGCGTGGCCAGGTTCAGGTCCTCCGGGCCGGTGGCAGGGTGTGGCGGAAGCGCTACACGGGCCTCCCCTCTCTTCCGCGCCTCCGGCGTCAGGGGAGGAATTCTCCCCTCCGGCGGATCCACCACCAGCGACGTTCGCTTGGTCGCTATGACCTTGGTTCCCGCGTCGAACCAGAACTGATTATAGGAGCCGGTGTCGCCTGGCTTGGGAGGGCGATCCACGCGACGTTGAGTGGCTTGCTCTTCCCGCTCCGTCGCTTCCTGTTCCGTAAGAACGTCTTTCCCAGCCAGCTCACTGGGCCGCTCCAGGGGCGTAATGGTGGCGAAATCCCAGATGCCCTGCAGGTCCGGCTCGCCCCACGACGTACGGGGTGGGGTCCAAGTTCGTTTCGTCGTGACCTGGCCGGCCGCCGGCGCCGCCAGGGACAGGACCGCGATCACCGCCGCCGGAAATCGATGGTTCATGGGCGCCTCTCTTTCACTGACTCGGCTTCTTGCGCAGGGGCCCGTACATCAGCTCTTCCACGAACTCGACGCACTTGAATTCCAAGAGTTGCACATTCTTATCCAGACGTCGATAGAGCGGCATACTCATCTTCCAGGGCCGCGTAAACACCTTCGCGTCCTCGATGGTGACATCGTACCGCAACGCGGCGGGGCTGAGGGCGGTGTAGCGTTCCACCACGTGTAAGGCGTCGCTATGAAAATTCCCGGCCCGGTCGAACCAGGTCTGGTCGTTGAAGCTGGTCACATCCACCACCAGCGTCTCCCCCTCCCAGCGGCCGCGCGCGTGCCCCATCCAGGTATCCACAGGACTCTCAAAATCCGGCCGATCCATGTAGATCACCCGGCTGGCGTTCGCAAATTCGTAGGTCATCAGGATCGACTTCGGCGTCTGCACGATTTGAAAGGGAAAGGGCATATACGTGGCGCGGGGCACACCCGGCATGAAGCACTTGATCTCCGGATCGGCGGTCAGCCAGTTTTTGGCGTTCTCCTTCTTCTTCGCCGCCGCCCAGGGCTGGTAAGGGATCTCCCCGCCCTCCACCACGCCCAGCCCGCCGGGAACGGCGCCGGTCGCCCCCAGCGCGACCACCGCTCCTGGTCGCGCCGCATGACCCTCCACATCCCAATAGGCCGTCCCCAGCGCCTGCCAGATGCCGTTCAAGTCGGGTTTGCCGTCTGCCGTACGGGGAGCCTTATAGGCCGCAGTCTGACCGGCGGCCGGCGCCACGGCCACCGCGAGGACGGCAACAGCCGCGAACGCGCCTCGGAACAGGTTTCGCATCGTACCACTCATATAACTCCCGAACTCTTTCGATGTCAAGGCCGCTAGAATGCGGATTCCGGCGAAGGCGGACGCTGTTTCCGAAGGGAAGCCGAACAGCATTCCGGGCGGCAGCCGAACACCATCGGAGCGTAGCGACGCTGGCGTTCTGATTGTGCAGGAAGTGTTCGGCTTCCGTGTTCGCCTTCGCCCGGAATCCGCACTAGAATAGGCAGATGCGAACCATCCTCCCCCCTCTTCTGGCGACGGCCGTCCTCCTCCTCGCCGCCGCGTGTAGGAAACCGCCCGCCTTCAAGCCGGTGGCCAGCGTCACGCAGCTCATGCAGGCGACGATCGATCCCGCTGCCGACGTCCTGTTTGAGTCCGTAGGGACCATCGTGTCGGCGAGCGGGGTGGAAGAGATCGCCCCGAAAAGCGAGGAGGAATGGGCCACCGTTCGGTATAACGCCCTCACCCTGGCCGAGTCCGGCAATCTGCTCATGATCGGCAGCCGCGCCCGCGACCAGGGCGACTGGATCAAGATGTCGCAAGCGCTGGTCGATGTGGGCGTGGTCGCCCTGAAGGCCGCGGAGGCTAAGAACCCGGAGGCGCTCTTCGACGCCGGCGCCCAGGTGTACGCCGTATGCCAGGAATGCCACAGCCGGTATTGGAAGCAGGGCGGCAGCAACTAGTGTTGGCCGACTTCGGCTACACTTGAATCCTTGCCTCGCACCAAACCGGCCTTGACGTTGAGGAACGTCGTGACGTCGATCTGAGGTTTGCCGCCAGAGCGTGAGGACCGCGCGGCCTACACGTCCAAATTCTTCACGTACAGCGCGTTCTCCTCGATGAACTTCCGCCGGGCCTCCACGTCCTCCCCCATGAGCGTCGAGAAAATCTCTTCGCTCTCCACCGCGTCATCCAGCCGGACCTGCAACAGCGTCCGGGACTCGGCGTTCATCGTGGTGGACCAGAGCTGCTCGGCGTTCATCTCGCCTAGCCCCTTGTAGCGCTGTACGCTGACCTCGCGCGTGCCCTCGGATTTGACATGCGACAACAGGTCCCGCCAGTTCGCCAGATTCTCTCGCTGGTTCTCTTTGATCACCACGAAGGGCGGGCGATTCAGCTTAGCCGCTTGCTTGGCGAGCGTCCGCAGCCGGCGGTACTCGGGCT
>JBGOUV010000230.1:0-11079 GCA_041477815.1 Terriglobia bacterium | reverse complement strand
CGCGTCCAGCGCCGGCCATTTTTCCCGCAGAATCGCCTGTATGGTGGCCATCGGAATCTCCCGCTTGAGCCGCGCCATGATCTCGAACCACATGGCGCCCTGGCGCTGCAGCACTCCCGGTGTAAAGCGCTCCACAGCGTGGAGCGGCAGGTACACATCCGGAGCGGCGCCAAGCTCGGTCCCGAAAAACCCAGGCGGGGCCACCCCGATGACTTGAAACGCGGCCTCGCGCAGCTTCAGGCTGCGGCCGACAACGCCCGGATCGCCGGCAAACACGGTCTGCCAGAGACCGTGGCTGATCACCGCGATCTCAGTCGCGCGGGCCTGCTCGTCGCGCGAGGTCAGCAGCCGCCCCAGGGCCGGACCGAGGCCCAGGGTGTCGAAATAGTTGCCGGTCACGATCGCTACCTGGGCCGGTTGTTTACGATCCTCCACGGTCAGATCCCAGCGGTAACTGCCCCATCCCAGCAGCGGGTCAAAGAAGTTGAAGTTGTCGCGCAGCATCTCGAATTTCGGATACGGCATTCTGTAGTGGGTTCCGCTGCTCGAAATCAGGACCACTTGGTACAAGCCCCCCGGATCGCGGACCGGCAGCTTGGTCAGCAGGAGCCGGTGCACCAGGCCGAACACCGCGGCGTTGGCACCGATCCCGAGCGCGAGCGAGAGCACGGCCACGGCGGTGAAGCCGGGACTTTTGCGCATGGATCGCGCGGCGTAGACGAGATTCCGGGAGAGTTCGTCGATCCAGCGGGCGCCGCGGGCCTCCCGGCACCTCTCCCGGTAGCCTTCCACACCGCCGAATTCCAGCCGAGCTCGGCGCAGTGCCTCCTCACGCGGCAGGCCCGAGCGCGCCAGGTGTTCCGCGCGCTGCTCGATGTGGAACTGCAGCTCTTCGCTGGTTTCCCGCTCCCACCGGGAGCGGCGGAAGATCATCCTGCCGAGCGATCGCAATCGGGCCAGCATAGTTAAGCCTCCTCCGGGCGGGTCTTCAGCGCCGCGCTCATCGCCGACACCAGCCGGTTCCAGCCTTCCACTTCTTCGCTGAGCCGCTTGCGGCCGGGGGTGGTGAGCCGGTAGTACTTGGCCCGCCGGTTGTTTTCCGAGGTCCCCCATTCGCAGGCCAGCAAGCCCTGGTGTTCCAGGCGATGGAGCGCGGGGTAGAGCGCGCCCTGCTCGATGGTTAGCGCGCCGCCGGTGATCTGTTCGATGCGCAGGAGGACGCCGTAGCCGTGCTGCGGGTTGAGGGACACCGCTTTCAGAATGAGCAGGTCGAGCGTCCCCGGAAGCAGCTCCGCTTGTTTTCGCATTATGTGCTCACCTAGTGTGATTAGGAGAAGCTTACCGGATCTCTCCTAAGTTGTCAAGGAGAGAAAGGTTCCCGGCTCGGCTATAATCAACCCATGGCGTCGACGGAAGTACTGGTGGCTGCCCCCGAAGCGATCTCCCGCTACGAGCCGGTCATCGGCCTGGAGGTCCACGTCCAGCTCCTGACCCGCACCAAGCTGTTCTGCGGCTGTCCCACCGATTTCGGCTCGGCCCCCAACACCCAGGTCTGCCCGGTGTGCCTGGGACTGCCCGGGGCCTTGCCGGTCATCAACCGGGAAGCCGTGGCCCTGGCCGTCCGGGCGGCCTTGGCCTTGGACTGTGAGGTGCGGCCCTTCTCCCGCTTCGCCCGCAAGAACTACTTCTATCCCGATCTCCCCAAGGGATATCAAATCTCTCAATACGACCAGCCCGTGGCCGAGCATGGCCGGCTGGACATCTCCGTGGACGGCGTGGCCAAGCGCATCGGGATCACCCGCGTGCACCTCGAGGACGACGCCGGCAAGAGCCAGCACGAGGGGTACAAGGATTCGGACCGCTACAGCTACGTCGACCTGAACCGCAGCGGCGTGCCGCTGATCGAGATCGTCAGCGAGCCGGATCTGCGCAGCTCGGCCGAGGCGTACGCCTACTTGACCGAGGTGAAACAGCTCCTGCAGTACATCGCCGCTTCCACCTGCGACATGGAGAAGGGCCATCTGCGCTGCGATGCCAACGTGTCGGTGCGGCTGAAGGGGGCGGAGAAGTTCGGCACCAAGGCCGAGGTCAAGAATCTGAACTCGTTCCGCTACCTGCAGCGCGCGCTGGACTACGAGATCGGCCGGCAGGTGGCGGTCCTCGAGAGCGGCGGGACTATTCATCAGGAAACGCGCCTGTTCAACGTGGATACCGGCGAGACGGCCAGCATGCGGTCGAAGGAGCACGCCCACGACTACCGCTACTTTCCCGAGCCCGACCTGCTGCCGCTGGTCATCAGTGAGGAATGGCGCGAGGCCATCCGGGCCCTGATGCCGGAGCTGCCCGCGGCCAAGCGCCGGCGCTTCGTCGAGCGGTACGGGATTCCGGAGTACGACGCGCAGGTCCTCACCCTGACCGCGGCGTTGGGGGATTACTTTGAAGAGGCAGCCCGGCTTAGCGGCCAGCCCAAAGCGGCCTCGAACTGGGTGATGGGCGACCTGACCGGGGCCTTGAAAGCCGCCGACCTGGGGATCGAACAGTCTCCGGTAAGCGCCGCCCAACTGGCCGAGCTGGTCAAGCTGGTGGCCGGCGGCGACCTCTCCGGCAAGCTGGCCAAGGAAATCTTCCCCAAGATGTTCTCCTCGGGCCAGGCGGCGTCCGAGATTATCGAGGCCGAAGGACTCAAGCAGATCAGCGATACCGGCGAGATCGAGAAGATCGTCGACGACCTGCTGGCCGCGAATCCCAAGCAGGTGGAGCAATACCGGGGCGGCAAGAAGGGCGTGCTGGGGTTCTTTGTGGGCCAAGTGATGAAGTCCACGCGCGGCCAGGCCAATCCGGCCGTAGTGAATGAGATTCTCACCCGCAAGCTGGGGTAGCCGCGGCCGGGAGGCCGCGGCCTTAGGGCGTATCCTGCCCCGCAGCTTCTACGCGCGGCCCACGGTGGAGGTGGCGCGCGACCTGCTCGGCTGCTACCTGGTCCACGGCCAGCGGATCGGCAGAATCGTCGAGACGGAGGCCTACCTGGGTCTGGACGACCGCGCCGCGCACGCCTCCCGCGGCCTCACCCCCCGCACCAGAGTCCTGTTCGGTCCGCCTGGCCACGCCTACGTGTATCTGATCTATGGTATGTACGAATGCCTGAACCTGGTGGCCGAGCCGGACGGCACGCCGGGCTGCGTCTTGCTCCGGGCGCTGGAGCCGGTGCAGGGCATGGACGGCGCGCGCCCGTCGGGTCCGGGGAAGCTGACCATGGCCATGGGGATTACGCGGCGGCACAACGGGGTGGACGTAACGCGGGGCGAGTTGGTAGTGCGGCGTCCGGATCGGCCGGAGCGGGTTCGGGTGATGGCGACGCCGCGGGTGGGGATCACCCACTGCGCCGACTGGCCGTTGCGGTTTTGTGTGGAGGGCAACGCGTTTGTCAGCCGGAGGTGAGGAGCGACCCTTTGACTCCGGGTGGCTCCTATGTGACGCTAAGGGCAGATGACCCTGACCGAGTTAAAGCGCGCCATACAGGAGCTTCCCTCGGACGACCGCACGGTGCTCGCCTCGTGGCTCGCCGACATGGACGGCCAGACTTGGGATACGGAGATCACCCGTGACTTCTCCCCCGGTGGAGCGGGCATGGAGATTTTGGGCGAGGTCGACGCCGCCATTGACCGAGGAGACTTCCAAGAGTTGGAGTAGTTTATCCGATCATTTGCGCTCCCCCCGTTCTGGGAATGCTGCCGCCAGCTCCCCGAGGCTGTTCAGTGACTGGCCGACTAACAGTTCCGGCTGTTCCGGCAGGACCAATCCCATCCGTCCTTGGGTTTCCAGCCAAAGGGTTATGTCTGGACGGTGGAGGTTGGCCGAGGGTACCGCGCGATTGCCAGGCAACGCGGGGATGATTTCTACTGGTTCTGGATTGGTTCACACGAGCAGTACCACAGGGTGCTCAAGCGCGTGAGGTGATCGTGCGACGAATTCGATACGTGGTGGCGTCAAGTTTGGACGGGTATATCGCCGGGCCGAAGGGCGAAGCGGACTGGATCATCATCGATCCGGAGATCGACTTTCGCGCGATTTTCAGCCAGTTCGACACGGTTCTGCTGGGACGCCGGACGTTCGAGACCATGCCGCGCGGAAACACGGGCGTGATGCCCGGCATGAAGACGCTGGTCTTTTCCCGGACGCTGCGGCAGCGCGATTATCCGGAAGTGACCATGGTGGCGGAGAAGCCGGAGGAGACGCTGGCGGCCCTGCGAGCGAAGCCCGGCAAGGACATCTGGTTGTTCGGCGGCGGCCTGCTCTTTCGCAGTCTTCTCGAAGCCGGGCAGGTGGACACGGTGGAGGTCGCTGTTATCCCGGTACTGCTCGGTGGCGGGATTCCGCTCCTTCCCGCTCCGGCCGCGCAGGCCAAGCTGAAGCTGACCAGCCACAGGGTGTACCAGAAGACCGGGAGTGTTTCGTTGGAGTACGCGGTCAGTGGCAACCCAGGCAGGTGAAGTTCACGCCGTGACAAATGACGCAGGAGGGCTTGTCCAGCTTGAGCTTGCCGCTGGAGTGGGTGTCGATGTAGTCGGGCGTGTGGAAGGCGGGCTTGAGCTTTATGGCCGGGATGGTGTGGCATTTCTCGCAACTGAACGGATTATCGATCTTGCTGTGGCAGACCAGGCAATCGGCCATGTGGGGGAAGTTGGCCGGGGTGGCTTCGACCGCCTGAGCGAGGCCGCGGTGGCAGGCCTGGCAGACCTCCTGGCCATCGAGACGCGGCGGCGGCCCTAGATATTTCTTAGACCGTACGGCCCCGGCGATCAGCGGGGTCACGTTGCCGAAGGCGAGATGCAGTTTATGATTGAACCGCACGCCGCGGGGGCCGGGCCGGGCCGCCGTGGTGGAGTTGGCGATGGCGGGGTGGCAGTCGAGACAGCGGGCGCCCGATTGCAGGGCCTCGCGGTGCGAAACCGCGGCCTCGCAAAGAACCACGGAACCGCAGAGGAGCGCAGACAAACGCAGATGGGGGAAAAGGCCTCTAGCGGCGTTCATCTGGGGTTCTAGAATCCCCCTTTATCCCTTAAAGCTGATCCGCCAGATCTTGTTGCCGCCGTCGTCGGATACCAGCAGCGAGCCGTCGGGCATCTGCAACAGTCCGACCGGACGGCCCCAGACTTCGCGCTTGTCCGGGTCGAGCAGGAAGCCGGTCAGGAAGTCCTGGGGACCGCTCTGGGGCTTGCCGTCCTGGAACGGGATGTAGACCACCGAGTACCCCACGCGCTTGGCGCGGTTCCAGGAGCCGTGCAGGGCCAGGAAGGCGCCGCCCTGGTATTGCTTGGGGAACTGCTTGCCGGTGTAGAAGAGGAAATCCAGCACCGCCACGTGGGCGCCGAGCACGACGTCGGGTTTCACCGTCTTCGCGACCAGGTCGGGACGCTGGCCCTTGTTGCGGGGCTCTTCGTTGGGACCGGTGTAGGCGTAAGGCCAGCCGTAGAAGGCGCCCTGCTGGACGCGGGTGAAGTAGTCGGGGACCAGGTCGTCACCCAGGCCGTCGCGCTCCTGGACGGCGGCCCAGAGGGCGTCGGAGCCGGGATACCAGCGCAGGCCAATGGTGTTGCGCACCCCGGAGGCGTAAGTCTCGTGCCCGGAGCCGTCGGGGTTGTAGCGGTGGATAGCGGCACGGCGCGGGTCGTCACCGGGCGAGACGTTGGAGCCGGAGCCGATGGTGAAATACATCTTCTGCCCGGCGCGGTCGAACAGGATCGAGCGGGTCCAGTGGCCCTGGTTGAAATCGGGGATGGCCACCAGCTCCTCGCCCTTGCCGGAGACCTCCATCTTCCTGGCGTCATATTTGTAGCGCTTGAGCGAGGTGGTTTCGGCTACGTAGAGGTAGTCTTTCCAGAAGGCCAGGCCGTAAGGCTGGAAGAGGCCTTCCAGGATCTTTTTCTTTTGCCCCTTTTGGAGGATGTAGACGACGCCGCTCTTGGCGCTGTCGGAGAGCAGGATCTCACTGGAGGGGCCGAGCAGCATAAAACGCGGCCGCTCAAAGCCTTCCGCGAAGACTTCGATGTGGAACCCCTGGGGCAGGGCCAATTTGGCCCCCTCGGGGCGGGAGATGACCTCCGGGCGGTTGTTGGCGGAGGGAGAATGATACGGCTCGGGGAGCTTGCCTTTCAGGTTGATCTGCAGGGCGAAGGCGCCGGCGGCGGCGAGAAGCAGCGCGGCCGCGAGCCAAACGAGCTTGGTTTGTCGCATGCCCCCTATGATAATCAAAACGTGAGTTGCCTGGTAGCCATCCTGGGACCGACCGCGAGCGGCAAGAGCGAGCTGGCGCTGGCGGTGGCCGAGCGTTTCGGCGGCGAGATCGTCAACTACGACTCGATCCAGGTGTACCGGCACGTCGAGATCGGCGCCGCCAAGCTGCCAGTGGACCAGCGGCGGGGGATTCCGCATCACCTCCTCGATATCCTGGAGCCGAACGAGGTGTTCACGGCCGGCGAATTCGCCCGGCGGGCCACGGCGGCCATCGGCGACATTCGGGACCGCGGCCGCCTGCCGGTGCTGGCCGGGGGAACCGGCTTCTACCTGCGGGCGCTGCTGGACGGCCTGTTTCCCAGTCCCACCCGAGATGACGCCCTCCGAGCCCGCCTCACCCGCCGCGGTGGGCCGCGCCTCCACCAGCTCCTGGCGCGATTCGACCCCGCCGCCGCCCGCCGCATCCATCCCCACGATGCCCGGAAGCTGGTCCGGGCGCTCGAAGTGACGCTGCTGTCCCGCCGTCCGATCACCGAGCTCTTCGCTGCAGGGCGCCAGGGGCTGGCCGGTTTCCAGGTCCTGAAGATCGGGCTGCTGCCCGACCGCGACGCGCTCTACACCCGCATCAACCGCCGCACCGCAGCGATGTTCGCCGCCGGCCTGGTCGAGGAGACCAGGCGCATCCTGGCGCTGGGGTATCCCGAGACCTCGAAGCCCCTCGAGTCGCACGGTTACCACCAGGCGGTCGAGGTCCTGCGCGGGGAGCTGAGCTTGCCGGAGGCCATCTCCGACGCCCAGCGGTACACCCGCCACTACGCCAAGCGGCAGCTCACGTGGTTCCGGCGGGAGAAGGAAGTGACGTGGTTCCGCGGGTTTGGAGAAGGGCCGGAGGTGCAGGAGGCGGTGGGCCGCTTGATAGATGAAGCTATTAGCTGTTAGTTATCAGCGAGCCTGGATACCAACAGCTAGTAGCTGACCTAGCGCTGGCTGGCTTCCCCCGCCCGAACCTTCGCAGCGAACTCGGCGGACCGGCCGCGGGGCACGCTCAACGATTTCCACCGGGCGTGCTGGAGATGCTTGGCCAGCATCACGATCTGGCCGCAGTGATAGGCGTAGTGGGCGATCTGGCGGTTGATCGCCTGCATCACCGCGTGCGCTTCCCCGCGGATGGTGATGGTACGGCCGAGGTCGGCTTCCGAGAGCGGCTCGAGCGCCGTGAAAAGGAATGTCCAGCCCTCCGTCCAATGCTGCAACAGCGCCTCGCGGGTGGGCGGCGGATCGACGAACTCGCTATCGCGGTCGCGATCGGGCTTTTCGCCGTCGCTGGTGAGAAAATCCCTCCAGCGCGAGCGCATGTTGCCGGCCATGTGCTTGGCTACTACGGCGATGGAGTTCATCTCCGGATCCAGCACGGCGAAAAGCTGTTCGTCGGTGACCTGCGGCATCGCGCCCTCGGCCAGTTTCTTGTAGTAGCGAAACACTGACAAGGAGTCTTCGAGGTAATTGGTTGTGAATTGCAGGGCCATATCCCACTCCATCCCAGCAGAGATAAATTGTATCCCGATCCTCGGCCGCGGGAAGGTCGGTCCCACTCCCGGTCGCACATCCGGAAAAGCGCCTCCCGTGGGAACCTCCCCGGGGGCAGCACGACGACCAGGGCAACGGCCTCGGTCCTATCCGGCATGTTCGCCGCCTGGATGTTCAAGTAGAAGATTAGGCTGCAAGGTGCATCTTAAAGAAGATTGCATGCAGAGAGAATTTGCAGTAGAATTTAGGATAGTGCCTTCCCTACAGGTTCGGGACCTTCCTGAGGCCATCTATCGGAAGCTGGCGGACTGCGCCCATAGAGAGCACCGGACCCTGTCGCAACAGGCGACCATTCTCCTGGCAAAGGCGCTAGAGGTCAGTCTGTCGCCCCAAGAACGGCGGCAACGTCTGTTGAAGGAGCTGCGCGAGCGTCCGCTGGTCGAGAGCTGGGAAGGGCTGGAGCCACCCGAAGTAGTGGTGCGAGAGGATCGCCAGCGTTGATCGCCGTTTTGGATGCCAGCGCCGCCGTCCGGGTCTCGATGAGGGCTGGCGGGCCGGACTCCCCGGAGGCCCTTTTGGACCGCGCCAAGTTGGTTCTAGCGCCCGAGCTAATCATCGCCGAGGTTGTGAATGCCTTCTGGAAGTATCTGCGTGCCGGGGTGCTTTCACGAGCGCTGAGCGAGCGGGGCGTCCGCACCGCGCTGGACCTGGTTGACGAGTTTGCTCCGATGGAACCCCTCTCCGTGGAAGCCCTCCATTTGGCGGCGCTGCACGAACGGGCCGCCTATGACATGTTCTATCTGGTGCTGGCCCGGCGGAACGGAGCCGTATTGATAACGGCCGATGAAACGCTCCGGCGGAGCGCCCGCAACCTGGGGATTCGTGCCGGTGAATCGGAGTGACCGCCTCCATGCTAAAATGACCTCATGAATTGCCGGTTGGCGGCCTGCGTCTTACCCCTCTTGCTTCCCCTGCTCGCGCCGGGCGCGGAGGCGACCCGTCCGAGCGCGGGTCCGGTTTCGATCCTTAAGCTGGACCAGGTCAAAGCCGGCATGAAGGTCACGGCCTGGACCGTCTTCAACGGCAGCGAAGCGGAGCCCGTTCCGATCGAGATCCTGGGCGTGATGAAGAACGTCTGGGGACCCCGGCAGGACATCATCCTCGGCAAGATGGGCGGCAAGGCCGAGCGCACCAGCGTGGCCGCCGGGATGAGCGGCAGCCCGGTCTACTACGAGGGCAAGCTCCTGGGAGCGGTCTCGCTCCGCATCGGCGCTTTTAGTCCGGACGCGATCTGCGGGATCACGCCCATCGAGCTGATGCTGGAGATCAACGAGTTTGACGAAGGCCGTCCGTCCGCGGCCCAGGCCCCCACCCCCGGCCGCCAAGCGGCGCTGCCGGGAGCGGCGGGCCTCTACCTTACTCCCATACACAACCCCCTGACCTTCACCGGCTTCTCCGAGGCCGCGCTGCGCGAGTTGGGCGGTATCTTCGACCAGCTCGGCGCGGTGGCGGTGCAGGGAGGCGCGACCACCACGTCGTCCAAGCCTGCCGCCAACTCGGGTGAGGCGCTGCGGCCGGGCGACGCGGTGAGCGGCGTGCTGGTCTCGGGCGACAAGTCCATCGCCGTCTCGGGGACCGTTACCTACAACGATGGCAAGCGCGTCCTGGCTTTCGGCCACCCCATGTTCAACCTCGGACCGGTCGATATGCCTATGGCTAAGGCCGACGTGGTCCACGTGCTGGCTTCGAGCTTCGTGCCCACCAAGATTCTGAACGCGGGCGAGGTGGTGGGTTCTCTGCGCCAGGACCGCCACTCCGGCATTATGGGGCTGCTGGGCGTCGAGGCGCCGACCATTCCCGTCTCGGTCCGGGTCCGCTCCTTCTCGGGCGCTGCGGCGGTGCGGGCCGAAAAGCAGTTCCGCTTCAACATCTTCCAGAACCAGAAGTGGACCCCGCAATTGATGATGTTCACCTTGTTCGACTCCATCTCCGGGCTGAACGATTTCGCCGAAGAGTCCACCTACCGGCTGAGCGGCGACATCCAGGTGGAGGGACAGCGCAAGATCAACCTGGCCAACATGCAGACGGCCAGCGACGCGCCCATCCCGGCGCCCATCCTGCTGGCCGGCTGGTTCGGCGACAAGGTGAACCGGCTGTTCAACAATCCGGTCAAGATGCCTCGCGTGACCAGCGTCAACGTGACTATCGACCTGCTTCCGGAACGCCGCGTCGCGGTGATCGAGAATGCCTGGACCGAAAAGAGCGAGGTCTACGGCGGCGAGGAGCTGGCGGGCAAGGTGTTCCTGCGGCCGTACCGGGGCGAGCGCATCGAGCGGGCCTTCCGGGTGAAGGTGCCGGCCGGAATCCCCCGGGGGCCGGTGCGGCTGCTGGTGAGCGACGCCGATACGCTGAACCGGGCCAAGTATGTCGCCGGCGGAGCCAATCGGATGCTCGATCTGCCGGAGACGGTGTCGCTGCTCAACCAGGAGCTTAGCAACAACCAGCTCTACATCTCGCTGCTGCAGCCGTCGGTGACGGCCTACCACGACGATAAGACCCTGCCGAACGTGCCGGCTTCGGTGCTGAACGTGATCCAGGCCGGACGCGAGCCCAACCGGCGTCTGACCCTGGCCGCCGAATCGCCGCTGGAGCAGACGGCCATCCCGTTCGACCTGGTCATCAGCGGGAGCTATACATTCAACGTGACGGTAAAATAGCCCCCGTATGAGAATCCTGGTGTTCTGTATGGTCGCGGCCGCGGCCGCCGCCGAGTCCACCCGTACCTGGGAGCAGACGCGCTTCGACTAGTTCGACAAGGGCGTGGCCGAGCGGGTGTCGCTGCGCAGCGACGGGACCCTGACCCTGGCCCCCCAATTCGTCGAGCTCTATGACGCGCCCGTGGCCTACCTGTGGGCGCTGGCCCGGGATTCCAAAGGAAACCTCTACGCCGGCGGCGGACCTGGGGCGCGGGTATTCCAGATCGCCCCGGACGGCGCGTCCAAGCGGTTCTTCGAGAGCGATGCCCTCGAGATCCACGCCCTGGCCGTCGATGCCAAGGACAACGTTTACGCCGCCACTTCGCCCGACGCCAAGATTTACAAGATCGATCCGTCCGGCAAATCGTCGGTTTTCGCGGACCCGAAAGCCAAGTACGTCTGGGCCCTGGCCTTCAACGCCCGCGGGGAGTTGCTGGTCGCCACCGGCGATAAGGGCGAGATCCTGAAGGTGGACGCGGCCGGGAAGGTCGAGTCGTTCTTCAAGTGCGACGAGTCCCACATCCGGTCGATGCTGCTCGACCGCAACGGGGACGTGGTGGTG
>JBGOUV010000506.1:0-4104 GCA_041477815.1 Terriglobia bacterium | reverse complement strand
GGCGACGCGCTCGCGCGAATCGCCGCTCCAGCCGCTCCCGTGGCCGCAGACTTCAAATTCGTCACCGGCGCCTACCCGAACCAGCTCAACGGCATCGTTATCCGGGGCCGTTTCGCCTTCGTGCCCAACACCGGCACCTCCCCGAATGGTCCCACCCGCTTCGATGTCAACACCCACAGCCTGTTGAGTGTCATCGACCGGACCTCCCGTACGGATGCCGGCAAGACCATAAACATGCACCGCGCCGTGGCCGCCCAGACCAACCCGGCCAAGCGCTTCATCACGCAGCCGTGGGCCATCGCGTTCAAGAACCGGGCCGACGACGGCTATGTGGTCAGCGCCGCCAGCAATATCGTGGTCAAGGTGAAGATCGACCCGGCCACCGGCGCCGCTACGGTTCAAAACGATCCCACCGACACCACGCGCGTCCTGGAGCTGGCCACCGGCAAGAATCCGCGCGGGATCGTGGTGAACTCCGCCGACACCAAGGCCTATGTCATGAATTACGTCTCGCGCGACGTGACGGTCATCGACTTGACCGGTACGGTCGAAAGAGTAGTGGCCACCCTGTCATCGGCTCCGGTACCGGCGCGCGGTACCCCGGAGGACACCATCCACATCGGCAAGGAGCTGTATCACACCTCCATCGGAGAATTCGACCCGGCCGTGGCCGGCGGGCCCGCAATCGTGGGGCGCATGTCGAACAATGGGTGGGGATCCTGCTCCTCCTGTCATCCCTTCGGCCTGACCGATAACGCGGTCTGGATTTTCGGCGCCGGCCCGCGGCGAACCATTCCCCAACACGTCGATTTCATTTCCGGCGATCCCACGTCGCAAAGGGCCCTGAACTGGTCCGCGATCTTCGACGAAGAAGAGGATTTCGAGCTCAACATTCGCGGCGCTTCCGGCGGCAAAGGGTTGATCGTGACGGCCGATGGCGACACCCCGGAGCCGACCGTAGCAGCCTTCACCCCCGCCAATGCGGGACGACGGCAGTTGAAAGTTCGCGGCGTGAACGCCTGGGACGCTATTAGGGCCTACCAGGTCAGCGGCATCCGGGCGCCCATTTCGCCCGTATCCAAGACCGACCCCGACGTGGTGGCCGGGCGGACGCTATTTACCCAGTCCAACTGCCAGAACTGTCACGGCGGCGCGCAGTGGAGCTCGAGTAAGGCGCGCGCCACCGCCCCGCCGGACCCGAGCCTGCTCAGCGCCACTCAGCTGCTAGCCGAGCTGCGCAATGTGGGCACGTTCAACGCCGCGACGGCCAACGAGGTGCGCAATACCGCGGCGCCGTCGCTGGGGGCCGCTGGTTTCAACCCGCCCTCGCTGCTGTCGCTGTTTGCTTTCGCCCAGACCTTCTTCCACAACGGTTCGGTGGATACGCTCGACGCGGTGATGCAGAATGTCGCTCATCGCTCGGCGGGAACGGGTACGGACCGCCTGCAAGGCTCCAACGAGAGGCGGCAGCTCATCCAGTTTCTCCTTTCCATCGATGCCGCCACCCCACCGATCGCACCGAACGCGCCCGGCGATCTGAGGAGCGTGTCGGCCGCCAGCTTTGCCGGCTCCTCGGTGGCTCCCGAAAGCATCGTCTCCGCCTTCGGCTCGGCGCTGGCGACGGGTGCAGAGGCCACGCCCACCGCCAACCTGCCGGTCATCCTGGCTGGGAGCACCCTGTCCCTGCGGGATTCGGCCGGCGTGCTGCGCCTGGCTCCGCTGTTCTATGTCGGGCCAGGACAGATCAACTACCTGGTGCCCGCGGCTACCGCACCCGGCGCGGTTACCGCCACGGTGTACAGCGCCAGCGGCACCACCGCCTCGGGCACGGTACAGGTTGCTAACGTCGCTCCCGGGACCTTTTTCCTCCCACCCGGCAACGTGGCCGCCGCAACGGCCATTCGGGTGACCCCGGACGGCTCCCAGCTTGCCGTAGTCGTCTATCTATGCACCGTTTCTTCTGGGGGTGTGGCGGCTTGTTCCGCGGCCCCCATCGATCTCGGCAACGACCGGGTGTTCCTCACCCTGTACGGCACCGGCCTGCGCAGAAGAACGTCGCTCGACAACGTGCGGTGCACCATCGGAGGGGTCGCGACGGAGGTGCTGTTTGCCGGCCCCCAAGGCGGGTTCGTGGGTTTGGACCAGATGAACGTGGAGGTCCCCGGCAGTCTCCGAGGCCGCGGCGAGGCGCCTATTATCCTGACCGTAGACGGCCAGACAACCAATCCAGTGACCATCAACGTGCGGTGAATGCAACCGCGACCGTGAGGACGCAGAGAACCCTTTCCCCTCTGCGTCCTCTGCGGTGAATGCCTGCGGTCACAGGAACCGGTTAAACCACTCCACCATCCGCCGCTTCATGTCATCCGTGTACTCGTGCCCCGTCTCCGGATACACGATGCTCCGAAACTGCTCCGGCTTCCCATACAACCCGTAGAACCGCTGCAGGATCCCCTCCAGCGTCTTCATCCCCTCCGGCGGCGATCCCGCATCCCGATCCCCGGTCAGCGCCAGAAACGGCCGTGGCGCCACCAGCGCCATCACGCCCTCGCTGTCGAAATGCTTGAGAATCCCCGGCACGAAGTAGTAGATCCCATGCGCCCGCAGCTCCCGGATGGCGATCAAGTCCTCGTACCGCGTGAAACACGCCACCGCCACCAGCGCCTTCACCCGCTCGTCGATCGCCGCCAGCCACCACGCCCGCGTACTCCCCATACTCATCCCCTCCACGCCGATCCGCTGCGGATCCACCTCCGGCCGCGACGCCAGGTAATCGAGCGCGATCTGCTCGTCCCGCACCATCATCCCCCACAGCGTCCGGCCCAGCCAGAGGTTCAGCTTGAACAGCGACATCTCCTGGTCCGAGCCCCGCGCCATCACCTCCCGGTCCCCCGCCGGCCCCTTCCCCTTCCGCTCCCCGTTGAAGTAGTTGTCGATGGCCATCACCACGTAGCCCCGCCGGGCCAGCAACCCCGCCACGTCCTGCGACGACGCCTCCACGCCGAAAATATTCTCTTTGCTCGAGCTGTGCCCATGCATCGCCAGGACCGCCGGACGCCGCCCCTCCCGCTTCTCCGGAATCGCCAGGTACCCCGGCACCTCCGAGTCGACCCCGTTGTGGAACACAAACTTCTCCACCGTGTACCCGTCTTTCTTCACCGTCGAGACCGTCCGAACGTTCACCGGACCAGGCCGCGCCGGCAGCTCCCCTAACGCTCCCACCACAATCGCCTTCACCTTCTCCCGCTGCTTCTTCCACATCCCCACGTCCTTGGGAATCTCCAACCTCCCCACCGGCAGCTTGCGATAGGCTTCCGGCACGTTCTCCCAAGGCGGCGGCAACGGCGCCAGCGGCCCCTGCCCCCAGCAGCCAACACCCAAGACCCAACACCCCAGACCCATCAGAAATCTCGAAACGGTCCACGAGGCTCGCATTCGTCCATCTCCTTTCTCCACGCCTCCCACTTTTCCCGCACTTCCCGCAACTTCTCCGGCTTCTCCGCCGACAAATCCCGCTTCTCCCCGACGTCCGCCTCCAGGTCGAACAACCCCCCTCCCTGCACCCACTTCCACCGCCCCACCCGAGCCGCCCGATTCCCCCGCCGCTGCCAGTACATCTCCGCCCGCGGCCGCCGTTCTCGCCCCTCCAGCACCGGCAACAAATCGAACCCATCCAGCTTCACCCCCGCCGGCGCCCTCGCCCCAGCCACCGCCAAAAGCGTCGGGAACAATTCCAGCGTACTCGCCAAATCTCCATTCACCCCTCCCCCCCGAATCCGGCCCGGCCACCGGGCGAGGAAAGGCACCCGCACCCCCCAACCATTCTCGCCTCGTCACCTACGCCTCCCGGCGCGAACCTGACAGCCAATAAAAATACTTGCATATTGAGTTGTGTCGGACAAGCCTCTTTTCTGGCTTGCTCGCGCAGCGACGTGAGAGCTTTTCCGACGGATGCTCGTCGCGTGGCCGGCCTCCAGCTCCGCCGGGTGCGGCAGGGCCTGGAGCCAAACGACTGGAAGCCGATGCCGGACGTTGGTCCGGGCGTTCAGGAGATCTCACAGCTTATCGCTGTTCTAAGGTGAGCCAGCCGCTAGCCAGCATCCT
>JBGOUV010000106.1:0-17207 GCA_041477815.1 Terriglobia bacterium | reverse complement strand
CCTTTTGCAGCGGGTGCGGCGCCCGCACGGCCGGCCCTGTCGCCGGCGTGACTGCCTCTACCTACGCTCCTCCGCCTCCTCTCGAATATACGGTCCAGGGCGATAATCTTCAGATCGCCCGCATCAAGCTCCGGCCCGACCAGGAGCTGTACGCCGAGGCCGGCAAGATGGTTTACAAGACCGCCAACGTCGAGTGGCAGACCCGCATGAGCGGCGAAACCGTCGGCCAGAAGCTGATGGGCCTGCTCCGCCGCACGGTAACCGGCGAATCCATCTTTCTCACTTACTTCCGCACCACCAACGGCGCCGGCGAGGTGGGTTTTGCCGGCGACTACCCCGGACGCCTGCAACCCCTGGATCTCACCCCCGGCCAGTCTTTCCTGGTGCAGCGCGACAGCTTCGTTTGCGCCGAAACCTCGGTCCAGTTCGGCATCCAGTTCACCAAGCGCCTGGGCGCCGGCTTCTTCGGCGGGGAAGGCTTCATCCTGGAAAAGCTGACCGGCCCCGGAACCGCCTTCATCCACGGCGGCGGCGATTTCGTCGAATTCAACCTCGGTCCCGGCGAAGTCATCCAGATCGATACCGGCTGTGTGGTCGGCTTCGACGAAGGGGTCGACTACGACATCCAGTTCGTCGGCGGCATCAAGACTGCCATCTTCGGCGGTGAAGGACTCTTTCTGGCCACCCTCCGCGGCCCCGGCCGGGCCATCGTCCAGACCATGACCCTCTCCAAGCTCCGCCGCGAGCTGGGCGGAGGACGCCGCACCGGTGGCGACGAGCACACCGGCCTCGGATCCATCACCGACTTGTTCAGCTCGGACGACTGAGGCGCCACCGCAAAGGAGTTCCAGCCCCGGCAGGCCTGTGGGGCGACCCCCCTGGGCCGCACCCGGCCCCCTGGCCGGCTTGGTGCGTCTGCTGGAACTCGGCAGGCCGGGCCGGGGGGGCCGCCCCACACTTACCGCCGCGTTACCTCTTAGCCAGGTAGTCGCGAATCGCCTGCTCCAAAGAGGGCATCGCGGGCAGACCGAGAGATTCGATGCGCTGGTTGGAAAGCACCGAATACTTGGGACGGCGGGCCAGGGTGCGGTAGTCGCGCTCGTTGGTGGGGACGACCTCGGCGCGGAGTCCGGCTTCTTCAAAGATCATCAGGGCGTATTGATACCAGGAGACCTCACAGCCGCCGCCGATGTGGTACGTACCGTAGACGGCGCGCTCCAGCAGATCGATCGAGCGGGAGGCCAGAGCGGGGGCGTAGGTGGGGGAGGCGTAGAAGTCCTCCACCACGCGGATGGCCTGGCCTTCGGCGGCCTTGCGGAGCATCAGCTCGACGAAGTTGCCGCGGTTGGTGCCGCGGCCGGCGGGGCCGAAGACGCCGGCCGTGCGGACAATGTAGTGTTTGTCGAGATAGGCCCGGGCGTAGACCTCGCCGGCGAGTTTGGATACCCCGTAGGCGGAAACCGGCGACGGGACGTCGTCCTCGGTGTAGGGGGTGGACTTGCGGCCGGAGAAGACATGGTCGGTGGAGAAGTGGAGCAGCGTGGCGCCCGAGTCGCGGCAGGCGACCGCCATGTGATGGACGGCGAGGCCGTTGGCCTGCAGGGCGGTGAGGGGCTCTTTTTCGGCCACGTCGACCTGGTTGTAGGCGGCGGCGTTGATGAGCCAGTCGGGATGGTGGAGGCGCACCGCCTGTTCGATGAGGTCGGCGCGCGTGATGTCAAGCTCCTGGCGGCCCAGGCCGACGGCGTGGTAGCCGCGGCGATCCAGCTCGCGCATCAACTCGGTTCCGAGCTGCCCGCGGGCTCCCAGGACAAGGGTTTTCACGCCGCCATTTTACCGCAGGGCGCGGAGGCCCGAGGCGCGGCGAGCCAAAGTGTTGGCCTTGCCGTTCTTACGCTGGGCGCGGAGCACGGTGGCCAGGTGGTCGAGCGTGTTGGCCACCAGCGGGTGGCCGGAGCCGAGGGTCTTCTCGCGGATGGCCAGAGCGCGCTCGTAGAGCGCCTTGGCCTGGCTGAACCAGCCTAGCTCGTAGTAGAGGGCAGCCAGGTTGTGAAGGGTGGTGGCGACGTCGGGGTGCTCGGGTCCCAGCGTTTTCTCGCGGATGGCCAGGGCGCGCCGGTACAAGGGATCGGCCTTGAGATAGCGTTGCTGGGCCACATAGAGCGCCGCGAGGTTGTTGAGAACCGCAGCGACATGGGGGTGGTCCGGACCCAGCTCCTTTTCCCAGATGCCGAGGGAGCGCAGGAAGAGGGGCTGCGCTTCTTGACAACGGCCCTGCTCGTGGAGGAGTTGGGCCAGGTTGTTCGCTCCCGCGGCGGCGAGGAGGCTGTCGGGGCCGGAGGTCCGCTCCCAGAGGGAGAGGGCCTCGCGGTAGAGGGACTCGGCCTGGTCGAGGCGGCCTTGCGCTTTGTAGAGGGCGGCCAGGTTGTTCCAGACCTGGGCCACGCCGGGGTGCTCGGCGCCGAGCTTCGCCCGGCGAATCTCCAGAGTCTGCCGCAGCAGGGGCTCGGCGCGGGCGTAATGGCCCTGGGCGCGGTACAGCTCGGCCAGGTTGTTGAGGGTGGCGGCGGCGTCGAGGCTGTCGCGGCCGAGGGCGCGGCGCTGTATGCGGAGGGCGCGCTCGAGGAGCGGCTCGGCCTCGCCGAAGCGGGCCTGGGAGCTATAGAGCTCCGCGAGGTTGTTGAGGGTGACGGCGACGCCGGGGTGGTCGGGACCGAGGTGGCGCTCCAGCATCGGGAGGGAGCGACGGAACAGCGACTCGGCTTCCTGAAAGCGTCCCTGGAGGTGGGCAACCGAGCCGAGGTTGCTCAGACCGCGGGCGAGGTCGGCCCCCTCCCCGGCCTGCTCCCATGCGGCGATGGCCTGCCGGTAAAGGCGTTCGGCCTCGGCGTACTGGCCCTGACGGTGGTAAAGGGCGGCGACATTGTTCCAGCGGGTGGCCTGCTCGCCGGCGTTAGCCAGCGAACCCAGAAGCAGCACAAGCAGGTATTTCCTCATGACTTCAGGGTGAGGCTTAAGCGGGCGCCGCAGGGAGTGAGATAGGGTAAGGCGTAACGGGCTCCTTACGGTAAGGGAAGATTTGAGGATTTGAGAATCTGAGGATTTGAGAATCTGAGGATTGGCAGTGCGTCACCGGGGAGCAGCAATTCTCAAATCCGGCAGGGGCAGTATGATCAAGGCCATGGAGACACTGGGAGAATTGCTGGGAGCGGTTGCGAAGCGGCGCCGCGGCCGTGGATGCAGCGATGGCTGGCGTTAGCGAAGCGGAGATGGACTATGTACCAAGTCCTGGGCGCTGGACGATCCGGCAGATTCTGGGGCACTTGACCGACTCCGAGATGGTCGGAGCAGACCGGTTGCGGCGGGTGATCGCGGAGGACAATCCGACGCTGATGGGTTACGACGAGAAGCTCTGGGCGGGGAGTTCGAGAATTTGAGGATTGGCAGTGCGTCGCCGGGGAGCAGCAATTCTCAAATCCTCAAATTCTCAGATTTCTCAAAGCACCGGCTTGTAGCGCTCCATCAATGCCCGCAGCTCGCCTTCCTCTTCCTGGCGGATAGCCGGGAGGGGAGGGCGACAGGGGCCGGCCGGCAGGCCCAGGATTTGCATGGCCGCCTTCATGACGCTGACCTCGTAGCCGCGCTTGCGGGCGCGCATGTTGTAGAGGGGCATGACGTAGTTGGTGATCAGACGGTGCACGCTGGCGGAGTCGAGAGCGGCGGCGCGATCGTGGAGCTGCAGCGAGAGGCGGGGGGCGATGTTGGAAATCGAGGAGGTGTAACAACGAATGCCTAGGGCGTAGTAGCCGGGGACCAGGTCGTCACCGGCGCCGCCGATCCAAAGCAGGCGGTCGCCCAGCCGGTTCATGATGCGCTGGAGCTGGCGGATGTCACCCTGGCCGTCCTTGAGGGCCACCAGGTTGGGGATGCGGTTGACCAGGCGCTCGACCATGGCCGACGACAGATTCACCCAGTCGCGGCTGTAAATCATGCAGCCCAGGGAGGTGGCGCCGGCGATGGCGGCGTAGTATTCGAGCAGGCCGTCGTCGTGGGCGTTGGTGTAGTAAGGGGGAAACAGGAGGATGCCGCCGGCTCCGGCCGCTTCGGCCGCCTTGGCCTGCTCGATGGCGAGCTGGGGATGGATACCGACGCCGGCAATGACGGGCATCTTGCCGGCGGTCTCCTGAACCGTGGCTTCGACCACCTGGTGGTGCTCGTCGGAGGTGAGCGAATAGTATTCGCCGGTGCCGCCGGCGGCCACCAGAGAGCAGAAGGGGTGCTGGACCATGGAGCGGACGTTGCGGCGGAGGCCGTCCAGGTCGAGCGAGAGATCGGTTTGGAAAGGGGTGACCGGGAAGCCGACAGCGCCGGCTAATTTGTTGCGGAGAGCGACGGGATCCATAAGGGACTATTGTAGGACGAGAACCGTGTCGTAAGGGTCGCGGCCGGCGAGCGGAAGCTGGAGAACGAGGCCGAGTTTGGTTTCGAGGAACGTGACCGGGCGGCCGTCCAGATGACTGATGCGGGAAATTTTGCGGGGGAGCCGTGGGAGGGCCAGGACATCGTCGTCGAGCTTGAGGACGTGGAGGTAAACCTTGTCTCCCTTTTGGGTGGTGACGCCCCAATCGCGAGCCGGGATCGGACCAGGACGGGCGCCGTAGATGGTCTCGCCGTTCGTGCGCAGCCAGGCGCCCATTTCGCGCAGACGCTCGACGAATTCGGGCTGTATGGTTCCGTCGGGACGAGGGCCGACGTTCAGCAGGAAATTGGCGTTGTGGCCGGAGGCCCGCACCAGGTAGTGGATCAGCTCGCGGGTGCTCTTGTAGCGGTTATCCTTCTCGTTGTAGCCCCAGGCGCGGTTGATGGTCTCGCAGGTTTCGAGGGGCAGGGCGCCGATCTTGGATTCGGCGTTGAAGCCGGCCGTGTTCTGGCCGGGGAGGTCCTTCTCGAACATCTGGAAGTCCTCGCCCTCGAAAGGGGCCTGGTGGTGGTTGTTGCCGACCAGAGCGGCGGGCTGGAGTTGGTGGATGAGCTGGTAAGTTTTCTGGAGACGCCAGTCGGCCTTCGGCCGGTCCCACCAGCCATCGAACCAGATGCCGCCGATGGGGCCGTATCCGGTGAGGAGCTCCTGGAGCTGGGCATCCATGTAGTCAAGATACCGGTACCACTCGCCGGATTCGGGGCGGCCGGCGGTGAGGCCGGTGCGGCCGCGGGGGTAGTAGTCGGGGTGGTGCCAGTCGAGGTGGGAGTGGTAGAAGAACAGCTTGATCCCTTGTTTGTGGCACTCGTCGGCGAGCTGCTTGAGGACGTCCTTCTTGTAGGGGGTGCGGTCGGCGATGTCCCAATTGGAGACCTTGGAATCCCACATGGCGAAGCCGTCGTGGTGCTTGCTGGTGATGGTGATGTAGCGCATGCCGGCGTCCTTGGCCATGCGGACCCAGGCGGCGGCGTCGAACTTGACGGGGTTGAACCGGGGCGGGAGCTTCTCGTATTCGGCGATGGGGATCTTCTGGTTGTTCATGACCCATTCGCCGTCGGCGAGGACGCTGTAGACGCCCCAGTGGATGAAGAGGCCGAAGCGGTTGTCCTGGAACCAGCGGCGGGCTTCGAGGTTGGCCTGCGAGGGGGTGTACTCGGCCGGCAGCAGGGCGGCGAGCAAGGTAAGGAGGAGGATCGGGCGGCAGACTCTCATGCGTACTACGATAAGACATGAAGATCCGAAAGGCCACTGCTCTTTATGAAACCTGGCTGGGGCAACAGATCCCGCTGCTCGCGGACGATCTGGACGAGAAACACGAAAAGATGGGTAAGGGAGCGTTCGAGTTTCTGCGGGCGACTTACTACCGGTGGGCGCAGGAATGGCCCCGGCTTTGCCCGGAGACGGTGGAGGCCCCCGCAGTGCTGGCGGTAGGGGATTTGCACGCGGAGAACTTCGGGACCTGGCGGGATGCCGAGGGCAGGCTGGTATGGGGGATCAACGACTTCGACGAGGCGTCGGAACTGCCGTACACCAGCGATCTGGTGCGGCTGGCGGCGAGTGCGCGGTTGTCGGTCGCCGAGCGGGAGGCGGCGGAGGCGATCCTGGAGGGGTATCGAGAGGGGCTGGAGGCAGGGGCTAGACCGCTGGTGCTGGCCGAGAAGAACGACGCTCTGCGGCGGATGGCGGCCGGGAACCTGAAAGACCCTGAAAAGTTCTGGAAGGACCTGGAGAAACTGAAGACGGTGGAGAAGGTCCCGGCGGATGCGGCGGGAGCGCTGGCCGAGATGCTGCCGGAGAAGGGATTGCCGTATCGGGTGGTACACCGCAGCTCGGGGTTGGGGAGTTTGGGCCGCGAGCGGTACACCGCGATCGCGGAATGGAGGGGCGGCAAAGTGGCGAGGGAGGCCAAGGCGCTGGCGCTGCCGGCCCTGAATTGGGCCACCGACCGGGCAGGAGGGGAGATTTCGTATCAGAGGTTGCTGGACCAGAAGTCGCGGTGTCCCGATCCGTTCGTGCGGGTGATCGGACGGTGGATCGTGCGGCGCCTGTCCCCGGACTGCTCGCGGATCGAGTTGGCATCGCTGACAGAGGCGCGGGACGAACGGCGGTTGCTAAAGGCCATGGGGCGCGAGACGGCCAACGTGCACCTGGGCAGCGCCCGGGCCGAGGCGCTCCAGGCGGATCTGCGTGGGCGGCCCGAGGCCTGGCTGCGGCAGGCGGCGAAGCGGATGGCCGAGTCGGTGGCCGAGGATTTTGCGGACTGGCGGCAGCGGGTATAGGTTCGGTATCATAGGGGCGAATGAGTAAAGAAGAAGGCATCGAAGTCACCGGAACCGTTGTGGAGAAGCATCCGGGCGGAATGTTCAGCGTACAACTCGAAGACAAGCACGTCGTATTGGCGCATATCGCGGGCAAGCTGCGGAAGAACCGGATCCGCATCCTGGCCGGGGACAAGGTGACGATCGAGCTTTCGCCCTACGATCTGACTCGAGGGCGGATCACTTATCGGTATCGCTAAGTTGCTTACCCGTACGGCTCTGTGCATCCTCCTGGCCGGGGTCGGAGCGAATCCGGCTGGCGTCGAGGAGTTGCAGCGGGCCTTCGAGCGTCCGCCCGACGACGCCCGCATCCTGATGCGGTGGTGGTGGTTCGGATCGGCCGTAACCAAGGCCGAGCTCGAGCGCGAGATGCGCCTCATGAAGGACGGCGGCATCGGAGGCTGCGAGGTGCAGCCGGTCTACCCCCTGGCGCTCGATGACGCGGCGTCGGGTATCCGGAATCTGCCGTATCTCTCCCCGGAGTTCCTGGAGGCCCTGCGCTTCACGGCCGAAAAGGCCCGCGAACTCGGCCTGCGGATGGACCTGACCCTGGGGAGCGGGTGGCCCTACGGAGGCCCGCACATTCCCGTGGCCCAGGCCGCCGGCCGGCTGCGCTGGGAACGGACGCCGGTCACCGGCAGTACGCGCCGGATTCCCCTGCCCGACCTGGTAGCCGGCGAAAAACTGATTGGGGCGTTTGCCGGCAACAGTCCGCGCGAGCTGACCGTTATGCGGGACGGGGCGGTGTGGCTGCCCGAGGGGGGAGAGCGGCCCGCGGAGGTCTGGTTCTTCGTCTCCAGCCGGACCGGCATGATGGTGAAGCGTCCGGCGCTGGGGGCGGAGGGATACGTGCTCGATCACTATGACCGCGCCGCCCTCGACAATCACCTGAGCCAGGTCGCGGACCGCCTGAGGAAGGCGCTGGGTCCTATTGCTCCCTACGCGGTCTTCTGCGACAGCCTGGAGGTTTTCGGATCCGACTGGACCAGCGATTTTCTCGAGGAGTTCCGTCGGCGGCGCGGCTACGACCTGCGGCCCCATCTTCCGGCTCTGGCCGCGCAGGGGCCGGACCTCCGCCATGATTGGGGCCGCACCCTCACCGAGCTGGTCAACGAGCGCTTCCTCGAGCCGCTGCACGCCTGGGCCGGCCGGAATGGCACGCGGCTCCGCGTCCAGGGCTACGGCATGCCTCCGGCGGCGCTCTCCAGTTACGCGTTCGCCGATCTGCCCGAGGGCGAAGGAGCCCAATGGAAGACGCTGCAATCGACCCGGTGGGCGTCGTCCGCCAGTCATCTGCTGGGGAAGCAGGTAACCTCGTCGGAAACCTGGACGTGGCTGCATTCCCCGTCTTTTCGGGCCACCCCGCTGGACGTGAAGGCCGAGGCGGACCGGCATTTCCTGCAGGGGATCAACCAGTTGATCGGTCACGGCTGGCCCTACACACCCGAGAACGTGGAGTACCCGGGCTGGCGTTTCTACGCAGCGGCGGTATTCAACGAGAAGAACCCGTGGTGGCTGGTGATGCCCGACCTGTCGCTTTACCTCCAGCGAGTCAGTTTTCTGCTGCGACAGGGCCGTCCGGCGAACGACGTGGCGCTCTACCTGCCCAATAGTGACGCTTGGGCCCACTTCGCGCCCGGCCGCGTGAATCTGCTCCTCGGGCTTGGCGAGAGGCTCGGTCCGGACGTGGTGGCGAGGATACTGGAAGCCGGATACAACCTGGATTTCATCGACGACGACACGCTGGACCGCCTCGGGCGCTACCGGATCATCGTCCTGCCGGGCGTGGAGCGACTTCCGGTGACTACGGTTCGCAAGCTGGAGACTTTCGCGCGCGGCGGCGGTGCAGTGATCGCGACGCGCCGGCTCCCCGCCCTGGCCCCGGGGTTCCTGGCGACAGAGGCGGACCACCGCCAGGTCCGTGAGATCTCCGGCCAGGTGGCGCGTCTCGTCGAGGACGAAAACCGCCGACTCGCCAACGCGCTGGCGGCCGTGCTGCGCCCCGACCTGTCGCTCGCGCCGCCGGCCCCGGAGATCGGCTTCGTCCACCGCAGCACCGAGTCGGCCGAGATCTACTTCCTGGTCAATACGGGCAATACCCGACGCCGGACCGACGCGACCTTCCGGGTGGAGGGCATGGAAGCGGACTGGTGGGATCCCCTGACCGGCCGCGCGCGTCCGGCGGAGAAAACAGGCCCGGCCATCCACCTGGATCTCGAGCCCTACGGCTCCCGAGTGCTCGTTTTCTCGAAGCGTCCGCCGGCCCCCGCCCCCGCCCGCGTTACGGCTCCCACCCCTTTGGATATCAGCACCGGCTGGAAGGTCACCTTCGGTCCCGCAGGCAAGACGGTACCGATGGACCGCCTCCGGTCCTGGACCGACGACGAGGACACTCGCTGGTATTCCGGGTCTGCCACCTATGAGAAGGATATCCAGGCGCCCGAAGGCTTCCTCCAGCCGGGCGTGGAGGTCCGGCTGGACTTCGGCGAGGGCACGCCCATTCCGGAGACGCGGCTGCCGTCGGGCATGCAGGCCTGGCTGGAGGGGCCGGTGCGCGAGGCGGCGGTGGTGTACGTCAACGACCGGCGGGCGGGGTCGGTGTGGTGCCCGCCCTACTCGCTCGACGTGACCGGATTCCTCCGGCCGGGCCAGAATCGCATCCGGATCGTGGTCGCCAACCTGGCCGTGAATCACATGGCCGGACGGCGCCTGCCCGACTACCGGCTGCTGAACCTCCGCTACGGGGTTCGCTTCGAGGCGCAGGACATGGACAAGGTGCAGGCGGTCCCCGCCGGCCTGCTCGGTCCGATCCGCCTAAAAACCCCTTGATTTCCTATGACGACCGTAGTAGCATGGACGGTGGGAGTAGGAGATGACGGCCCGCCTCACCCGCTACGAATGGCAGCTCCTGGAGACGCTGTGGAGGCTGGGCCGGGCCTCCGTGCGGGAAATCCAGGAGTCCCTGGCGGAGACGCGCCGGCCCGCGTACACCACGGTGCAGACCATGGTGTACCGTCTCGAAGAGAAGGGCGCCGTCCGGCGCGTCAAGAAGATCGGCAACGCTCACATCTTTGAGCCCGTGCTCAGCCGCCAGAAGGCGCTGAAGCGCGTGGTCCACGAATTCCTAGCCTGGTTTGGCGGCGAGCCGCGGCCGCTGGTGGCGCACCTGGTCGAGTACGGCAAGCTGACCCTCGAAGACATCCAGGCCATCGAGAAGTCCCTGCAGGCCAAGAAGGGGAAAACATGATCCACCATCTCTGGTGGTCTACGCTGTTTGGCCTCGGGGTGGCGGTGGTTTGCCGGGCGTGGCGAAACGGACCGGCGGCGATGCGGCACGCGCTGTATCTGGCGGCGCTGGTTAAGTTTGCCCTGCCGCCGCTGTCATTACCAGTGGGGACGCCGGAGTCCTGGCGAACGGTGCGCGCCGCGATCCCTTCGCCCGACTGGACGAGGCTCCGCGCGTGGGAAGCGGCCCGTCCCCCGGCGGCGGTCTATCGCCGGTGGCTGCTGGCGCTGCCGGCGGCGTGGATAGCGGGCGCGGCGGTGGTGCTCGCCATCTCGGTGGGCCGCTACCGGCGGTTCCAGGCTTCTCTCCGGGAGGCCCGCTTCCTCGAATCGGGCCGCGAGTGGGACCTCCTGCAGCGGGCGGCGAAGCGGGCCGGGGTGCGACGAGGCGTGCAACTCTGCGTCGTCGCCGGCAACCTCGGGCCCTTAGTAGTAGGCTACTGGAGACCGCGGGTGCTCTTGGCCGAGGGAAGCGCGCGCGAGCTGAGTGACGCCGAGCTGGAGGCGGTCCTGCTGCACGAGCTGTGGCATGTCCGCCGCTGGGACAATCTGACCGGCGCCTTCCTGGTCCTGGTGCAAGCTGCCTACTGGTTCCACCCTCTAGTGTGGTGGCTGCACCGCCGGATCGCGGCGGAACGGGAATGGGCCTGCGACGACGGCGCGCTGGCGCTAGGCGAGGAGCCCGCCAGCTACGCAGCAGCCGTCGGCAAACTGTGCCGGTGGAGCCTCGGAAACGGGCTGGGGGCCATATCGGCGGCCACGGGGTCCGAGCTAAAAGAGCGTATGGAGCGAATTATGAACGGTGCAGGACAGCAGGACATGCGGAAGTGGCATCGCGCCGCCGTGGCCTTGGCCCTGACGGTAGCGGGAGCGGCCCAGGTAACGGAAGCCCCCCACCGTGAGGTGATCAATGGCGTCGCCGGCGGTGTGGTCAGCGGCGTCGTCGGTGGCGTCCCCGGAGGCGTGCGCGGCGTGATCGGCGGAGTCCCCCAAGAGCGGCAGCGGATGCTGGCCTTCGCCCAGCAGGCGCCACCGAAGGCGGAGCCCGCGCGCTCCCCTTATGACAAGTGGCTGGAGGAAGACGTCGTCTATATCATCACCGACCGCGAGCGCGCGGCATTTCGAAAGCTGCCCTCCGACCCCGAGCGCGAGCGCTTCATCGAGCAATTCTGGCAGGTCCGCACTCCCGAGGCCAAGAACGAACACTACCGCCGGATCGCGAACGCCAACCAGCGATTCGGCATCAACGGTCCCGGCTGGAAAACCCCGCGAGGCCGCATCTACATCCTCTACGGCCCCCCCGACGAAATTGAATCGCATCCCTCTTCCCCGGAGCCTTTCGAAAAGTGGCGTTACCACTCAGGTGTACTGGCCGGCATGACGATCGAGTTCTCGCTGCGGCCCTGAACGACGCGGAGACTAGCTGAGGCGGAGACTAGCACCACGTGTCGCGCCTAGGCGCTCGCCTGCGGCTCGCAGGGCTCCACTCCGGCCGAGGCCACCGAAAACCAACTGGCTAAGAAAGGAACATCCAGGGGACATTTCTACTGAGGCGAAACAGGGGACATTTCTATCGAGGTTTGACAGAGACTAGTGCCGCGTTGACACCCAGGGGACGCTGTGTTAAACCTAGTGTTCCTTATGCCCGAGGCGCCTCCGAAGCCCCCGGCGGCTATGGCCGTGACGCCGTGGGAAAGCCCGCTCACGGCCAGCCTGCACAGCCGTTTTGGGGACCAGATCCAGTCCTTCTCGACTTACGTCGGCCAAAACTTTCTCATCGCTGAGCCGGCGGCCGTGATCCCCATCCTGGAGCATCTCAAGATGGAGGAAGAGTTCGAATACCTGGTGGACGTCACGGCGGTCCACTATCCGAAGCGGGAGAAGCAATTCGACCTGGTCTACATCCTGTATCGTTTCCCGCCGCACAACGAGCGTATCCGGGTCAAGACCATGATCGCCGAGGGCGAGAAGATGCCCACCGCCACCGTGGTCCACGCCACCGCCGACTGGCTGGAGCGGGAGGTCTTCGACATGTTCGGCATCGAGTTCGAGGGCCATCCGAACCTCAAGCGGATCCTGCTGCCGGAGGAGTGGCAGGGGCATCCGCTGCGGAAGGACTACGGGATCATTCAGCAGGACCAGCGGTGGGTGCGGGAAAACCTGGGGATCGAGAGCGGACAGTGAAAAAGAAGCTATCAACCGTTAGCTATCAGCTTTCAGCCAGTCGCACGCTGGGTGCGCTGGAGAAGGCTGGTAGCTGATCCTGATAGCTGACAGCTTCTTCTTATGCCCGACGCCACCTTCTTAGACGCGACTGAGCTGGTCCTGAACATGGGGCCGCAGCACCCCTCCACGCACGGGGTGCTGCGGGTGATCCTCAAGCTGGACGGGGAGAAGGTGCTGGGGTGCGAGTGCGTGATCGGGTACCTGCACCGCGGCGTCGAGAAGATCGCCGAAAACCGCACCTACCAGCAGTTCAACCCCTACGTGGACCGCATGGATTACGTGGCCGCGGTGTCGAATGGCCTGGGGTACTGCCTGGCCATCGAGAAGCTGCTCTCGGTCGAAGCGCCGGAGCGGGCCCAGGCGGTGCGGGTGATCCTCACCGAGCTGAACCGGATCTCCAGCCACCTGTTGTGGCTGGGGACTCACGCGCTCGACATCGGGGCCATTACGCCGGTGTTCTACTGCTTTCGGGAGCGGGAAGAGGCGTTGAAGATCTTCGAGAAGTACTGCGGGGCGCGGCTGACCACGCACGCCTTCCGCATCGGGGGCCTGCAGTACGAGACCTACGAGGGCTTCGAGAAAGATTGCCTGGCCTTCTGCGACATGTTCCCGGCGCGGGTGGACGAATACGAGGAGCTGCTCACCGGCAACCGCATCTGGGTGGCGCGGACCAAAGGCGTGGGGATCCTGACGGTGGAGGACTGCAAGGAGATGGGGGCCACCGGTCCGATCATCCGGGCGGCGGGCCTGGAGTGGGACCTGCGCCGGGCGCAGCCGTACTCCGGCTACGAGAAGTACGACTTCAAGATTCCCACGGGCCAGAACGCCGATACCTTCGACCGGTACATGGTGCGGATGGAAGAGATGCGGCAGTCGGTACGGATCGTCCGGCAGGCCGTGGAAGGCTTGCCGAGCGGGCCGATCATGGGCAAGGTGCCCAAGGTGATCAAGCCGCCGGTGGGCGAGTGCTACGTGTCGATCGAGGCGCCCAAGGGCGAGCTGGGATATTTCGCGGTGAGCGACAACTCGACGCAGCCCTACCGGGTGCGGGTGCGGCCCCCGTCGTTCGTGAACCTGCAGTCGCTCGACCGGATGTGCCGCGGATCCCTGGTGGCCGACGTCGTTGCGATCATTGGCACTATTGATATTGTGTTGGGTGAGGTGGACCGGTGATGCTAACCGTAGGGCGGCCCCCCTGGGCCCCAGCCGGCCCCCTGGCCGGCTGGGGGCGTTTGCGGAAACTCGGGGAGCCGGGCCAGGGAGCCCGGCGCGGGCCGGGGGGCCCGCCCCACAGCAGGTACCTATGCTAGAAGCGATCGTCAGCCATACCCTCTTCCAGCCGATCCTGCTCACGGCCATCATCATCCTCGTGTTTCCGCTGGTGGCCGGATATATCACCCTGGCCGAGCGGAAGGTGCTGGCGGACTTTCAGGTGCGGCTGGGACCCATGCGGGTGGGGCCTTACGGGTTTCTCCAGCCCATCGCCGACGCCGTCAAGCTCCTGCTGAAAGAGGACATCATCCCCACTGCCGCCGACAAGTGGATCTTCTGGCTGGCGCCGGTGCTATCGACGGTTACCGGACTGACCGCGTTCACCGTGCTACCGCTGGGTCCGGGAATCCAGATCGCCGACGTCAACATCGGGCTGCTGCTGATCCTCTCCATGTCGTCGGTGGGAATCCTGGGCATCATCCTGGGAGGTTGGGCGTCGAACAGCCACTATTCGCTGCTGGGGGCGCTGCGGTCGGCGGCCCAGATGGTGAGCTACGAGGTGGCGATGGGGTTCGCCCTGGTGTCGGGCCTGATGGTGGCCGGGACCTTGAGCATGCAGGGGATCGTCCTGGCCCAGCAGGAGCGGCACATCTGGTTCGCCTTCGAAAATTATGGACTCATGCTGGTGCCGCTGGTGGTGTATTCGATCAGCGCGGTGGCGGAGACCAACCGGGCGCCGTTTGACCTGCCGGAGGCGGAGTCGGAGCTGGTGGCCGGGTTCCACACCGAGTACAGCGGCTTCCGCTGGTCGCTCTACTTCCTCGCCGAATACTCGAACATGTTCGTGGTCTCGGCGATCGCGGCGACGCTGTTTCTGGGCGGATGGCTGCGGCCCTTTCCCAGCGTGGCCTGGCTGGAGATGCCCCTGAACATGGCTTTTCCGGCGCTGCTCTTCTTCCTGATCGGAGCCCTCTGCGGGCTGGGCGTGGTGCGGACCAAGCTCTCCATTCAGAAGGCCGTTATGGCCGTCCTGACCGGCGCCATGTTGCTGGTCGGGGCCGCGTTCCTGGTTCCCATCATCAACGTCAAATTGTCCGGCGTGTTCTGGTTTTTGTTCAAGGTAGCTGCTATCCTTTACTGTTTCATTTGGTACCGGGGGACGTTCCCGCGGTTCCGCTACGATCAGCTCATGAGGATCGGATGGAAGTACATGATCCCGATCGGTATCGGAGCGCTGCTCGTGAACGGGATAGTGTTGCTGGTAAAATAGAGAATATGCTGAAGTTCCTGCGCACCATTCTGCTGGTCGACCTGATTCAGGGGCTGTGGGTGACGTTCCGGAATCAGAGGCCGTCGCTGGTGTACACGGAGCAGTATCCGGCCGAGCGCCCGCAGGTGGCCGAGCGGTATCGCGGGGCGCCCCGGCTGAATATCAATCCGGAGAATGGCGAGACGCTGTGCATCGCCTGCAATCTGTGCGCCCTGGCCTGTCCGGAGCGCCTGATCGTGGTCGCGAGCGAGCGCAATGAGAAGACCCGGCGCAAGGAACTGACTACCTTTACCTACGACACTTCCCGATGCATGTTCTGCGGACTGTGTGAGGACGCCTGCCCGGTGGACGCGCTGGAGCTGACCCAGGACTTCGAGCTGGCCAGCTACACGCGAGAAGGACAGATTTGGGACCGGCAGATGCTCGAGGAAGGGCCCCGGCCCACGCGGTACACGTTCTAGGTTTCAGGCGTCACGTACCAGGTAATAGGCAGCACACTCTTTATGCTTGATGTTGTTCTCTTCTATTTGTTCGCTCTGCTGACGCTGGGGGGCGGGATCCTGGCGATTACGCGCCGGAGTCCGGTCCACAGCGCTATCTGGCTCATTACCAGCCTGCTGGGGGTGGCCGGACTGTATCTGTTGCAGCGGGCGGAGTTTATGGCCGGGGTCCAGATCATCCTGTACGTCGGCGGGATCATGGTCCTGTTCCTGTTCGTGATCATGCTGGTGAACCTGGATGTGGCGGCCAAAGAGAAGCGGTACAACAGCCAGAAATGGATCGCCGGGGCTTGTGTGGTGGTGCTGATCGTGCAGGCGTTGTGGTTCGTGGCCGAGGGGGCGGGGCGGTTCAAGCTGGCCCAGGCGACCCCAGCGGGCGCCGCCGACGGCTTGGGCAACTCCGAGCAGATCAGCCGGGTCTTGTTTTCCCAGTATTTGCTGCCCTTCGAGCTGGCCTCCATCCTGCTGCTGGTGGCCATTATCGGGGCGGTGGTGATGGCCAAGAAGCGCATCTGATCCCATGTCCGCAATCACGACCAACCACTACGTTTTTCTGAGCGCGGCGCTGCTGGCGGTGGGCACCATCGGCGTCCTCACCCGGCGGAATATCGTGGTCATCCTGATGTCGATCGAGCTGATCCTCAACGCCGTCAACATCAACCTGGTCGCCTTCTCGAACCAGCTCGGCAACGTGAACGGGCAGGTGTTCGCCATCTTCATCATCACCGACGCGGCGGCGGAGGCCGCTGTGGGGCTGGGAATCCTGATCGCGCTGTTCCGGAATAAAGAGACGGTCAACGCCGACGAGGTGGACATCCTGAAATGGTGAGCGGCACGTTTCTCCCCCACATTTGGCTGATTCCGCTGCTCCCCCTGTTCGGGGCGGCGATGATGCTGCTGTTCGGCCCGATGCTGGACCCGCAACGTGCCGGCGGACATGGACACGGGGAAGGCGGCGGCAAGAAGCTGATCAGCCTGCTGTGTCCGGGTATGGTGCTGGTGGCCTTCCTGTTCTCGCTGGGAGCAGTGATGGAGCTGGCCGGACTGCCGCCCGCGCGGCGGAGCGCCGAGGTGATCGTCTTCAACTGGCTGCCCCCGATCGGCGCTCATTGGGGCTTCCTGCTCGATCCGCTCAGCTCGGTGATGATCCTGGTGGTTACCGGGGTTGGCTTTCTGATCCACGTCTACTCGGTCGGCTACATGGCCCACGACGGGGGCTACTACCGGTTCTTCGGCTACCTGAACCTGTTCGTGTTCTTCATGCTGATGTTGGTGCTGGCCAACAACTACGTCCTGTTGTTCGTGGGCTGGGAGGGCGTGGGGTTGTGCAGCTACTTCTTGATCGGGTTTTACTTCCATCGCCAGTCGGCTTCCGACGCCGCCAACAAGGCATTCCTGGTCAACCGCATCGGTGACGCGGCGTTCATCATCGGGATGCTGACCCTGTGGAGTGCCCTTGGCTCGGTGCAGTTCACCAAGGTCAACGAGGTCCTGCGGGCCAGCGAGCACGCGCCCTACATCGGCCTGATCGCCCTCTGTCTCTTCATCGGAGCCACGGGCAAGTCGGCCCAGATCCCGCTCTACGTGTGGCTGCCCGACGCCATGGAAGGTCCCACGCCGGTGTCGGCCCTGATCCACGCGGCGACCATGGTGACGGCCGGCGTCTACATGGTGGCGCGGTCGAACGCGATCTACGTGCAGGCGCCCGAGGTAATGGGCCTGGTGGCGGTGATCGGCGCGGCGACGGCGATCTTCGCGGCCTCCATCGGACTGGTCCAGTACGACATCAAGCGCGTGCTGGCGTATTCCACGGTCAGCCAGCTCGGCTACATGTTCCTGGCCTGCGGCGTGGGGGCGTTCTGGGTCGGAATCTTCCACCTCTACACCCACGCCTTCTTCAAGGCCCTGCTCTTCCT
>JBGOUV010000520.1:0-3889 GCA_041477815.1 Terriglobia bacterium | reverse complement strand
GCTTTCGCCAGGATTTCTTCGACCTTCTGCTGGAGCCGGCTGAGAATGCCCTCGTTATCGGTTCCGCGAATGTCCACGGCGATAAAGCGCTCGGCCGGAAAGCCGGTCAGGCGGCGCAGCTTCTTGAACAGCTTCTCCTGGGCCTCGGGAGCGCAGGCGCCGCTCAGGATGTAGGTGTCCTCGTCCGCCGACTTCATTGCGTCGGCGAGAACCTCGTTGCCGCCTTGCCCGCAGAGCTGCGGATGGAGGATCGTATATTGCACGTCCAGCTCGCTTTCGATCTGGAACGGCAACGTGTTCATGTCGCTGCTCTTAAACGAAGGGCACAGTCCTTTGCAATTGCATAGTAAGACCTTGATTTTCATGATGCTTCTCCTGAGACCACGAGGCGGCCGGCCGTCTGACGCCGGCACGTTTGCAGGTCTTCCTCGAACGGCTCCCCCTGGAACGCGTGGCGAAGGAAAATAGCCAAGGCCTGCGCGTTCTCACCATCGAGAGCAACCGAGTAGTTCACTCGCGTGCCCGACCGGCGGTCGCGGACCAAGCCGGCGCTGCGCAGGTAGGCCAAGTGCCGTGAGATCAGCGGTTGAGGTAGTCCGAGGATGGCCGCCAGGTCACACACGCACTCCGGTTCGTTCAATAAGAGGTTAAGGAGACGTAGCCGGGTGGGATCGGCCAGAGCCCGAAAGGTGCGGTGCAGTTCCATGGAGATCTCCCTCTATTCGCATAAGCACATATAGGGCCAAGCGTGGGGGCGACCTGGCGTAGGACTTTCGGCACAGGCACTTGCAGGCTGCGCCTACGCGACGGGCGAGAGCCTTCGGGTGGGGGAACACACCCAGGAGAGTGGCCCTACATCCCTGGATCGAGGTAGATTCGTACCCGGTTACTGGACTTATCCGCTGCTACTACCGTCAACTCCGCGGTGCCCGAATTGACGATGGCGGGCAGTTCGGCCCGCACCATGTAGACGCCGATGTACCCGCCGGCCAGCGTGGAAGTCAGCACCCGCAGCGGGGCGCCGTTGAGGTAGACGGCTACCGGGGCGATGGTGGCGGGCGGATCCTCTAGCGGCGCTGGGAGCCCGGTGGGCCATTCCGGACGGACGCGACCCAGCCCGGTGGCCAGGATCAGGATTTGGCTGCCGGCGCGGGCCGGGCGATTGGAATCCAGCAGCACGCCGGCGGCGGCGTCCAGGACCAGGGGGGAACCGTCGGCATCCAGGAAGATGGCGGGGGAGACCGCCTCCAGCGGAAGGCCGACGCGTCGCAGACCGCGCTGCGTGTCCAGGGCCAGGCTCAAAGTGGAGCCCGAGGCCTCAAACGGGATCTGGATCTGGGACTCGGTCGGGCTGGAGGCCAGCACCGGGGCATCCCGCGGGCCGGCCCGGGCGGCGGTGACCGCGGCGCCGAGCACGGTGAGCAACCCACCCGGCGCGGCAGCACGGGCGGTAAGGTCGGCGGCGTTCAGGACCCGCAGGGTGTCGGTCGCGTCCGGCGCCGTGGTGCGGTAGAGGCCGTAGCCGGACACCGCCGCGTAGAGCGTTCCGGTGACCGGATCGAGCCGCAGGTCTTCGATAGGGGCGCTGGGGAGGTTGCCGGCCAGGCGGGTCCAGCCGGTGGCGGGTCCGGGGTTACGCAGATCGGCGCGGGTGTGGAACACGCCGACGTCCGTGGCCACATAGAGCGAACCGGTCTCGCCGTTAGCACTGACGGCGTGGACCGGCGCTTCGGGCAGGTTGCTGGTCAGATCGTCCCAGAACAGGCCGCCGTTGGTGGTGCGAAAGACCCGCGCCGCGTTCCGGCCGCCCAGCGCCGCCACAGCCACGAAGGGGTTGCGTGGATCCACCCACAGGGCGGTCACCGGGTTGGAGTTGGCGCCAAAGCCCTGCTGGGGCGGCTGCCACGTCCGGCCACCGTCGGGAGAGATCCAGAGGTGTCCGTCGCTCGTGCCGGCGTAGTAGCGAGGCTGGGGGTCGCCGGAGCCGGCGAAGGCGCTCACATAATGGCGGTCGGGCTCGGCGCAGGCGCTGCTGGCGCAGAAGGTCAGGTCGGGTGAAATCGGTTCGCCGGAACGCCACACGCGGTAAGAGGCGACCCACCCGGCCGGCATCTCCAGCGGCCAGGGCGACGAGCGGCGCTGGTCGGAGGGCGGCAAGGAGCCGACCGCCTGCAGCCACGCTTCCGCGGCGGGGTCCTGGGTGGGTTGCCAGAGGCCGGCGGAGTTCCCTTCGGCCGGACCCACGCCGCGCAGGAACACCCGCGTGGCCCCCTCTCCCGGACGTCCGATACGGGCCGGCGGCAGATTGGGGAGATTCAGGTTCAGGCTGGTCCAGGAGAGGCCCCCGTCCACCGATCGCCACAGCCCGCGGGAGTTGGCTACCAGCAGCACATCGGGGTCGGCGGGCGAAAAGGCGATCGCCCGCTGGCCGCCGCCGATAATCGAGCCGAGCGCGTCGGCGGTAAGGTTTACCCAGGTCCGGCCCTGATCGCCGGAACGGTGCAGGTTCTCCCCCAGGGCGAAGACGTAGCGGGAGTCGTAGGGGTGACGCAGGACGGTGGCCGCCGCCTCGCCGGGAGGCAGGCCCGCCACTGCCGCCGGCTCCGGTGGACGGGCCGGCTCGACCCGTGAATCCAGCCGCCGCCACGAATCGCCGAGATCCTCGGTGACCCAGGTGTCTCCGCGGGCCGTGCGGGCGTACAGCCGGGCGCCGTCCGGGGAGAAGAAGGTGTCGGCCAGGGCCCCGCCGGCCGGTCCGGCCAGATCCAACTCGACCGTGCGGGCCCCCGCCGCTTGCCAGGCCAGCGCGCGGACGGCGGGTGTCTCCTCCTGGCCCGGGAGCAGTCCGGGCGCGGCGAGGAGCAGGATCCCCACTGCCGGCAGCGCGCGCATCAATTTCCTGCTCCTAACCCTTGCATCTGTAACGCCATTGCGATAGGCTTTCAGAGAGCGCAGTAGTTGTGTGCCCCGGCATTGTATCGCCGTTCCCACACTGTGTAGGATCGACACAGGTCCGGGTGCTCATGACTACGATAATAGCGCAGAAACGAAACGGAAAGTGGTGGAAACGCTGAGTTTTCACCACTTCAAGACCCGAGGACGTTAGGAACGGTACTTGCTTAGGCAGTAGCCATGGTGGTGTCAGGAAACCATCGACGGCGGAAGGCGGCCCTGGTGCTGGGACTGCTGGCGGCGTGTGCCTCGTGGGCCCCGGCCCAGGATCCGGCCGCCGCCGCCAAGGTCATGGTCGCCCAGGGACGGGTGTCGCTGCTGCGTACGTCCGAAAAATGGGCCCTGTTTGCGGGTAACACCGTCCGGGTAGGCGAGATCATCGAAACCGGCGTCGATGGCTACGCCCAGTTGCAGATCTCCGACGGCAGCTCCTTCGAAGTCTTCCCCGACTCGCGGGTGGTCTTCCGCGCCAATCCGGGGAACCTGCGGGACCTGGTCGAGGTTTTCCTGGGTAAGGTCAAGGTCTACATCCAGCATTACGGGGGACGCCCCAACAACTATCGCGTGCATTCGCCCACCGCCGTCATCTCGGTGCGGGGGACGGTGTTCGAGGTGAGCGTGGAGCCGGATACGGTCACCGCCGTCTCGGTGGTCGAAGGACTGGTGGCGGTGGAGCACCGCTTGCTCCCTACTGCCAAGCCGGTGATGGTGGCGCCGGGCGAGTACCTGCGGGTGTTTCCGAACGCGCCCCTGGCCCAGGCCGGTGTGAACAAAGCAGGCGTCGCGGCTAAGGTGGCGGCCGCCGTTCGCGACACGCTTTACAGCCTGCCGCGACGGACCGGCGGACGCGGTCCGGCCGGTGGCAATGCTCCTGGCAGTGGCGGCGGCGTGCCCACCGACACCAGCGCGCCTCCGGCCCCGCCGCCTCCACCGAGCG
>JBGOUV010000036.1:0-26839 GCA_041477815.1 Terriglobia bacterium | reverse complement strand
CCGCGGCCGTGGCGGCCAGGTGAAGTGCCACGTTGAGGGCATGGTAGGTCCAGGGGTTGGTAGCCCCGAGGCGGTAGTTCAGCCAGAAACTGAGCCAGGTCAGGGGACGGGTTTGGTCGAAGCGGAAGACCTGCCACCAGCCGTCCGGGGAGGTGAGGACGGGATCGGCGAGGAGGGCGTAGTCGTCGAAGTGAAACGGGAAAGCGACGGTCTGGCCGTAGACGGCGACGACCAACAGGAGAATGGCGCCCAATCCGATCATGATAAGATTTGATTATGTCGCAGACCAACGATTCTCCGCGCCGTCAGATGGTGGCTTTCACGGCGTACAAGCTGGATCCGGCGTGGCGCGTGCTGCCGGAGGAGCAGAAGCAGAAGGATCGGGAAGAGCTGTGCCGCGCGCTGACGGGATGGCTGCGGCCGGGAGAGATGTGGATTCTGCCCTACACGATGGTGGGACTCCGGGCCGATGCGGACATCCTCTTGTGGCGGATCTGCTACACGCTCGAAGACCTGCAGCAGATGTCGACCGAGATGTCGAGTACGGGCCTGGGGAAGTACCTGCGGACCTCGCACAGCTTCCTGTCGATGACCAAGCGGTCCACTTACGTCATGGAGCACGTCCACGAGGGCCAGGCCGACTCGCGGGGCACGCTCGTTCCGGGAAAGCACAAGTATCTCTTCATCTATCCTTTCGTCAAGCAAAGGGACTGGTACCGGTTAAACATGCCGGCGCGCCAGGGCATGATGAACGAGCACATCGCCGTGGGACACAAGTACCCGCGGGTGAAGCTGAATACGACGTACTCGTTTGGCCTCGACGACCAGGAGTTCGTGGTGGCCTTCGAGAGCGACTACCCGGAGGACTTCGTGGACCTGGTTATGGAGCTGCGGGAGACCGACGCCAGCCGGTACACGCAGCGGGATACGCCGATCTTCACCTGCATCCACCAGTCGGTTGATGGGATGATCGCCAGCCTGGGGTAGTCGCCGGCCTCACCGGAAGTTTTCCACCAGCATCAGGTCGTCGACGGAGGAGTCCGTCCGGGAATAGAGGATCGTGTGGCCGTCTGGAGAGGCGGACAGACCGGACGCAGTCCGACCGAGGTTACGAGCCACAGTCGAGGACCGGCCGGTGGAGAAGTCGAAGAATTGAAGTCGGGCTTCGCCCGCGGGCTGGTCGACGTAGTAGATGCCGCTTTTGATCACCGAGAAGGCCCGGGAAACGACTCCCTCCAGTATCTTGACGGGCTGGCCACCAGAGGTCGGGAGGCGCCACAGGGCACTCGGCGAACCCGCAGTCTGATTGTAGTAGACATAGGCGCCATCCGGCGACTCGAAGGCCACGAACCCGCCGTTGTGCGTCACCTGGACGGCCTCTCCGCCCGAGGCCGGGATCTTCCAAATCTGATATGCTCCGGTTCGGTTCGAGCCGAAATAGATCCACTGGCCGTCCCGGGAGAAGCTGGGGACAAGGTCGTTGGCCGGGTGAAACGTGAGGCGACGAGGCTTGCCGCCCGAAGCGGAGATCACATAGATCTCCACTTGCCCTTCGAGATTGGAATCGAACGCAATCCTCTGGCCGTCGGGAGACCAGGCAGGGGTGCCCGTGTCTGGAGCACCCAGGGACGTGAGCTGTACGGAATTAGAGCCATCGGGATCGGCGAGCCAAGCCTCCCGTTCTCCCGAGCGACTCGACCCAAAAGCGACCCGGCGGCCGTCGGGGGAAAACTGGGCGTCGAAGTCGATTCGCGTGGCGGAGATAGCGACGACCGGCGGAGACGAGGCGGGCGCCCCGGGAGCGGAGGTCTCGACGCGCCAAATGTTAACGTCGCGCAAGCTGCGAACGTAGACCAGCCGAGACGGCCTGCCGGGCTGAGGGCGTGAAACCACCGGCATCAACCCATCCTCGCCCACGAAGGGAAGCCGTGTCGGCGGGGTTTCGCCTGGTTTTTCGCCTGCGACGGCCAGCCTCCAAAGACTTCCCTTGGCGGAAAAGAGAATCTCCTTGCCATCGGGCATCCACGCCGGTTGCGCGGCATCCAGGGCGGGAAGCGTGAGGCGCCTGGGCTCGCCGCCGGGCGTCAGGCCGGCGGGAGCAGCGGACGCTCCTGACGCCGGGCCCTTTCCCAGCGGAAGCCAGTAAAGCTCACCGAGGTTTGCAACGTTCCGGCGGAAAACCAGCGATCGGCCATCGGGAGAAGCCGCCGGGTTGGTGTCGCCGCCGACAGGGGGCTGCGGATTGGTCAACTGCTTTTTCTCCGCTGTCTCGAGCGAAACCACGAACAAGGCGTCCGGCTTTCCCTCGCTCGGGGAATCCGTGACGACCAGGCAGTTGCTGTCCGGACACCAGGCAAGGTAAGGAGGGTAGGGTGCCTCGCGTACCCGGATCTCGGCCAGTTGGCGGTCTGGACCGCCCAGCGGAGGAATCAGCCGCAACTCGCTCTTGCCGGCTTGCGAACCACCGCGGAGGAAGGCGATCCAGCGGCCGTCTGGCGACCACACCGGGTCGTAGTCTCCGCGCGCGTCGGTGGTCAGCCGCAAGGGAGAGCCGGCGCCGATCATCTGGACGTAGATGTCGGGATTGTCCTGCTTGGGGCCGTCCCACGTGAACGCCACGTGGTTGCCGTCGGGGGAAAAGGAGGGATACCTTTCAATGCCGGGAAACGTGGTGAGCGCGACGGCCCGCAGCGGCTCCGCGGGCTGCGACGCTTGCCACCCCCGCCACCCGAGGTAACCCACCCCCGCCAGGATCGGCAGCAGCGCGGCCCAGGCCCATCGCCACCGTAAGGGGGCCCGAGTCGCGACAGCCTGCTGGCCGGAGGCCGACTCCTCCTGCACGTCCTCCAGCGCCACCTTCACATCCGCGATGTTCTGAAAACGACGGGCCGGATCCTTCCGCAAGCAGCGCGCGATAATCTTCTCCAGGTCCGCCGGAATCGTCGCGCTAACCTCGGTCGGCGGCTTCGGATTCTCGTTCAGAATCTTCGACATCACCGAGAGCCGCGAATCCCCGGTGAACGGCTTGCGGCCGGTGACCATCTCGTAGAGCACCGAGCCGAAGCTGAAGATATCGGAGCGCCCGTCGAGCTTGCGCGCCTCCGCCTGCTCGGGAGACATGTAGGCGGCGGTGCCCAGCACGGTCCCCTCCTGGGTCGGGGGTCGCGCGGTGCGGGTAGGGTCTTCAGCCGAGGATTCCGCCGGCTCCAGCAGCTTGGCCAAGCCGAAGTCGAGGATTTTCACCCGCCCTTCTTCGCTGACCATCACGTTCGTAGGCTTCAGGTCGCGATGCAGGATGCCGGCGCCGTGAGCATTGGCCAGACCATCCGCGATTTGCACTGCGTACTTCAGGGCCTGCGCAGGATGGAGGCCTTTGCCAGGAATCAGTTCGTCGAGCGTCTTTCCCTCGATGCACTCCATCACGATGAAGTCGACCCCGTCCTGGGAGCGAATGTCGTAGATAGTCACAATGTTGGCGTGGTTCAAGGCGCTGGCCGCTTTGGCCTCCTGCACGAAGCGCTGTTTGCGGGCGGGGTCAGCGACCTTGTCGGGGGGCAAGACCTTGATCGCTACCGTGCGGTCCAGGGAGAGGTCGCGAGCCTTGTAGACCACACCCATGCCGCCTTCGCCCAGCTTCGATTCGATCCGGTAGTGGTCGAGCGTCGAGCCGATCATGAGGAAGGAGACCGCCCTTAGCCGCTCATCTTAGGCTGGTTTCATGGGTAAGTCAATGTGACCGAGCTACGCAGCGATCCGTTGGCCCGTTTGGGTAGGGTTCACTCGAACAATTCGGGGAGGGGAACGGCGATGTCCGGATCCCGAGTGCGGAGGAAGCCGTCTTTGACCTCTTCGATGCCGGAGTCGCTGTAGACGTAGGCTCGCTTGGTGCGGGGATCGAGGAGCCAGACGTAAGGCACGCCAAAGGCGCGGTAGTCGTCAATGCGCTCCTGCATTTCGCTCATGCGGTCGTCTTTGGAGAGGATCTCGACGCAGAGGAATGGGGGGTGCGTAAAGATCTGCTCGACGGGGTCGTCGGCTTTGACGGCGCAGACGTCGGGGATGCGGAAGCGGTGCGGTTTGACCTGAACGCGTTGTTCGGGGACCACGCGGATCCGCCATTGCTTTTCGCGGGCTCCCAGGTAGATGGTCAGAAGGCCCTGCAGCCGGGCATGGTCGTACTCTCCCAAGTTACGCTCCAAGAGAACGCCTTCCAGGTAGTCGCAGTCTGGGCGGTAGCTGGTGGCGAGGTACTCCTCGCGCGATACCAGGGTGGCGATTTGCATCCCTCCTATAATAACTCCATGCCCAAACCGCGGACTACTGCCGAGAGAAAGGCGCGCCTCGAGGAGATCCTCCGCCGGCTGGACCAGGCGTATCCGAACGTCAAGTGCGCGCTGGAGCATAAGGATGCCTGGCAGTTGCTGGTGGCTACGATCCTGTCGGCGCAGTGTACGGATAAGCGGGTGAACCTGGTCACGCCGGGGCTATTCCGGAAGTATCCGACGATCCAGGATATGGCGGCGGTGCGGCAGGTGGTGTTGGAGAAGGACATTCAGTCGACGGGGTTTTACCGGAACAAGTCCAAGTCGCTGATCGGGGCGGCCAAGAAGGTCCTGGCGGATTACGGGGGCCAGGTGCCGCAGACGATGGAGGAGATGCTCACCATTCCTGGGGCGGCGCGGAAGACGGCCAATGTAGTGCTGGGTTCGTGGTACGGGAAGGCGACCGGAGTGGTGGTGGATACGCACGTCCAGCGGATCGCGCGGCGGCTGGATCTGACCAAGGAGAAAGATCCGGTGAAGATCGAGCGGGATCTGATGAAGATTCTGCCGCCGGAGAAGTGGATCGAGTTTTCGCACCAGATCATTCATCATGGGCGGCAAGTATGCGACGCGCGGAAGCCGGCGTGCGGCAGGTGCAACCTGGAATCGGTGTGTTACTCGAAGGAGAAGGTGCTGGGGTAGTGGGGCGCTACTCAGGAAAGAAATCGGGATCGAGGATCTGGTCGGCGGTGAAGGGGCAGGTGGCGGGGAAAGCGTCGTCCGGCAGGTCGGTTTCGGAAATGGCTCCTTGGATGCCCAGCGGGTAAATCTCCGTCAAGTTCCGCCGCCAGTGATTCCGCAGGCTGGGCATGTCTGACAACAGACGAAGTAAAGCTGTTCGCTGTACTCGGATCGTCGCCTTCCCACTGCGACTGCGACGAGTGGGCTGGCAACTCCACTTCAGCAGATGGGCCAACAGGACTTCCAAGCGGCTTTCCAGTTCCCGTCGCTCGCTCTTCCCAGGTCCTCCAACTCCTCGGCGATATGTTCGAGGTCAACCTCGTCCAGACGGCCGGAACGGAGCAGTTCGGCATTGCGGACGGTCCCCTCGAAGAAGTCCTGGTCGTAGAGTTCTTTGGCCTGGGAGCCCCAGACAGCCGGCTTCATCAGACCCGGTATAACGCGGGTCTGATAGGCTAAGAAGGAATGCCAGAGGACCACGTGTTTGGTTTCCACACGCGGGCGCTGCACGCCGGGCAGCGGCCGGACCCCGCCACCGGGGCGCGCGCGGTGCCGATCTACCAGACCACCTCGTACGTCTTCGAGGATACCGAGCACGCCGCCAGCCTGTTCAACCTGCAGCGGTTCGGGAACATCTACACGCGGATCATGAACCCCACCACCGCCGTCTTTGAGGAGCGGATGGCGGCGCTCGAGCGGGGGGTGGGGGCGCTGGGGATGTCGAGCGGGCAGGCGGCGCAGTTTATCGCGGTGACGAGCCTGCTGCAGGCGGGCGATGAGATGGTGGCGGCCAGCACCCTGTATGGAGGGACGTATACCCAGTTTGATGTCAGCTTCCGCCGGCTGGGGATCCACACCGTGTTTGTCGATCCCGACGATCCGGAAAACTTCCGGCGCGCCCTGACCCCGCGAACGCGGTTGCTGTATGGGGAGACCATCGCCAATCCTCGGATGAACGTCCTGGATATCGAGCCGGTGGCGGCGATCGCGCATGAGGCCGGGATTCCCTTGGTCATTGACAATACGTTCGCTTCGCCCTACCTGTGCCGGCCGATCGAGCACGGAGCCGACATCGTGCTGCACTCGGCCACGAAGTTCATCGGGGGTCATGGGACGTCGATCGGCGGCGTGATTGTCGACAGCGGGCGGTTTCCGTGGGACCGGGGCGCGTTCCCGCAGTTGCTGGAGCCCAGCAAGGGGTATCACGGGATCCGGTTCTACGAGACCTTCGGGGACTTCGCCTTCATCATGAAGGCGCGGGTGGAGGGGTTGCGCGACTTCGGTCCGGCGATGAGCCCCTTCAACGCCTTCCTGTTCCTGCAGGGCCTGGAGACGCTGGGATTACGGATGGAGCGGCATACCGCGAACGCGCGGGCGGCGGCTGAGTTCTTGGCGGGGCATCCGGCGGTGGCCTGGGTGAATCATCCTGCCCTGCCGTCGAGTCCCTACCACGAGCTGGGCCGGAAGTATCTGCCGCGGGGGTGCGGGGCGATCTTCACGTTTGGCATACGGGGCGGGATGGCCGCGGGCCGGAGGTTCATCGAGTCGCTCCAGCTTTTCTCGCATCTGGCCAACGTCGGGGACGCCAAGAGCCTGGTGATCCATCCCGCCTCCACCACGCACCAGCAGTTGAGCGACGAGGAGAAGATCGCCTGCGGGGTGACCGGCGACCTGATCCGGCTCTCTGTGGGACTGGAAGATATTGAAGATATCCTGTGGGACCTGGACCAGGCCCTCGAGGCTTCCGGGCGATGAGAGTCTTCGCCTGTCCGATCCTGCCGGCCGATGGGGTGGCGGCCGGCTCGCCGGTGAACCAGAGCCGCTTCGCCACCACGGCGTACCAGCGGCTGCAGATTCTGGAGAAATACCGGCGCATTGCCATGGTGGGGTTGTCGTCCAATCCGTTCCGGCCGAGTCATTTCGCGGCGATTTATCTGCGGGCGGAGGGGTACGAGGTGATTCCGGTCAATCCGCGGGAGACACAGGTCCTCGGGATGCGGTGTTATCCCACCCTACAGGAGGCGCCCGGGCCGGTGGAGGTGGTGGATATTTTCCGGGAGCGGTCCGCCGTGCCGGCGATCGTGGACGAGGCGGTGGCGGTGGGGGCGAAAGTCATCTGGATGCAGTTGGGGGTGATTCACGACGAGGCGGCGGAGCGGGCGCGGGCGGCCGGCCTGGAGGTGGTGATGGACCGGTGCATGAAGATCGAGCACGCCCGGTTTTTCGGGGGCTTGAGCACGATCGGGTTGAACACGGGGGTCATCTCGGCCCGGCGGCGTTGACGGCAGCCCGTGGAAAAAGCGCCCTGGAGTCACGTGGTGCAAATTTGCACCCTAGCGCTCAAGTCGCTGATTCTGCGGGACCTATCGACCGCAAATTTGCGGGCGCACGCCATCCCGGCAAATTTGCCAGGTCTCATTTCTGCCCCGGGCTAGAAAGAACCAGACCGACCGCTTCGTGCGACCACAGCCGGACAGCACCTAAAAGCGGCCCCGATGAGTGTAGCCGGCACCGTACACGGTGAGAGCGGTGTCCGTGCCCAGCACGCGTTTGAGTTGGGGCAGACAACGGAGGGGTGGAATCACTGAGCAGCCACGCCGCACAATGGCAGGCCTGACCCTGTCCTTCGCATTGCCCCCATCACCGGCCGGCGGCAAAGAAACGTGCGGCTTTGCCGCACTAGGGAGTTGTTATTTTTGCTCCCCTCCTTGGGACTTCTCCACGCATGGCTTGAGATGCACGTCAATGCCACAGATGTGGTCAGCCAACCACTGGTCGACGGTGTCCACGAAGTTGCGAGCGTCCACCGGGTCGAAGCCGCTCACCTGGTAGCGCTGCCGGAACCCAGCCAGGACTTCAGCGAACCTCGCGTGCGCCTCCCTGTTCCCCTGGGCCGCCGGGCAGTGGTATCGGTCCATGCACTCTTCCTCGAAGCCGAAGTGGCTAAGGATGTAACGGTCTAGGGATTGCAGCAGCCCGCCATAAACCCGCTCTCCCTGTCCCACGTTAAGGGCGGCCCGGAAGTCCTCCGCCATCCTAAAGATCATCTTGTGCTGATCGTCGATGCGCTCCAGGCCGGTGGCGTATTCGTCCGACCACCTCATCTTGGCTCCTCCTGCTTTCCTTGGTCAGGCGGCGATTCAGGTGAGAGAGCCGTGATCGCAACTCCTGATTTTCTCTTGACTTCCTCTTCCTCCGACCGGCGCCGTCGGCACTCCGCCGGCAGAGGTTCAATGTGCGAGTGCACCATTGCCGTCTGGACGTCCTGAGAAACCGGCTCACAGCCCCTTTTGCGAGTCCCAGCGGCATGCCGGGCGCGCCTTTCAATTACACCACCGCCGGGGGGGTTTGTCAAGCGGATACACAAGGCGACACTAAGACAGCAGGCAGAAGCCAGAAGGAACGCGCAGGCATACGACCCCCAGGCGCCAAGGATGCCCTCTCGTGATCGCCACGAAAAGTTCAGCGGTTAAGTGGCCTTCGGCTCTACTTGCAAGGGTTGATACCCGCTTTCCCCAAGTTGTCTATCGTCAACGTACCTAGGGCTGTCTGACCGGAGAAGGTTTCGCCACGAACCTTCGTAAACTGGGCGGAGGCCGCGCTGACGCTCCCGATGTAGGCACCACTGCTAAAGTCGTGGGCCCCTTGTAAGGTTATATTCTGGGGTGGGAGCTCGCCAAGAAAGAACAGCGTGAGCGTCAACATGGCTGTGTTCTGCGCCGAGGTTCCGGAGAAAGTCACTCGCCGGTGCGCCGCATAGTTGGCGATATGCGTCCCATTGCTGCAGAAAACCTGCCCCCCTTCATGCTGCCAACGTCCTGGAGAGTCATCAACATTGTCTAAGCTGGCTTGTACGAGCGTCAGTGTCAGAGCCTGAGCTTGGCACTGATTGCTGCACAGGAGAGACAGTGCTGATATGGCGAGCACTCCAAGAAACTTAATGGTATTCATTTTCATGCGCACACCTTGTTGTGAAGAAGATTGACCCGCGATTTCGGTTTCTCGGGTCTGCATAGGAGGTTACTCTAAGACTGGAGGATCCGCAACACCGAATCACTTGAAGACGCCTAAGACCCTTGAAGAGTTCGCATTAGTTTCGCATCCAGTCTCCGAGAGCCGGGGAATTCGCTCTCCTCCGAGATGCCCCAGAACCCGTTGTACACTCTCGGGAAAGGCAGCGCTCCCTGGCGCCCGACGACTGCGGTATCACCCGCCGCCCGGTTTTTGGGCGGCGAGCTATCTTAAGCCCGGATCGAGCGCAGGCCCTCGGTCGGATCGCTCAAGCCGCCAACGACACCGAAGCCGCACGCACCATGCGGCAAGCCAAGTAAAAGCTGTTTGCCAGCTTTCAGCCGGAGAAACGAAGTGCTTAACCACAGGCGAAGGGCTGTGGAAATGACGGGCGGTGGAAAACGAGGAAAACCAACAGCAGGTTTCCCTCCTTTCCCGCCGCCCTTGGAAATCGCTGCGCGATTCCCACATTCCCACAGCCTCGACGACGACTTTCCTCTCCCAAAAACGAATCTAAGAAAGGAGTCCTCGCAACTCATGAGCCCTCCCGTCCTTCAGGCTCATCCTTCAATGAAGAAAATGCTCCGGGTAAACAAGAAAGACAGAACGATGCCTAACGGTGGCCCACGGGCAGCGTGGCGCGGCCCAGCCAGTAAGCGGCGAGGTCGCGTAGCGCTTCCGTGAATTCGTCGAAATTGGCCGGTTTCTGGATGTAGGAATTGACGCCTGCGTGGTAGAGTTCCTCCACGTCCTGGTCGAGACGGCTGGTGGTGAGGATGACAATGGGGATGGCCCGGAAATTGGGGTCGGATTTGATGGCGCGGGCGACCTGGCGCCCGTTCAGGCGGGGCATGTTGAGATCGAGGAGAATCAGGTCGGGGCGGGGGGCCTTGTGGCCGTCGGTGTAGCGGCCGCGATGGTAGAGGTATTCGATAGCCTCATCTCCATCGGAGACAAGCCGGAGGTCGTAGTGCAGGTTGGCGGTGCGCATGGCTTCCTGCACCAGGAATTGGTCGGCGGGGTCGTCGTCGACTACAAGGATGGTGGGGTTATTCCTCATAGATTATGGTGGATGGCGTAGAGGGCCAACTGGAGACGGTCGGAGACGCCGAGCTTGTGGAACATGTTGCGGAGGTGGTTCTTGACGGTCTGCTCGGAGATGGAAAGCATTTCGGCGATCTCGCGGTATTTGTAGCCCTGACCGACCAGGGCGGCGATCTCGCGTTCGCGAGGGGTGAGACCGCCGGGCTCGCCGGAGCCGCGGGCGCCGGACTCGCGGGAGTCGGCGAGTTGGCGGATGACGTTGGCGGTGACACGCCCATCGAGCCAGATTTCACCCTCGCACACCTTGCGGATGGCCTGCATGAGCAACTCGGTGCCGCTCGTCTTCAGCACCACGCCGGAGGCGCCGACCTTCATGGCTTGGGCCAGGTCCTGCTCGTTCTCGGAGGCGGTGAGAACGAGGATACGCGTATCGGGAGCGGCGTGGTGCAACTCCCGCAGGACTTCCAGGCCGTCGATGCCGGGCATTTGGAGGTCGAGCAGCAGGATATCCGGGTGGACGCTTTGCAGCAGGGGGAAGACATCGTGGCCGCCCGGGGATTCGGCCACCACTTCGAAGTCGGCCTCGGAGGCCAGAAGTCTCCGCAGACCGGCGCGAAACAGGGTATGCTCGTCCGCCAGGGCGATGCGGATCACCTTATGGGTTGTTTCTGGCACCTCTCTGTAAGGAATCGGCGCACCGGAGGAACGACAATAGTGTGAGAGAGTGGCCAGTGGCCGGTGGAGGGCCAGAGGACGGCTATGAAGACAGTCTGGCTGGCTGGGGTTACCTGGGGTGTCGAGCGGGCAGGGGGGGCGGGAGCGGCGGGCGAATTACCCGCTGGAAGCCACGGAGGTGCCGGCGGCGGCGATCGACGGGAAGGTGTAGCCGTGTGCGGGCTGACGGAGGCCGGGTCGGCCAACGCGCTGTTCCTGTATGACCCTGCGGCGGACCGGTGGAGGCGGGGCGCGCCCTGGACCGGTGGCGGGGGCGGATCATGGCAACGTGGCCGGCGGCGGGAGGGAAGCTGTACTTGTTGGGAGGCTTGGGCGCGCTGAACGGGGAAACCTTCGCGTACGACCCGGGGTCGGATCGGTTGCAGTTGGTGGGGCGTACCGTGGCGGTGAAGGCGGGCGGGGCGGCATGGCCGCTGGTTTATGTGAGTCCGGGACAGGTTAATCTATTTTTGCCGCCGGAGCTGGGGACGGGCGTGGAGAGCGCGGCCCTGCCGGTGAAGCGGGTGGCTTCCTCACCCGGGATCTTCGCGCTGGGTCAGGAGGGGCAGGGACAGGGGGCCATCCTGATCGCGGGAACGGCACAACTGGCTGGAGAAGGGCGGCCGGCGAGACGGGGAGAGGCGGTAGAGATCTAGGGAGACCGGCCGGGGATCGGACCGTGGAGACGCCGGTCGTTACGATGGGGGGAGTGGCGGCGGAGGTGTTGTACTCGGGGCCGGCGCCGGGGCTGGTGGGGGTGTGCCAGGTGAATGCCAGGGCGCCGCAGGAAGTCTCCCCGGGGCCGCGTGGCGGTGGGTAGTGTCCTATTAGCGTGTTGCTGGGGGGGGTAACCTCGATGCTTTCCTGGCTCCTCGGAAATCCGGTCCGCTAATAGGACACTACCTGGCGGTGGGGATGCGGCTGGGTGGGAGAGACAGCAACACGGTCACCATGGCCCTGGCGCCGTGAGTTACACTGGCTGCGTGGAGCGCATCGGCCAGTATCAGATCGTGGCGGAAGTGGGGCGGGGGGCCATGGGGGTGGTATTTCGCGGCGTCGACCCGCTGATCGGACGGCCGGTAGCCGTCAAGATCATCCAGCTTCAGGAGTTCAGCGACTCCCGGGAGCGAGCCTTTCTGCGCCAGCGTCTGTTCGCCGAGGCGCGGGCGGCCGGCAGTCTGTCCCATCCAGGCATTGTTACTATCTATCAGGTGGGGGAGGAGGGAGAGCAAGCCTTTGTGGCCATGGAGTTCGTCGATGGCGCCACTTTGGAGGACCTTCTGGACCGCGATGCCGCGCCGCGCCAGGGCGGCCTGGTCGACGCGCTTCGCCAAGCGGCCGAGGCCCTGGATTACGCCCATTCTCAGGGCGTGGTGCACCGGGACATCAAGCCCGCCAATATCATGATTCGGGCCGACGGCGTGGTGAAGATCACCGACTTCGGAGTGGCCAAGTTTTTCGCGGCCAAGAAGTCGACGCAATCGGGCTTGGTGCTGGGGACGCCGCACTACATGTCGCCCGAGCAGATTCAGGGCGAGCCGATGAACGGCCGGGCCGACCAGTTCTCGCTGGCCGTGATCGCCTACGAGGCGCTGGCCGGCGTGCGGCCGTTCGCCGCCGACACCCTGACCACGCTGTTTTACCGGATCCTGCACAAGGATCCCGCGCCGCTGCTGGAGTACAACGCCGAACTGAGCCCGGGGGTGGCAGCGGTGCTGAACCGGGCGCTGGCGAAGGCGGCGGCCGACCGGTTTGAGTCCTGCGCCGCATTCGTGGGCGCGCTGCGGGAGGCTTGCGAGGCAACGTCGGGGTGGAACGCGAGCGGGGCCGGGCGAACGAGGATTAAGCGCTTATCTACTGTGGCAATGTCTGCTTATGAGCCGGAGTTTGCGCCGGAAGTGCTGGTAAGCCAAGCCGCCCCGATCGACTTGGCGGGGCCGCGCGAAACTCCGCCCGCCCCGTTGCCGCTCCCCGCGCCGCCTCGGCCGGAGGCCCCGCCGGCCACTCACCCGCTGGTCTACATCCTGGGGACGCTGGTGGTGGTGCTGGCGGGGTTGCTGGCTTACACCACGATATCGCGGCGGGAGGCGACGGTGCGCCCTGGATCGGCCGAGCTCCAGCGCCCGGCAGAGCTGGAGCCGGCTCCCCGGCGCCCTCCGCCGCCGGCCGCTGTCGTTCCCCCGGCGGTGGTCCCGGCGCCGTCCCAGCCGCGGCGGGAGACCGCCCCGCCTCCGGCCGCTTCGCCCACCACGCCCGCAAAGCCGGCGCCGGCGACCGCGCCGAAAGTGGCTCCGCCCCGGACCGAGACGCCGAAGCCCGTACCAAACCGCTGGACCGCGAGAACCGAACTGCCGGCGCCTTTAGCGCAGGTCGAGCGACCGCCCTCCAAGGGGGAGACCCCGCCCAGGGCCGAGGCTGCCTTGCCTGCACCGAACCCCTTGGCCGTCAGGCCCGAACCGCCGGCGCCCGCGCCGAAAGTCGAGCGACCGATCTCCCCGTTGGGGACCCCGCCCAGAGGCGAAACTCCGCCGCCGGTAGCGAACCCTGCGGCCGCGCGGCCCCAGCCCTCGGCGGCCGCGCCGAAAGTCGAGCGACCGATCTCCCCGTTGGGAACCCCGCCCAGAGCCGAAACTCCGCCGCCGGTAGCGAACCCTGCGGCCGCGCCCAAAGTCGAGGCCCCGCCCCCGTCCCCCGCCCCGGCCGAACCGGCGAAGACCAAGCCGGCCCCCGCCGGCCCCACGGCCGGCCGCGTCTTCTGGACCGGCCCGTTGGCCAAAGGCCAGACAGTGACTATTGATATTCATAGCCCGGCCCTCTCGTTGAGCGGGCGTTTTCCTCGGGCGGCGGTGCGGATCAGGCGGGTTTGGCCGGGCGAGTTATCCGACAAGGGGGCCAAAGTGTATGTGCCGGATGCCGCGCTCCACGGGGTCAACGAGGCTCCCAGCGGGCGCAACGGCGGCCGCGCCACCCGCTACGTGTTTGACGCGGACTATGTGGGGGCCGTGAGAGTCATCGAGACCCCCACGGCGCAGAACCAGTGGCGGCTTATCCTGCGCAGTGAGAACCGCCGCTTGTCGGCTGTTGCCATCGATTGGGAACTCCTTCCCTGAGACTTGTCTTGCGGACGTCAAACCGCTGCACGAGATCAGCCGGGACGCGCTGGTGTGGGACGTGGAGTTGACGACCGCCAAAGCCCCTCCGAACGAACCGGCCCGGGCGGGAGGGCGATGCCGACCGCAAGAACATTCTGGATCGATTTGTTGTTTTCTTGACAACGTTTGACCGGGTGGAGTATTTTACATGGGTCCGGGCGGCCAGCGCCGCATCTGGGCCATCGTCTTGGAAGGGGAGCTGATTCCGTGACCTCCAGCCGGCCCGCAGTTGTCGAAATCCTCGCCGGCGGCAAGCCGCTCGACCAGTGGAGTCCGGGCGTCGTGCTGCGGGAAGTAGAGGTGACCCAGGAGCTCAACGAGCACTGGTGGTGCCGGCTGGAATGCCGCCAGACGGAAGACCAGCGCTTCCCGGTGGAGGACCTGCTCGCCGAGGGTCTCCGCGTGGTCGCCCGCGACGAGCAGGGAGGGCAGCAGGTGCTGTTCGACGGCTTCATCCTGGAAGCCTCGCTCGACTACGAGATCTACGGCAACTACACCGCCCGGCTTTGCGCCGTCACCCGCTCCTACCGGCTGGAGGTCACGCCCCAGCAGGCCTATTTCCGCAAGAAGACCCTCCCCGAAGTGGCCCAGGCGCTGGCCGCCGACGATCGCCTGAAGGTCGACGTGCAGTGTCCCCAGCGTTCTCCGAAGAACTACGTCCAGTGGGGCGAATCCGATTTCGATTTCCTGCGGCGGATCGCCGACGATTACGATTGCTGGATACGGCCCTCCTGGAGCGGCATCCAGATCCGGGACCGCTTCCAGCCGGGCACGCGGCTGGGCTGGCGCGAGGAACGGGGCCTGCTGCACTTCCGGGTGGAGGGGAAACTGGGCCAGCCGGGCTTTAACGGCACCCATTACAACCCCCGCAAGATGCGCAGCCAGAACTATCGCGGCGTGCGCAAAGACGCCGAGTTTCTGGAGGGCAGCCGCCGGCTCGCCCAGGCCGTGGAGCGCGGCTCGCGCCGGCGCCTGCCCTCCGGCTCTGTCTGGTGGGACACCCGCGCCTCCACCCCGGAGGAGTACCAGGCCATGCTCCAGAAAGAGAGCGCCCGCTCCATCGGCGGGCGCGTCACCGGCCAGGGCCGCAGCCGCAGCCACGAGCTGCGGGCGGGCAACCTGGTGAGCATCGAGGGCGCTCTGGACGCGCGCGGCGAGTACGGCGTCACCAAGGTCGTGCATCGCTGGAAGGGCGAAGCGCTCGGTTACGAGAACGAGTTCTGGTGTACGCCCTGGAAACACTGGGTCGCCGCCCGGCAGCCGCGTCCCCAACCCGTCGCCGGCGTCACCCCGGCCCGCGTCGTGGACCACAACGACCGCCGCGCCATGGGCCGCGTCAAGGTACGCTTCCCCTGGCAGACCGACGGCGAAACCAGTTGGGCGCGCATGGCCACGCCTTCCGCCGGCGCCGGCCGCGGCTTCATGTTCATGCCCGAGAAGGGCGATGAAGTGCTGGTCGCCTTCGAACAGGGCGACCCGGAGCGGCCGCTCATTCTGGGAGCCCTCTGGAACGGCGTGGATAAGGCCCCCCGCGAGGGCTTCTGGGAGCACGCCGGGACCGAGAGCGTCACCGTCAAGAATCCCGGAAGCATCGACATTTCCCAGGATGTCGCCCGCAACGAAGTCAAGAGGATCGTCACCAAGGGCGGCAACCGCATCGAATTTGTGGATATGGACAAGAACGAGGCCATCGTGCTCTCCACCCGTGCGGGGCAGCAGGTCCGGCTGATTGACCGCTGCTACGAAACGGGCGAGCGCCCGATGCTGTGCCTGAACACGCCCGGAGATATTCTCCTGTTCGCTCCCCAAGGGCGCGTCCACATTCGCAGCAAGTTCTATTCCCGGGAGACCGGATAATCGCGCCGCGACCGAAAGGAGTCTGTATGAACGACGACGACATGCCGCTGGGAGACGCCGATCTGGATCTGGACGACATGCCGCTGGGAGACGCTGACCTGGATCTGGCGGACATGCCGCTGGGCGACATGGATTTAGGCAGGCCGGTGACCGTCTTTAGCATGGACACGCTCACCGCGACAGTGGAGGCCGACCTCTCCGGGCCGTATGAACACTCCCGGTGCCCGCAGATCAACGACGGCTTCGGCCACGGCGGCCGCATCTGGTGGGACAACTTCCTGCTGACGCCCCTGCTGGCCCCCGGCCTGGACCAGATCCTGGTGCACGGCGACCAGTCCAGGCTGGTGGATGCCAAGGAAGAGACCGTGGTCAACCAGGACTCCAAGACCCTGATCAACGGCATGCAGTTGCTGACCGTCACGAAGGACTCGGTCCGCAACTACATCGCCAACCAAACCGTGATGAACATAGGCTCCAAGTTCAGCTCGCACACCGGGCCCTTAACCGAGGTCCACGTGGCCCCTCGGACCATGTCCGAGCCAACCTCGTACTTCACGACGGTGGGGTCTTCATTCGCCCTAACGGGGCTGGCGAATGCCATTACCGGCGCCTCCTTCACCACCACCGGGCTGTCGGTGGCCTTCACCACCGGCAAGGTCGAAAGCACGGGCTGGGCTCTCTGTCTCACGCTGCTCGAAACCAAACTCGATACGCTGGAAATGGGCGTGATCGGCTTCAAGCTGGAAACCACCGGCCTCACTACCCTCCTGGGCGCTCTCAAAGCCAAGATTTGCCCGGTGACGGCCAGCGTGGGGGCCAAGGCGGGACTGCTGCCGGACGTCCGCTTCCCGCCGATCGTGTTCAACTGAACTGGAATCCAGCCTCATGCCCGATACCTATTGGACCCGCTGGGGCGGTGACGACCGCGACTCCGGCCGGCTTCCGCCCCTGTGGCCCTGGCATCGCGCCGAGTCCCTTACCCGCTGCTTCCTCTACTGGCTGCCCGTCCGGAGCTTTCCCGCGCCCGTCAACCAGCGCCAGTGGATGATGCTGTTCTTCGACCGCCTTTCCACCCTGCTGGCAGGCCGCTTCGGACTGCGCCCCGAGGTCTTCTTGCAGTTCAAGACGCTGCGCTCTCCGGCCACCGAGAGTTTCAGCGCCACCGCCTCGGAATTTTGCCCTATCTGCGGCCTGTGCCGCCGGCCCGGAGAAGGAATCCGCGCCTTCCCCTCCGAAGAAGAGGCGCAGGAGATCGCCACCGGCCGCAAGCCCTTCGACTTTCCGTCCCTGGTTCCCGACTACGCCTTCTGGTTTGCAGGCCAGCAGGAGAAGCGGCAGCGCGACCTGTTCCTGGGCCAAGGTGGTACGTCGATCCTATACTTGAAACCGGACGAGAACACCAAACCACCGGCGCTTGCGTTCCCACCCGGTATGCGCAAGCACCCCTTGTTCCAGGCCTTCCAGGACAACCATATGGAAGAGCTGCACGCCCGCACCTTTGCGCTGCGCGACGGCTTCCAGGAGAAGAGCAAGCAGCTCTTCGGCGCCGGCCTGGAGCGCGACCCCCAGTTCCCGGGCCTGCGCTTCATCCTGCCGCTGCTCGAGAGCCGCCACTTCTTCGAGCAGCCCGAGCCGGAGTGCCGCCGCTGGTTCGAGCTGTTCGACGTCTACGTGAACGAGAGCCCGGCCGACAACGGCGTCCTGATGGCGTCCTCTCTCGACTTCGAGCAGGATCTGGTGGACCTGCTCGGCCACCTGCGCCGGCTGGGCCTGAAGTATCCGGAGGAACGGTGAGCGCCGCTCCGCCGCCGGCCTGGGAGCGGCTGGAAGCCCCCGCGCCGGTGGAGGCCCGGCTGTGGCGCGTCTCCGGGTTTCCGATGCCGCCCCAGGAGGTGACCGCCGCCGCGGCCCTGTGGGGCCGGCTGGCGGCTGCCCTTCCTGGATATGAGTCCGAGGTATTTATCCAGTTCGCCGCGCTGGCGACCGGCGACGGCGCCGCACGCTTCATGGCCCGCGCCGCCGGGTGGCGTCCGGAGATGGGCCTGGGGGTCCGGCCCGACGAGCCGCCTCCCCGGGGCTACACCCGCGAGGACTTCGAGAACCTCGGCCCGGACGAACAGCCCCGCCGCATCGATCACCAGGCGTTCCGGATCGGCGGCGAACGCGGGGTCCGCCAGCAGGCGCGGGAGGTCATGCTGGGCCTGGGCGCGGTGCTCGAGATCTGGGCTCCGCTCGGGTTGCTCGACCGCGCGCGTCGCCTGTTCCACCCCACCATTCAGGACCCCACCTTCGCCTCCTTCCCGTTCTTTGCGCCCCTGCTCGGGGCCGCCTCCTTGCGTACGGCCAACGCCGATCAGGTGACCGAGTGGCTGTGCGGGGCCGACCTTTACGTGCGCGAGAGCGTCGAGGACGGCGGCATCGTGGTCGTCTCACCAGGCCCGCTCCCGGTCCCGCTGGGGGTAGGATAGGCCTCCGGCCTGCTCTGCAACAGGATCCAGGGGAAGGAGGCGCGGGCAAAAGCCTGCCCAGCTTTCGTAGGATAGGCCTCCGGCCTGTTCTACGACAGGATCTCCTGGATTACGCGGCCGCCTGTATCGGTTAGCTTTTTGTAGCGGCCGGCGTGGAGGTAGGTGAGGCGGTTCTGGTCCAGGCCCATCAGGTGGAGGATGGTGGCGTGGACGTCGCGGACGGGCACCTCCTCGCCGGCGGCGCGGACCGAGAAGTCGTCGGTTTCGCCGAAAGTCGCGCCGCCCTTGACGTTGCCGCCGGCCATCCAGACCACCAGGCCGTACTGGTTGTGGTCGCGGCCGGGCTTGTCGGTGGTGAGGTTGTTGTCGAAGGGGGTGCGGCCCATTTCGGAGGCCCAGACTACCAGGGTCTGGTCGAGGAGACCGCGGGATTTCAGATCCTTCAGGAGGCCGGCCACGGGCTTGTCTACCTCTTGACAATGTACAGGCATTCGCTCCTGGATATTGCCGTGGTCGTCCCAGCGGTCGCCGCCGGCGCCGTGGAGGACCTTGACGAAGCGAACGCCGCGCTCGACCATGCGGCGGGCTAGGAGGCATTGGCGGCCGAAGGGCTCGGAGACGGGGTTGTCGAGGCCGTAGAGCTGGCGGGTGGGTTCGGATTCGCGGCTGAGGTCCACGAGCTCCGGGGCCTGGGTCTGCATGCGGAAGGCCAGCTCGTAGGAGGCGATGCGGGCGTCGAGCTCGCTGGTGTTGGATCGCTCGGCGCTATGCTTCTGGTTGAGCCACTGGAGCAGGTCGAGCTCGCGGCGCTGCTGGGCGGCGGTCATGTCCGGGCGGCGGTGGAGGTCGACGATGGGGGTCGCGCCGTTTCGAAATAGCGTGCCTTGGTAGGCGGCGGGGAGAAAGCCGTTGCCCCAGACGCCGGCGCCGCCGATGGTCGCGCCGCGGCGGTCGCCCATGACGATGAAGCCGGGGAGGTCTTTGTTCTCGCTGCCCAGTCCGTAGGTGATCCAGGCGCCGACCGAGGCGCTGCCGGGGAACTGGCTGCCGGTGAGGGTGTGGTATACGGCGGGGCCGTGGTTGTTGTTGTCGACCTTGACGCCGTGCAGAAAGGCCAGGTCGTCGACGCAGCCGGCGAGGTTGGGGAGCAGCTCCGACATCCAGCGGCCGGACTGGCCGTGGCGGGCGAACTTCCAGTAGGGAGGAATAATACGGTTGGGGGCGGCCGAAAAGGTGGCCAGCTCGCCCACCGTGCGCTCGGCTTTGGGCATCTGCTGCCCGGCGTACTTCGCCAGGGCCGGCTTGTACTCAAAAGTATCCATCTGGCTGACGCCGCCTTCCATAAAGAGAAAGATGCAGCGCTTGGCCTTGGCGGGGAGATGGGGAGTCTTGGTTTCGGCGGCGACCAGGTCGGTGAGGGCCAGGGCGCCGAGGCCGAGGTAGGAGTCGAAGAGGAGTTGGCGGCGGGTCAGCATCGGGTCACTCCACGTAGACGAACTCGTTCGAGTTGAGCAGGACGCGGCAGAGGGCGTCGAGCGGGCCGGTGAAGCTCGCGAACTTGTCGAGCTCACCGGGGTTAGGGGGGCGGTTGAGGACGATTTCAAAAGCGCGGCGGACCTGCGCAGAACGGTCGGCGCCAGCTTCGCGGGCGATGCGGTGGGCCAGGTGCTCGGACTCCTCGTGAACGAGCGCGCCGTTCAGCATGGAAAGCGCCTGGAGGGGCGTGGTGGTGGAGCTGCGGCGCTCGCAGGACTCGCTGAAGACCGGAGCGTCGAAGGCGGCCATCATGGGGAGAGGGAGCGAGCGGCGCTGGAAGATGTAGACGGAGCGGCGGCGGGCGTCGGCGTCGGACTCGTTGGGCTCCCACATGAGTCCGCCGGTGCGGCCGTAGCGAGCGAAGTCGGCCAGATCGTCGGGGAGGGGAGGGAAGACGCTGGGACCGCCTACGGCGGGGTTGAGACGTCCGCTCAGGTGAAGAATGCTGTCGCGGATGGCCTCGGCTTCGAGACGCCGGCGCTGGAAGCGGGAGAAGAGGCGGTTGTCGGAGTCTCCGGTGTTTTCCGCCGACTGACGGTAGGTACGGGAAGTCAGGATCAGGCGGTGCATCGCTTTGATGTCCCAGCCGGACTCAACGAAGCGGACGGCCAGCCAGTCGAGGAGCTCGGGATGGCTGGGGCGAGCGCCGTTGCGGCCGAAGTCGGAGGGGGTGCGGACGATGCCCTCGCCGAAGTGGTGCTGCCAGATGCGGTTCACCATGACGCGGGCGGTGAGGGGGTTGTCGGGCGAGGCGATCCAGCGGGCCAGGGTGAAGCGCCGGCCGCGCGTGGGGAACTGGCGGTAGCGGTCGGTTTCGAGCGGGGCGGAATTGGAGTGGCCGGTGAGGGCCGAGGGGAAGCCGGGCTCGACGGGGTCGCCGGGCTGACGGTAGTCGCCGCGCGTGAGGATGCGGGTGGGGGCGAGGTCGGGGCCGGAGGGGGGGCCGGGGACATTGGTGACGCAGAGGACGTCGGGCTTCCAGCGGTTGAGGCGGCGGCGGAGGATGTCTAGCTGCGAGGTAAGCTCGGCGTGGCGGTTCTTCTCCGCTTCTGTGAAGATCGACTTGCCGGAGTACTTGGCGGTGGCCTCGGCCCGCACGTCGGTCAGGGCGAGGGCCTGGAAGCGGAGGGAGGGGTCGACCGTGGAGTAGGCGGCGATCAGGCGCGGGAGGAGGAGCTTCTCATAGGCGTCGAGCGCCTGCTGCTCCTCGGTGTCGCCGGTACGCTCGGCGGCGGCGAGCAGGGCGGCGTGGCGGTCGCGCTCGGCCTCCGTGAAGATGCGCTGCTGTTTGAGCTTCAGCTCCAAGCGGAGGTCGGACTTGGTGTACTCCTGGCCCTGGGCGCGCTCGGCGCGGGCGGCGATGAGCTTCTTCAGGAGCTGGGCTTCGAAGGCGTCCAGCTCGCGCTTCTCAGGGCCGTCCTTGAGGCGGGCCTCGTACTCCTGGACCTTTTCCTTGGCCAGGGCGGCGAGGGCCTTGTCTTGGTAAGGCACAGCCTGGGGACCGGCGGCCTGCGTGGCCTGGAAGAAGGCCTGGAGACGGTAGTAGTCGCGCTGGGGGATGGGGTCGTACTTATGGTCGTGGCAGCGGGCGCAGCCGACGGTCAGGCCGAGGAAGATGGACGCGGTGGCGGTGGTCACTTCGCTGAGGTAGTTCTGGCGGACCTCGCCGGCGACCAGGTTGGAGCGGTCCCAGGGGGCGACGCGGAGGAATCCGGTGGGGATGAGGCCTTGGGGGTCGGGCGCGTAGTTGTTGCGCGTCTTGGAGTGTTCGTCTCCGCCGGCGAGCTGGAGGAGGACGAAACGATCATAAGGCATGTTGGCGTTGAAGGCCTGGATGACCCAGTCGCGGTAGCGCCAGGCATTGCCGATGGCGCCGTCGCCTTCGAGGCCGGAGGTCTCGCCGTAGCGGGCCAGGTCGAGCCAGTGGCGTCCCCAGCGCTCGCCGTAGCGGGGGTCGGCCAGGAGGCGATCGAGGAGGCCCTCGTAGGCGTTCGGGGAGGCGTCTTGGAGGAAGGCGTCCATCTCCTCGGGGGTGGGGGGCATGCCGATCAGATCGAGGTAGACGCGGCGGGCGAGGGTGCGTTTCGGGGCTGGGGGCGCGGGCTGAAGGCCGGCGGCCTGGAGTTTTTGAAGGATGAGGGCGTCGATGGGGTGGCCGGGGGCGGGTAGGTCGCGCTTGACGGGCTTCTGGAAGGGCCAGCGGTATTCGGAGTTGGTGGAGGTGGCGGGGAGCTGGCGGATCCAGTCCTCCAGGCGCTGGAGGTCGGGTTTTGAGAGGGTGCGGCCTAGCGGCATCTGGGGTTGGAGCTGGCCCGTGAGCAGCTTGATGAGTGGGCTTTGGTCGGGGTGGCCGGGGATTACAGCGCGGCCGTACTTGTTGCCGCCGGCGACGACGGAGTCGAGGGTGGCGACGGAAAAGCCGGACGTCTTCATCTGCTCGGAGTGGCATTCGGCGCACTGGGAGGTGAGCAGGGAGGAGGGGTCGGCGGCGGCGAGGAGGAGCGCTGGGACGAGGCCAAGCATACGTTCTTACAATAGTATCCTCCAGCCGGGTTGGGTCAGGCGAGGCGATTATTCAATCACCCGCGGGCGCTGTGCCTCGGGGCCGGTCCGGAACCGCGTTGAGCCTTGCGCGCTCCGGGCGGTGAGCTCAGTGGGGGAAGCCAAATTATTCCAAGGCGTTGCGGTATTCTAAGCCGGGTGCGAGCCTATTCCACACCGGAATCCACGGCTGCCGGGGAAGCGACCCTGCTGGCTATCGCCGAGACGGTCCTGGCGGTGGCGATTGCCGGGTGGATTGCCTTCACGCGGGGCTCGGTGGCGCACATAGCGGTATCGGCCTGCCTCGCGCCATTTTTGTTGCTGCGGACGGAGCGCTCGACGGCCCTGGCGGTCGCCTGGTCCGAGCGCGTGGTAGGTAGCATGCTCGGGGCACTTGACCGGATTGACGAGCGGTGGTGGGCCGGGTTAGCAGCCGTGGTTTGCGTTTGCGTTGTCTCGCTAGCTTTCATCCCCATCCGAGCTGTTACGATCCTGTTGGTCGCGCTTCGACATCCTCTCTACTCGATCTCGCAAATCCCAGCGAATTGGTACCGGACCGTCTTTGCGATGGATTTGCGCCACCCACCGGAGCCTGTACCCGGCATTTGAGATGCTGCCTTCTAAGAGTCTGGGCGGCATCCGCCTTTCACACTTTCTGAAGGTTTGGCGAGATGAGTTCAGTAGTCCTCATAAGACATGGATCAGCTGGCCTTTTGTGATCGTGGGCCCTTTGCTGACCGTTGTGCTCTATGGACCGCCGATGCTGTATCGTCTGTCGCTCAAGTCCACGTCCCTGGTCTACCTTCCTTTCCTCTGGGTGATCCGCGACAGTTTTCACGGCGACCTCAACCTCCGGGAGCGACTTATCGATTTGAAGGATTCTTCCTTCGAGCGGCTGAAGAGGTGGTACGCGGGTTTCGTACTGATCGGCCTGAACCTGATCCCGCTGGCGCTGTACCTGGTCGTGCACTCCTGGGCGGCGGAGTTGCTTCGCCGGCTTCATGCTTCCATCCATCCTCGACTCCAGACGCTGCTCGCAGCTTTCTTCCTGCAGCCGGATCAAGTCGAAGTGAGGGGCTGGCACGTGGCCGGATTCCTGAATGCCTCCATCACCCTCTGGATGTTCTGGTTCGCCGAGAGCCAACTCCGGCTGCTGGATTTCCACAAGCCCGTGCCCGAGGGGCGCACGACGGGGCTTCTGAATTCGGCCCTGCTGGTGCGCGGAACGCTGACGCTGTACATCATCACCTGCACGCTTTATCTTTTTGCTCGGTGCAGTGGACTGGTACGAACTGGCGCGTCTGAAGATCAAATGGTTTCCCTGGTCTCCATGACGATGGAGGGCGGTTTTGGTAAGATCGGGATAGAAAGTGGCCCTGCGAGGAGTGCGTAATGGCGAGTGGGAACCTGCATGGAGCGAGTGAGCTTTCTCCCCAAGTGCGTGAGGCTTTGGAGAGCCTGATTGGGAGACCTTTGGAAAAAGAGGAATCCGTTAGTGTGCGGGTGTATCGGCCGGCGCCGGCTCCCACCGGGGTGGCCCGAGAGGAAGCTTATCGACGCCTTTTGGACCGCGCCGACCGCACGGCCGCCAAAGCAGCCCATGTTCCGGAGACCGACGTCGACGCGGCCATCGAGGAGGCAGCCGACTTCGTTCGCCACCGCCGCTCCGAATGAGGATCGTGCTGGATACGGCGGTTCTGGTTCGCGCGCATGCCAAGTCTACCGGCCCGGCGAGGGAAGTCCTGGATGAAATTGCGCGGGGATCGCATACGCTGATCCCTGTCGCCGTTCCTGCTGGAGGAAACGGAGCGTGTCCTGAATTATCCAAGACTGCAGGCTCTGTACGGATTGGAGCCCGCCGAAATCCAGGAACATATCGATCTACTGACGAATGCCGCAGAGATCGTCGCGCCAGTCATCCTTGAGCCGGTGGTGTCCGGCGATCCGAACGATGATTACGTTTTCTACACGGCAGTGGATGGTCATGCTGATATCCTGTGCTCTCGCGACCGGCATTTCTACATTCCTCGAGTGCTGGAGTTGTGCGGCAATCACGGGATCGCGGTGGTGGGCGACGTCGAGCTGTTGCGGCTGTTGCGCGAAGAGTGAGAGGACGTGCAGGCGAGGGTCCATGGCCGGGTTGGTGAAACGACAGGATTCGTCGGAATCCAATCCCTGAGCTTCTCCAGGTCGTCCTGGCTGATTTCCCTGGTCCTCAGCCGGTCCGACAGATCCTCTCTGCGGCCCTTCCGAAGATCGCCTGGTCTACCTGTCTTTTCAGTCTCTCAACCTCGGCTGGATCGCCGCTCCGCTGCAACTGTGTCAGGAGGTCCCGGAACTGCTTCCGGCTGATCTGCGCAATTCTCTCAATCAGCACAGAAGCGGAAGAAGAATGCAACATCGTTACGATCCACACCGGCAATATCCCACCGGTGCTTATCTTTGGCGGCTTGGTCCTCTCCCAGAACAACCCAGTGCTGGTTGATTGTTTCGGTCGGAGGAGCGCTTAGGATCGCCTATCTGGCCGGCTATGACGACGGGGTCAGGGAGGGGCGGAGGTCTGCCGAGGATTCAAAATGAACCACCACCTGAAATTAGAACACTACCCCTGGGCGCGCTTGGGGTCCGCCAACCGGGTTACCTGCTAAGATATGGATTCCCAGGAACAGAATTCCCATGGACAGAATCATCGCGCCTGCCCAGCGCTTCGCCGGGGTGGTGGGGCTGCCCGGCGACAAATCCATCTCCCACCGTTACGCTCTGCTGGCTGCCCTGGCCGAGGGTCCCAGCTCGATCCAAAACTTCTCCACCGGCGCCGACTGCCAGTCCACGCTCGGCTGCCTAAGGGCCTTGGGCGTTCCGATCACGCAGTCAGATGCTACCGTGCGGATCGAGGGCGTGGGACTGGAAGGCCTGCGCGCCCCCCTCCAACCCCTGGATGCCGGCAACTCCGGCTCTACGATTCGAATGCTCTCGGGAGTCCTTGCTGCTCAGTCTTTTACAACCGAAATCGCAGGTGATGAATCACTGGCCCGCCGCCCGATGCGCCGAATCATGGACCCCCTGTCCCGGATGGGCGCCTCAGTCGCCGCGCGGGACGGCGACTTCCCGCCTCTGCGGTTCACCGGCGGCCCCCTGCATGGCATCGACTACGCGCTACCGGTGGCCAGCGCCCAAGTGAAGACGGCCATCCTGCTGGCCGGACTCTTCGCTACCGGCGAAACCGTGGTCCGGGAACCTGTCCAGACCCGCGACCATACCGAGATCGCCCTGCGCGAGCTGGGGGCTTCGATCCGCGTACAGCAGCGGGTCATTCACCTCCAACCCCGGCCCCGGCTCCGTGGGCGGGACTGGGCAGTCCCCTCGGACCTCTCGTCAGCGGCCTTCTTTCTGGTGGGGGCGCTGCTGGTTCCAGGGTCGGAAGTCATCGTCGAAGGCGTCGGCCTGAATCCCACCCGCTCGGCCTTGCTCGATCTCCTCGCGTCGATGGGCGCCCCGCTTAAGATCCTGGAGGTCCGCGAACAGGCCGGCGAGTTAATCGGCAACCTGCTGGTCCGGTACGCGCCGCTTCGGGGCGGCGTGATCCAGGGCAGCCAGACCGCTGCGCTCATCGACGAAATCCCGGTTCTGGCGGTGTTAGGTGCTACTTCACAAACTGGCCTTATCATAAAGGATGCAAGTGAGTTACGGGTGAAGGAAACAGATAGAATCGCCACCGTGGCGGACAACCTGGGACGCTTGGGTGTCACCGTGAAAGTGGCTCCCGACGGTCTCCAGATCCCCGGAAACCAGCGCTTCCGCGCCGGTGCGTTGGACTCTTTCGGCGACCACCGTATCGCCATGGCCTTTGCCGTCGCCGCCCTGGCCGCCGACGGCCCTTGCGTCATTCATGGGGCCGAGGCAGCCGCGGTGTCGTTCCCGGAGTTCTGGGATACAGTGGAGAAGTTGAGGGGCTGATGTTCACGGGTATCATAGAAGAACTAGGCGCCGTTCAGCGTCTTTCGGAGGGACGCCTCACCATCGCGGCCCAAACGGTGCTGTCCGATCTCGCGGTCGGCGCCAGCATCGCCGTCAACGGCGTTTGCCTGACGGCGGTGGATATCACGAGCCAGGGTTTCTCCGCCGACCTGTCCCCCGAAACCCTTTCCCGCACCAACCTCGGCGACCTCCGGGCCGGCAGCCGGGTCAACCTGGAGCGTCCTCTGCTCCCCACCAGCCGCTTGAGCGGCCACATCGTCCAGGGCCATGTCGACGGCACGGGCGAACTCCTGGCAATGGACCCGCTGCGGGACGGCAACCAGTGGCTCTCTGTGCGCGCCCCCTCCGATCTGCTTCGCTACCTGGTGTTCAAGGGCAGCATCGCCATCGACGGCATCAGTCTCACCATCGCTTCGCTCGAAGCCGACCGGCTGGGCGTGGCCCTTATCCCTCACACCTGCCAGGCGACGAATCTCTCCGCCCGCCACCCCGGCGACCGCCTGAACCTGGAGTGCGACATCCTCGCCAAGCACGT
>JBGOUV010000028.1:0-29874 GCA_041477815.1 Terriglobia bacterium | reverse complement strand
GGTGAGGCCATTATAACACGCGCCTTTTCAAGTCCTTGCGGGCCAATGGCAGACATTTGCTCAGGGACCAACCCGTCCCCCCAGGGTGCGCATCATCTTTCCCCACAAGGCCTGCAGCAGCTCCTCCTGGTCCGACTTCCGGTCCGGTATCACCTGGACATGCAGGCCCGCCATCTCATCGGTCGACTCCGGCCCCCACACCACGCGCCGCGGCGGATGGTGGGGATTGCGCGGGTTGTCCGCCGAATTATCGTAGGTGAATTCCATCTCCAGGCGCGTCCCCGCCGGGAGACGAATCGGGGTCTCGTAACGGTATTGGTCCTGCCAGGCGAAGTCCCAGTCCGGAATCCACAGCAGCCGCTTCTTCGTACCGTCGGGCAGCACGGCGAGGCCCTTCATATCCCGGCATAAATAATGGGCATGGGGGATAATGCCTACCGCCTCGACGTCCACCGGCAGCGTGAAGTGGTCGCGCACTTTGTAGGCCCGCTCTCCGGGCGGGATATCGATCCGGTTCGATCCCAGCGGAACCTCCAGCAGCCGCTTGACCGGCGGTGTGTCGGTAAAATACAAAGCCACCGTGGACTGTTCCTGCTCGCTCCTCCCGGTTGGCTGAAAATGCATTTGCAAGACCAGGTCCGAGCCCTTGGGGAGCGTCAGCTCGGCGCCGGCCGGCAGCGTGATGGGAGGCATACCCGGCGTCCACCCGCCGAGTCCCCGCACCGGCAAAAACCCCGGCGCCCCGAAGCAAGGATAGGTCTGGCCCTTGCGCCGCGCCACCCCGGCCGGATCGGCGAACAGCAGCGCGTGGTGTACCAGCCGCCGGTTGCCCGGCCGAAATTCCAGCGCCCGGACGTACCGGTCCCGGTCCAGCCCCAGCGGAATCACAAAGCACTGATACACGTCGGAGCCCTCGGCCGCCACCGCAAATGGACTGGCCATCCGCGCCGTCAGATCCGGTGGTCCCAGCCGCCAGCCCTCTGGAAACCGGGGCAGGGAAGGGAGGTCGGCCGGATTCCCCTCCGGCGCGCCCCCCTCCGACCACCGCCGCAGCATCCCAATCTCGGCCTCCGTGAGACCCCGCTCCCCTTGGAACTTTCCGTACCCCGCCGCCGCCTTCCACGGCGGCATGTACCGGCGGGCGGTGACCTCCGCGATGACCCCCGCCCGCCGCCGCGCGTCCGCGTAGGTCAGGAGCGGAAACGGCCCCACCTCCCCCGGGCGGTGGCATCCCGCGCAGTGCCGGTACAGGATCGGCGCTACGTCCCGCGCAAACGTAACCTCCGTGCGGGCCTCGCCGCGCGGCCCCGCCAGGTCGCACCCGATGGCGCCGGTGGCGGAAAACCGCACCGCCCGGCCCGCCAGCATCCGGTCCAGAACCAGCTTCAGATCCCGCCGCCGCGGCTCGCTGCGGATCCGGCCAAACGAAACCACCCGGTCGTCAATACGCCCCCGATATACGAGCTCGCCCCCCGGAGTCAGCACCGCTGCCTCCGGCGTGACCGTCGCCCCCACCTGCCGCGCCAGCGTATGGTCAGTATCTACCAGGGCAGGGAAGGGATACCGGTCCTCCGCCACGACCGCGTAAAACGCCACGCCCCGCGGCGCGTAGTCCTCATAAAGGCGGCGCAGCTCCGGCCCGTACCGGTTCGACAACGGGCAGTCCGGGGCGAGAAAGAACAGCACCACCGCCCGGCTCTCCCGGACATCGGCCAGCGTATGCCGCGCCCCCTGCGCATCGCGCACGTCAAAGGAGATCACCGCCAGCAGCAACTCAGCCAACACGCCTCATTGTATACTCCCAGCCACTGGACTTTTTCGAGTGGACGCCCCCCCCACGCCGAGCCCCTCCGGCGCCGGCCGCTTCGGCGAGGCCGGCATCACCCACTTTGCTGGGAAATTGCCGGTTTTAGGCCGCGCGATTGGGTGGCCTGATCCGCCCCGTCTTACTTGGCCACAGACTTCCGCAGACAGCCGAGCAGCCCTGGCGGCGCCGGCATTCCCTACGTCTCTGTAAACCAGGGTCGTCGGGGCAGTCCTACTGTCGCTGAATGCCTACTCCCCTCCCGTAAGTGCCGGCAACGGATTGATTGGCGAAGGCGCCGGGGACCAGTAGGTTCATTCTTCGCTGCCGGCGGCAAGCCGGCGGGGGACCTAACTTCTTCCCGTCGCGCACCGTCTAACCCCCTGTGATCCACGATCTCCGCTACGCCCTCCGCGTCCTCGCCAAGTCTCCCGCCTTCACTGCCGTAGCCGTCCTCACCCTGGCCCTCGGCATTGGCGCCACCACCGGCGTCTTCACAGTGGTCCACGCCGTACTCCTCCGCCCGCTCTCCTACCGCCACCCCCACCGTCTGGTCACCATCCTCCACGGTGGGAGTCCGGTTTCCCCTGCCAACTTCTACGACCTTCAGGAACAGTCCACTTCCTTCGACCAGATGGCCGCCGCCGAAGCCTGGGGCGCCGATCTTACCGGACGCGACCAGCCCGAGCATCTTCCCGGCCTCCGCGTTACCCCCGAGCTGTTTCCCCTGCTGGGTATCGATCCGATACTAGGTCGCGTGTTCACCTCCAACGAGGAGCGCGGCGTCCTCCTGAGCTATCGCCTGTGGCAACGCCGTTTCGGCGCCGATCCGGCCATCCTCCAGCAGACCCTCGTCCTCAACGGCCAGCCTCACCAGGTTCTGGGTGTCATGCCCGCGGACTTCCAGTTCCCCCCGTTCTGGTTCACCCGAGCCGAGCTCTGGGCTCCGCTCCCCTTGGCCCCCCGCCGTCTCCAACGCGGCGGCCAGAGCCTGCGCCTCTTTGCCCGGCTCAAACCCGGCGTTACCGTCGCCCAGGCCCAGGCCGAAATGGACGGGATCTGGGAGCGCCTCGCCGCCCAATATCCCCCAAACAACCGCAATCTCCGCGCCAACGTTACTCCGCTCCACGAGAACGTCGTCGGCAACGTCCGTCCCACCCTTGTAGTGCTACTCGGCGCCGTCGTTCTCGTCCTCCTCGCCGCCTGCGCCAACGTGGCCAACCTCCTGCTGGCCCGCGCCGCCGCCCGCCGGAAGGAAATGGCCCTCCGCGTCGCGCTCGGCGCCGGCCGGCGACACCTGGTCCGCCAACTCCTCACCGAAAGCCTCCTGCTCAGCCTGCTGGGCGCCGCTCTCGGACTCGCTCTCGCCTCCTGGGCTACCCGCGCCCTGCTGGCCGCCCTCCCAGAGGGCGCCCTACCCCGCGCCCAGACCATCTCACTGGACCCCGCCGTCCTGGCCTTCACCCTCCTCCTGTCCGTTTTCACCACCTTGCTGTTCGGCCTGCTCCCGCTGTCGCCCCGGTCGCCCCGCCTCCCCCTTGCCGTCACCAGCCAACTCGCCCTGGCCTGCATCCTCCTGATCGCCGCCGGGCTATTGATCCGCAGCTTCCTCCACCTGCAGTCCCGGGACCCCGGATTCAATCCCCGCCACGTGCTCTCGATGGTGGTCTCCTCCCCGGGAGTCTCCGATCGCGCCGTCTTCTATCAGGAGCTCCTCCACCGCGTCCGTTCCCTCCCCGGGGTGGAGTCCGCCGGGGCCATCAATCACCTGCCTCTGGCCGGCGACATGTGGAGCCTATCGGTCCTGTCGGAGGGCTATGTCTCCGACGCTCCCCCCGTCGCCGTCTACCGCGTCACCCTCCCGGGCTACTTCCAGACCATGGGCCTTCCCCTCGTGGCCGGCCGCGACTTCACCGACCACGATGCCGCGTCCTCCCCCCGCGTTGTCATCGTCAACGAGACCTTCGCCCGCCGCTTCTGGCCGAACCAGACCGCCCTCGGCAAACGAATCCGCCGAGGCGACGCCGGCTGGCTCACCATTACCGGCGTCGCCCGCGACGCCCGGCAGTCCGAATGGATCGCCCCCACCCTCCCCGAATTCTACGTGCCCTACCTACAGGAGCCATCCTCTTACCTAACCCTGGTCGTCCGCGGCCCCGTCTCCGGCCTAACCGCCGCCCTTCAGAACGAGGTCTGGTCCCTCGACCGCAACCTGACTATCGCCCAGGTTTCCACCATGGACCAGATCATCACCGCCCAAACCTGGCGCGCCCGCTTCTCTATGAACCTGATGGCCGCCTTCGCCGCGGTGGCGCTGGCCCTGGCCGCCGGCGGCATTTACGGGGTCGTCTCTTACGCCGTAGTCCGCCGCACCCGCGAGATCGGCATCCGCATGGCCCTGGGCGCCCGCCCCGCCGACGTCCGCGCCCTCCTCCTGCGCCACACCTCGCGATTCCTCTTGGCCGGCATCGCTTTGGGCCTGGCCGGCGCTTGGGGGGCCACCCGCCTCCTCTCCACGCTCCTCTACGGCGTCCGACCCACCGATCCTGCCACTTTTTTGACCGTCCCCCTCCTCCTCACCGCCGTAGGACTCTTGGCCGCCTGGCTCCCCGCCCGCCGCGGCGCCCGCACCGACCCCTGGCTCGCCCTCCGTCAGGAGTAGTGGCCATCGGATTGATGCGAACATAGGTGCATGAGGAAGACTAGGACGATAGTTCTGGCAGCCATCCTGCTGGCTGCCTCCATGGCCGGCGGCTGCGCTTCAAACCCCTCCAGCGAGAGGGCGGCGGAACGAGCCCGTCGTGAAGAGCGCCAGGCACGAGAGTCCGCCAAGCGGGCGATGGAAGCCCGACTGACCGAGGTCGAAGCCAGGATCAAGGCTCTAAAAGCGGAATGGAAGCCTGCCTCGGATCAGGCGCAGCGGGAGATTCAGGAGCAGGTGAAACTCGCCGAATCGGAGCTGAAAAGCCTGCGCGCGACCCTATCCACCATGGAGGGCAAGACCGCTGACGCCTGGAACAAGTTAAGGGATTCGACCGAAGCGGCGCTGGCCAAGCTGGACCGTAAAATAAACGAGCTGCGCTCGGGCAAGAAGAGGTGACGCCGCGGCTTGTCCGAGGCTGGGGCCAGGAAGATTCCAAATAACGCCGGGAGCAGCGCGCCTGCCAGGGCAGGTTATCATAGGGAGCATGCACCCTTACCAGCTCAGTGAGGCCGAGCAGGCCATCGCCTCCACTGCCGCCACCCTCGCGCAGGACGTAGCTCTTCGCCACGCCCCGGAGGTCGACACCAAGGGTCGCTTTCCCCAGGAAGCCCTCACCGCCCTGGGCGCTCAAGGCTTCCTGGGTCTCACCGTCCCGGCCGACCTGGGCGGTCGGGCCCACGGACCCCGGGCCTTCGCCGCCGCCGCCGAGGAGTTGGCCCAAGGCTGCGCCTCCACCGCCATGGTATATGTGATGCACATCGCAGCCACCCAGGCCATCGCCTCCTCCACCCTGCTCGACGGCCGCGACCACCTGCTCCGCGAAATCGCCGCGGGCAGGCATCTCAGCACCCTGGCCCTCTCCGAGCGCGGCTCCCGCTCCCACTTTTGGGCCCCGATTTCCCAACTCGCTGCCGTGGGCGACTCCCGCTTCACGACCAACGCCTATAAGTCGTGGGTGACGTCGGCCGGATACGCCGACTCCTACGTCTCCAGCGGCCAGCGCCCCGGCGCCGCCTCGCCTCTCGACTCCACCGTCTACCTTGCCCGCAAAGGCTCGGCCGGTCTCCGTATCGCCGCCGCCTTCGACGGCCTTGGCCTCCGCGGCAACGACTCCTCCCCCGTCGTCCTGGAGAACTTTTCCCTCACCCGTGGCGACCTGATCAGCGACCAGGGCCAGGGCTCGCAGACGATGCTCCAGGTGATCCTACCCTGGTTCGCCATCGGCACGGCGGCCATGGCCAACGGCCTGTGCCGCGCCGCCGTCGCGGCCACCAGCCGTCACCTCGAAGGCGGCACCTTTGAGCACCTCGGATCCCACCTTCGCGATCTTCCCATCCTCCGCGCCCGCTTGGCCCAGATGAGCGTCCGCACCGAACAAGCCCGCGCTCTGCTCGGCTTCACCCTCAACGAACTCGTCTCCGGCTCTCCGGCGACTCCTCTCTACATCCTCCAATCCCGTTTGGCTTCCCTGGAGGCGGCCGTGGACGTAACCGACCTGGCCATGAAGGCCTGCGGCGGCGCCGCCTTCTCCCGTCACCTGGGAGTAGAACGCCTCTTCCGCGACGCCCGAGCCGGCTGGGTCATGGCCCCCACGGTGGACCAATTGAGCGACTTCATCGGAAGGATTCTGACCGGCCTGCCCCTCTTCGACTAACCACTATGTCCGACCATTCCATCTTCCTGGGCGCTGTAGCCTACGATCCAAAGGTAGTGACCATCTGGGAAGGCATCCGTGATTACTTCCGCGACGCCGGCGTCCCCCTGGACTTCGCCCTCTTCTCCAACTACGAGCGCCAGGTGGAGACACTCCTGCGCGGGCACATCGATGTCGCCTGGAACACCCCCCTGGCCCACGTCCAGGTGAAGCTCCGCACCTCCGGCCGGTCGCTCTCCTTGGGCATGCGCGATACCGACTGCGGCTTTCGCTCGAAGATCGTGGTTCGCAAGGATGCCGGCCTCCGCCGGCTCGCCGACCTCCGGAACGTCACGCTGGCCGTGGGCAGCCGCGACTCGGTCCAAGCCCGCATCCTGCCTCTCTACCACCTTAAGAAGGAAGGCCTTGACTTGGTCCGGCAACGCCTCCTCAAGTTTGATACCGACCTGGGCAAGCACGGCGACACCGGCACGAGCGAGCTCGACGTGCTGGCCGCCCTCCACGACGGCCGGGCCCAGGCCGGCGCGGTCGGCGATCTCGTCTGGGCCACCGAGCAATCCGCGGGCCGCGTCGACGCTTCCAAAGTCGAGGTCCTCTGGACCACTCCGCCGTTCAACCACTGCATGTTCGACGCCCTGCCCGGCCTGGCTCCTGAGAAGGCCGCCGCCTTCCAGCGTGCCCTCTTCGCCATGCGCTGGGACCATCCCGCCCACCGCCGCCTCCTGGAGCTGGAGGGCCTTCGCGAGTGGGTCCAGCCGCTCGAAGAAGGCTACCAGGATCTATACGCCGCCCTGGAGTCCGATCTCCCATGACCACTCCCGGGGCCGCCTCCACCGGCGCCGTAGCCATTGAAGGCGGCGACCTTCCGTTAGGTGGCGGCCTGCTGGCAGTAGTACGGCCCGCGCTCGACCTGCTGGAGCCCGGCGGGGTCCTGGCCGTTCTCTCGCTTTCCCCGTCGGTGGCGCAAGACCTCCCCGCCTGGTGCCGCCTGGAGCGACACCACTACCTGGGCTCTGAGCCCCTCCCCGACGGTCGCACCCGCCACCTGGTCGAGCGTGGCAGGCACTCCGTTCCCCAAGGTGCCCGCGAAGAGTCCATCTCCCTGCCACGCCGGTCCGGCAGACTTCTGTCCGCCGACCTGTTAGCCGCCGTCCCCATGCCCGGGCACGCCGACGCCTCCACCGGCTTCGCCCCCCGCGGCGCCCGCGTAGAACCCGGCGGCCCGGTCTACCCCTTCTCGCTCCTCGACCGCGACCGTGTAGCGCCTCCCGAAGTGGCCCAACTCTACGACCAGGCCGTCGCCTCCCAATGGGACGCCACCCGCGACATCCCGTGGGAAAAGGTGAAGCCTCTCCCTCCGGCCCTGGAGCAAGCCCTAGGTCAGATCATGACCTTCCTGGCCGAGAACGAGCTTTCCGCCCTCTACGTGCCCTCCCGCTTTCTGCCGCGCATACACCCCGCCTACGTCGAGGTAGCGATGTTCCTGGCCAGCCAGTTGGCCGACGAAGCCCGCCACATCGATGTCTTTCTGAAGCGCGCCCGAGCCGGCGGCGGCGGCCTGGGCATCTCTTCGGTCACCACTTCCCAATCCCTCCTCTCCCTGCTGCAACTGGAGGACTTCACCGAGGCCGCCTTCCTCCTATCCGTACTAGGCGAAGGAACGTTCCTCGACCTGCTCCGCTACATCGAGCGCTACGCCCCCGACGAGCCCACCGCCGAGCTCACGCGCCGCGCCCGGCTGGACGAAGCCCGTCACGTCCATTTCGGTCTGGCCCACACCAAACACGCTCTCTCACACGACCCAACCCTTTACGGCCGCCTCGAAGCGGCCGTCCGCCGCCGCGCCGCGACCCTCTCCAACGCCGGCGGCGTCCCCGCCCCGATTCAAGATTCCCTGACCATCCTGGCTGCCGGCGGCAACGATCCCCGCTCCGTAGCCCGAGGCCACCAGGCTTTCCGCGATCTCCTGGAGACCATGCACGACCAGCGCGTCAAGCGCCTCCTCACCGGCGGCTTTACCCCCGAGCAGGCCCAGGCCATTTCCGACCTCCATACCCCGAATTTCATGTAGCAAAACACAGTGGCCAGTGGTCAGTGGCCATCATCCGGACCAGCGGCCTTACTCCGGAGCAGGCGCCGGCCATCTCCGACCTGCACACCCCGAATTTCTACCCCGAATTTCTTGTAGCGACCGCTGATTTCTGATGTATACTATCCCCGAAATCTGGGACGCCCATCGGGGAGGCTTTCCAATGTTGCATCGAATTGCTGGTCTGGTGGTTCTCTTTACGCTCGGGACGGTACCAGTGTGCGCGCAGGAGCTGCGCGGCAGCGTCCAGGGCATGGTCACGGACACGACGGGCAGCGTGGTGGTGGGCGCACAGGTGACGTTACGTAACGTCAATACCGGTGTGCAGGTGACGCGCCCTACGGGTGACACCGGCTCGTACCTATTCGACTTTGTCAGTCCCGGCACCTATACCCTGACCGTCGAGATGCCGGGCTTTCGGGCCTATGTGCAGCAAAACATCCTGGTCCAGACGCGGTCCGACGTCACGGTGAACGCCCGGCTGGAGGTGGGCCAGGTGACCGAAACCGTCAACGTCGTGGAGTCTCCCGTGGCCGTGCAGTTCAACAAGACGACGATGGAAACGACGCTCGACACGAAGATGTCGAACTCCCTGCCCATCATCCACCGCAATCCCTTTCTGCTGCTGACGCTCGATCCGCAGGTGACCTTCACCTCCACCTCGGCCGAGCAGAGCCCCTTCCACCACTGGGCCGGATCGCGTCTGGACGTGGGCGGCGGCACCCAGCTCAAGAACGACATCCTGGTGGATGGTACGCCTAATACCTGGGGACCGAAGACGAATTACGTTCCCACCATGGACGCCGTCAGCGAGCTGAACGTGCAGCAAAACGCCACCGACGCCGAGTTCGGTCACTCGGCCGGCGGCATTGTTTCGGTGCAGATGAAGTCCGGCTCCAACGACTGGCACGGCTCGGCGTATTACTTCGGCCGCAACCCCAAGCTCAACGCCCGGCCCGACTCGACCACCCCTACGCCCTCCCTGATCCGGCACTCGGTGTGGGGCGTCACCTCCGGCAATCCCATCGTCAAGAACAAAGTCTTCAATTTCATCTCCTACGAGGGCCAGAACCTTCGCGAGCCGATCAACCTGATCCGCACCCTGCCCACCGATCTCGAACGCACCGGCGACTTCTCGCGCTCGCTCAACATCAACGGCGACGTGCGCCAGATCTACGACCCTTACACTACGCAGGTGCAGGGCGCCAGCGTCATCCGCACCGCGTTCGCCGGCAACCTGATTCCGCGCTCCCGTATGGACGTGACCTCGCTCCGCTTCCTCCAGGACATGTGGAAGCCGAACGGCCGCGGCGACGACATTACCGGCGTCAACAACTACCGCCTCACCTTCCCGCGCGTCTACGAATATTACAATTGGACCGATCGCGTGGACTGGAACATCTCCGATAACTGGCGCGTCTTCGGGCGTGCGTCGCGCTTCCATACCGACGTCCGCTCGCCCAACCCCGCCGGAACCCCGGCCGGCTCCACCGGCGGTTCGGAGCGCAACTCCCTCAACGTCTCCGGCGACGCGGTCTGGACCGCCACGCCCCGCACCGTTTTTAACTTCCGCGGCTCTTACGGCAAGCCGGTCGACCGCTTCATCGACCCGGACGCCGAAATCAAGTCGCTTTCGGAGTTCTTCCCGCAGAACCCCACCTGGTTCGACAGCTACGCCAAGGCGCTGCCGGTGCTCTACTATCCCGGCGTTACGGTGGGCGGGTCCGGCTTCGGACGCGGCAGCTACTGGTATTCGGCGCCCGATTTCTGGAACCTCCAGGGCAAAGTATCGCAGCAGCAGGGCAAGCACTATCTGAAGATGGGCGGCGAGTTCCGTTCCTATCGTGGGAACTCCTCGCTGCCCGCACCCCTGCAATTCAACTTCCCGGCCAGCTACACCGCCGATACTTTCGTGAACCCGAACGTGCGGTTGCGCGGCGATGAGTGGGCCACCTTCCTGCTGGGGGTCATCGGCAGCGACTCCCGCGCCCGCAACGTGCCGGCTCTCCTCGCGCGCAACCATTTCTACGGGTTTTACTTCCAGGACGACTTCAAGCTCAGCCAGAATCTGACGCTCAATCTGGGCTTGCGCTGGGAGTATGACGGTCCCCTCACCGACCGCGACGATCGCCTGTCGCGCTTCCTCGATCTGACCAACCCCATTCCCGAGTTTCAGGGAGCAGGCGCTCCCCGGCTTCCCAATGAGGTTCTCGCCATCCGCAAGCAGGCCCCGGTCTACAACGGCGCCTGGGTCCACACCGACAACGACCATCCGGCCGCGTACAATTCCCCCAAGCGCGGCTTCCTGCCCCGCTTCGGCATCGCCTACCGGGTCAGCGACCGGATGTCGCTCCGCTTCGGCTACGCTCGCTACGCGGTCTCGCCCTCGGTGGACTTCGAGGGGGGCATCAATCTCAACGATGTCGTGCCGTATCCCGGCTACGGACAGGACTCCTTCCCGCTGCCGCTGCTGCAAGGCGTGCCGCAGGCGCGGTTCTCCGATCCATTCCCCAACAATACCAACCCGCTGACCCCGCCCGTCGCCAAGACCCTGGGGCGCTATACCGAGCTCGGCTCCACCGCCCAGTCCATCGTCTGGAACCAGAACCTGCACAACGCCTACAACGAGCGCTTCAACGTCAGCTTGCAGCGCCAGATCTGGAACCAGATCGTCGTGGACGTAACTTATTTCCTAAGCTACGGCTTCAACGAGCGCTACCTGCGGGATATCAACAACATCGATCCCCGCTTCGGCTACGACTACAAGACCGCCGTGGACCGCCGCGTGGACAACCCCTTCTACCAGATTCTGACGCCGCAGAAGTTTCCCGGCGGCCTGCGCAACCAGCAGCAGGTTGCGGTGAACGATCTGCTCCGCCCTTATCCCCAGTACAACCGCGTGACGGAGTGGTTCGCCGAGGGTGTCCACCGGCGCTATCAGGCCCTGCAGTTGAAGGCCCAGCGGCCCTTTGCCAAGGGCTTCAACTTCCTGATCGGGTACAACTACAACCGCGCGCGGAACGACGAGTACTTCGACGGCGTGGACCCGTTTCTCGACAATTTGACCCTCCAGGATGCGCCCAACAACCGCCACAAGTTCAACGCCGGGGGCATCTACGAGCTGCCCTTCGGGCGGGGCCGCCGTTTTGGCGCCTCCCTCAACCCGAAGCTGAACCACGTCCTCGGGGGCTGGGCCCTTAGCGGCATCTGGCAGTACGTGAGCGGCGAGTACCTGCGGCTGCCGGCGGCGCTGGTGTCCGGAAATCCCGCGATCGATAGTCCCACCCGCGGCCGCTGGTTCGACACCACCAAGGTCACGCGCCAGCCGGACTTCACCCGCCGAGGCAATCCTTTGCAGTGGCCCGGCTTTACCGGTCCCGACATTCGCAGCCTCGACTTGACGCTGGGCAAAGAGTTCCAGCTCACCGAGCGCGTGGCCTTCGAACTGAAGATGGAATCCTACAACCTGCCCAACACCTTCATCGGAGCCAATCCCACGCTCAACCCGGACAGCTCCTTGTTCGGGCGCATCAATGCGCAGCGGAACACGTACTACGGAAGACAGTTTCAGTACACGGGTCGGATCCGGTGGTGAGGAGCAAGACCTCGCCCTAAGTCCAAGCAATGAAAGGCCTTGTACGCTTGTGGAAACCTGACGAAGCGGACCCTCGTCGTCTAGGGCGTAGGAGGTGAACGAACGTGAAACAAGCGATGAGAATGGTTGGTCTGTTGTTGATTGCGGCTCTTTTCTCGGTCATCAGCCTCCAGCCGACCCCCGCCCTGGCGACCCCGGATGACCGCAGCGCGAAGGCTCAACTGGTGGTCGAGCAAAAGAAGAAGCCGTGGTATAAGAGCCGTACCGCTAAGATCGTCGGGGGCAGTGCCGGCGCCGGAGCCGTGGTCGGGGCCTTAGTCGGTGGCGGTAAGGGCGCTGCCGCAGGCGCCGTCGTCGGTAGCGGTGCGGGGTATATCTACGAGCGCAAGACCCGCCGAAGATAAACGAATCCCCCATGGCCGCGGTGCCCGGTGGGCGCCGCGGCGTCGTATTTTCTAAGGGGAAACCTGGACCCTCTTCTCTCTCCAAGTCTCCGTTCGTACGGGCATACGGGCCGATAGTACCAGCAGGGATAGGAAAACTCCTGTTGCATTATAGGAAAAATCTGATATAGTACTAGACTGTCGATGGTACTCATAGCCGTCGTATACCAGGGTTTATGAGCCTTGATGGCAGGGCCTGAGAGAAGGCGGGTAATATGATAACGATTGGTGCTTGTGAATCGCAACCTATTGTTGTAGAAGGACTTCGCCGTAGCCTAGAGGCCAGCCAGGACCTGCAGTTCGTAGGCGCTGCCGCCACTCCCACGGCCACCGTCGAACTGGTCGAGCAGCATAAACCCGCTGTCTGCCTGCTCGACAAGGCCTTCGGGACCAAAGCGGTCTTTCAATTGATTACCGACCTCAAGGGCCTGTCGCCCGGGACCGAGCCGATCCTCTGGGCGGCGGAGATCAGCGAAATCGAGTCGTTCCGGGCGCTCCAGGTGGGGGCCCGCGGCATCCTGAAGAAGACCCTGCCGGTGAACACCCTGCTCGATTGCCTGCGCACCGTGGCGCGCGGAAATATATGGATTGAGAACTCCATCTCCGATCAGTTTGTGGGGTTCATCAACCGGCGCAATACGCCGCATCTGACCGCCCGCGAGGAGGAGATTGTGGCCCTGGTGGCGCGTGGGATGAAGAACAAACAGATCGCCGACACCCTCTGCATCACCACCGGGACCGTGAAGGTGCACCTGATGCACATTTTCGAGAAGGCCGGGGTGAAGGACCGCTTCGAGCTGGCCATGTACGGCCGGCGCATGGATGCCGGGCTGGCGGACCTGGACGCGAGCAGGGTCCAAGTGAGCCTCCCCAGCCGCTAGCGAGTTCGAAGAAAAAAACCGCTCCCTTGCGGTCGCGGCTTGGTGCCGGCAGGTAAACTCAACTCACAGTGTCCAAGCCGACCCTCCTGCTGGCCGTCCTGTTGGGTCTCATGCTGGGCTACACGGCCTGGCTCCGCCCGGCCGACCGCTTCGGCCTCTACCACGACGACACCCTCTACTTCAGCTCCGCCCAGGCCCTCGCCGCCGGACAAGGTTACATTCTCCCCAGCCTGCCCGGCCAGCCGCGCCAATCCAAGTATCCGATCCTCTATTCCTGGCTCCTGAGCTGGATCTGGCGGTGGAATCCCTCGTTCCCCGCCAACGTCGCAACGGCCGCCTGGCTCAGCGCCGTCTTCGGCTGCGGATATCTGGTAGCGGCCTACCGGCTTCTGGGTGGTCTCGGCGGACTGGGATCGGCCCCCTCGCTGGCGATCGTCGCCCTGTGCGCGTTTCATCCCGTATTCCTCTACCTGGCGGGGGCGGTGCTGAGCGACATGCTGTTTTCCGCCTTGGCCCTCGGAGCCATGGCCGCCGCCCAGTCCGCCCTCGAAGAACGCCCGCGCCCGGGAGCCTTGGTGGCGGCGGGTCTGCTGGCCGGTCTGGCCACCGCCACTCGCACGCTCGGAGTCGCTGTCATCGCCGGTCTGGTAGCCATCGCCCTGTACCGCCGGCTCTGGCGCCGGGCCTTGGCGATCATCGCCCTGGCCACCCCGTTTGTCCTGCTGGCCGCAGCCTTCCTTGCCGCCCAGGCCGCACCCGACGGTCCCCCTGGCTGGCGTCAGAACTGGCTTTATTACACCAGTTACGGACAATTCTGGAAGCTTTGCGTTCCTAACTTCCGGGTCCTCTGGGACATGGTCGCGGCCAATATCCGCTACTGGCTGGAAGGGATACCCGGTAACTGCCTGTTTCCGACCCTCGGTGAGGGAAGCTCCATGGCCGGCGGGATGCTCCAGATTACCCTGGCCGTGGCCATCCTCTCCGGCGTGGTTCGCCAGGCCCGGCAGCACGGCTGGAAACCAGTCCACGCCGCGTTTGCGCTCTACTCGGCCGGAACCTGGCTCTGGAACTACGCCCTGATGGACCGGTTCCTGCTCCCGTTTCTGCCGTTGCTCTATGCCGGACTCTGGACCGAAGCCAAACACATGGCAGCCATGCTACGCCGGTCCACCCGCAGCGGACCAGAGAAAGCGATCGCCGGAGTCCTGGCTTTGGGGCTGGCGGCCATCGGAATTCTCGCCGCGCGCGAGTACGCCTTCGGATACCGGACGCAGTTGCGGGACCTCGGCCCCCGCCGCGCCGAACTCGGCCGCGAGAAGCTGGAAGCGTACGACTGGATCCGCGCCCGCACCGCCCCCGATACGCGCCTGATCGCCTACGAAGACGCCGCTCTCTACCTCTACACCGGGCGACAGTCCGTCCGTCCGGTGGCTTTCTCCACGGAGGCCTTCTACCGGAAGGACGAGTCCATCCTGGCCCGCGACCTCGACCGCATTCTCGATACGCCCCAGGCCATCGGGGCCCGCTACTGGCTGCTGTCCGACGATGACTTTCGTCTCGAAACCGGCACGCGCCGCATCCGGGAACGCATGGCCGGTATCAAGGCGACTCTCCCCGTGGTGTTTCAGTCCGGCGGCGGCCGCGTCCGGATTTATGAGCTACTGAAATAGGGACTGGATGAAGCTCTCGGGATCGAACGGGATCAGGTCGTCGATCTTCTCGCCCACGCCCACGTAGCGGATCGGCAGACCCAGTTCGCGGGCGATGGCGACCACCACGCCGCCCTTGGCAGTCCCGTCGAGCTTGGTGAGGACGATGCCGGTGACGCCGGCCGTTTCGGTGAACTGGCGGGCCTGCTCCAGGCCGTTCTGGCCGGTGGTGGCGTCAAGGACCAGGAGCACTTCGTGGGGAGCGCCGGGGATGACCCGTCCGGCCGTGCGCTTCATCTTGTCCAGCTCGGACATCAGATTCGACTTGGTATGCAGCCGCCCGGCGGTATCGACAATGACGTAGTCGGCCTTGCGGGCGCGGGCGGCGTGGAGGGCGTCGAACAGGACCGCGCTGGGATCGGAGCCGGTCTTCTGCTTGATGACTTCAGTAGCGGTCCGTTCGCCCCAGATCTCGAGCTGCTCGATGGCCGCGGCGCGGAAGGTGTCGGCGGCGCAGAGCAATACTTTCCTGCCGCCGTGGTGGAGCTGGTGGGCCAGCTTGCCGATGGTAGTAGTCTTACCTGTACCGTTCACCCCGACCACCAGGATCACCTCGGGCTCGCCGTCCACCGACTGCGCCGGACGGTCGGCGCTCATCAGGATTTCGAGCAGGTGCTGCCGGATCTGGGTTTTCAGCTCGACGGCGTTGTCAAGCTGGCGGCGGCTGACTTTGTCGCGCACCGCGTCCAGGATCTCGGTGGCGGTGCGGACGCCGATGTCGGCGGCGATCAGCGTCATCTCCAGCTCGTCGAGCAGTTCGGCGTCGATCTCCTTGCGGCCCTGGACCAAATCCTCGATGCGGTCGACCAGACCGGAGCGGGTCTTTTCCACCGCCTGCTGCAGGCGCTCGAATAACCCGCCGCTCTTTTCTGGCGTGGGACCGAACAGGGTTTGTATCATGAAGTTTCATCATATCCCAGGCCCCATGTCCCCCGCACCGGTCGTCCGCGTCGCCGCTTTGAAGAAGAGCTATGGTCCCGTGGAGGCGGTGCGGGGAATCAGCTTTGAGATCGAGCAGGGCGAGGTCTTCGGACTCCTGGGACCGAACGGGGCGGGGAAGACCACCACCATCGAGATCCTGGAAGGGCTGCGTTCGCGCGATGGCGGACAGGTGTCGGTGTGCGGATTCGATCCGGCCGTGCAGACCCGCCAGTTGAAGGAACGCCTGGGCATCCAACTCCAACAGACGGCCCTCCCGGAGAAAATCACCGTAGAAGAAGCCATCGACCTGTTCGGGTCGTTCTACGAGCGGCGGCTGGGGACCGGCGAGCTGCTGGAGTGGTTCGGCCTGGCCGACAAGCGGCGCAGTTACTACGAGGTGCTCTCCGGCGGGCAGCAGCAACGGCTGGCTCTGGCCCTGGCCCTGGTCAACGACCCCGAGGTGGTCATGTTCGACGAGCCCACCGCCGGGCTCGACCCCCAGACCCGCCGCGAGATCTACGCCCTGATCGCCCGCCTCCGGGTGGAGCGCCGCACCGTGCTCCTGACTACCCACTACATAGAGGAGGCGGAGCAGCTCTGCGATCGCGTGGCCATCGTGGACCAGGGCAGGATCATCGTCGCCGGCACCCCGCGCCAGTTAATCCAGCAATCCCAGCAATCCACCCGCATCGAGTTCGTGCCGCGCTCCCCGCTCCCGGCCGAACAATTGCAGAGTTTGGACTGCGCCGACGAAGTGCAGATCCGCGACGGCCGTTACACCCTCCGCAGCCGCCAGGCCCCGCGCACCCTCATGGCCCTCATGCGGGTCCTGATCGCGGAGAACAACGAGGTGCTGGAAGTCCACGTAGAAAGGCCGTCCCTGGAGGATGTGTTCATCGAGCTAACGGGGAGGAGACTGCGCGACTAAAGGCAGTGGCCAGCGGAGAAGCAGTGGCCAGGGGAGAAGCAGTGGCCAGTGGCCAGTGTCCAGTGGCCAGTTGGGAGGTGTGACGAGTGGCGGTTCGGGACTATCGGCAGTTGGTGGAGGCGGTTTACAAGGTGACCAGGGAATTCCCCCGAGAGGAGCAGTTTGGCCTGACGAGCCAAATTCGTAAGGCGGCGGTTGCCATACCATCCAATGTCGCGGAGGGGCAGGGCCGGAAATTCACCAAGGAATTCGTGTATCATTTGTCCGTGGCGCTTGGTTCGCTTTGTGAGGTGGAAACCCAGTTGCTGATCGCGCTTAGACTGAAGTACGTGAATCAAGAGAACTATCCGACTCTATCGGAGACAGCCGCCGAAGTGGGTCGCTTGCTCAACGGCCTGATCCATTCCCTCTCCGCGAGATAGCCCATGGCGGTCCCCCCCCCAGACGCCTCAAACGGTCCACCGGCCCCTCCTTCCCCACTGGCCACTGGCCACTGGCCACTGGCCACTGCGTCTCCCCTGGCCACTGCTTCTCCGCTGGCCCCTCCTTCCCCGTGGGCCACTGCTTCCCCGCGGGCCACCGCCGCCCTCACCAGCATCCGGCTGAAGCTGCTGGTGCGGAACCGCAGCGCTATCTTCTTCGCCATCATCTTTCCGATCGTGTTCGAATTCATCTACGGGTTCCTGTTTGCGCGGGGCAACCCGCAGATGGTGCGGTTCCTCATGGGACCGGTGGTGGTGCTGACCATCCTGGGGAGCGGGTTCTGGGGGGTGGGACTGCAGTTGGTTTTCTTCCGGGAAAGGAACATCCTGCGGCGGTTTCGCCCCGCGCCGCTGGGGGCGTCGCCTTTGTTGCTGAGCGGGCTGGTGGCCAACTGGGTGGTGCAGGTGTTTGTGGTGGCCCTGGAGTTCGCCGTGGCTCGCGCGGTGTTCCACATTCCGTGGCCGGGCAGCGTGGGCAAGCTGTTCGTATTAGGGACGCTGGGGCTGCTGGCCTTTGCCGGGATCGGGATGGTCATTGCCAGCGTGGCCAACACCATGCAGGAGACGCAGGTGATCTGCAACCTGGCCTGGTTTGCCTTCATGTTCCTGTCCGGGGCGACGGTGCCGTTCGCCCAGTTGCCCGAGGCGATCCAGCACGTCGCCTTGTTCCTGCCGAGCTTCTACCTGGTGTTCGGGATGCAGGATATCCTGTTTGGAACAGCCCGGCTGGCAGCCATGACGCCGGAGCTCATCGCCCTGGTCATCACCACCCTGACCAGCTATTTTCTCGCGCGGAAGCTCTTCCGCTGGGACCAGCAGATGACCCTGAGCTGGCGGGAGAAGGCTTGGGCGCTGCCGGCGCTGATTCCGTTCGTGGTTCTGGGGCTGTGGGCCAACCTGTTCTCCCACCGCATCACCGAGGCCGTCGCCTTGTACCAAGCAGTATGGCCGCGCTAAAGCCAGAGGCGGTGCTGGAGCGGTTGCGGCGGATCTGTCTGGCGCTGCCCGAAACCTCCGAGGCGCCGTCCTGGGGACACCCTAACTTCCGGGCCGGGAAGAAGACCTTTGCTGTGTTTGAGCAGTACAAGCGTGAGTGGGCGATCTGCTGCAAAGTGCCCCGGCCGCACCAGGCGTTGTTCCTGAAGGACCCCCGCTTCTACCGCACCCCCTACATCGGCCACCAGGGATGGGTATCGCTGCGGGTGGCCGGCCGGCTGGATTGGCGGGAGATTGAGGAACTGGTGACGGGGAGCTACCGGCTGGTGGCGTCGGCGCGCATGTTGAAAACCCTTGTACGACAATATACCACTATGTAATAATATTCGTAATGAGAGCCACAAGGCGCCGGTCCCGTGTCTTCACCGTCAGCTTTCCAGAGGACCTCGCGCGACAGGTCGAGCGCGTGGCTAAGGAAGAGAGCCGCAATCTGAGTGAGTTGTTCCGCGAAGCGTTCCGATCGTATCGTTTGCAGCGAGTGCGCACCCGACTGCGGGAAGACGCTGAGTACGCCCGAACGAGGAACCCACGGCGCTACACCGAGGGCGATGTGGAAGCCCTGGTAGATCAACTGCGCGCGGAACGGAAGTGATCGTCGTCCTGGACTCCGGGGTATGGGTTTCCGCCCTTCAGTTTGGAGGAATCCCGCTGCTGGCGCTCGAGAGGGGCCTGACCGTCGACACCATTGCCGTCTGTGACCAGATTGTGGTCGAGGTGGCGCGCGTCCTCACCGAAAAGATGGACTGGGAACCTGGTCGGCTGCGACAGAGTCTCGGCTTGTACTTGCGCGACGCCGTTCGCGTGCCGGTCCGTGGCTTGGTGCGCGGTGTTTGTCGGGATCCCAAGGACGACATGGTGTTGGAGTGCGCGATCCAGGCTGCGGCCGGCCTGATCGTGTCGGGTGACAAAGACTTGCTGGCGGTTGGCAGTCACGGGGGCGTCCGCATTGTCGCGCCACGGGACTACGTCCTGCTGAAGCCAGACTCCTTCGGCGCCCGGTAGCGGACCTCCAGGTGCGGCGTCTCCAGCCGCGCGTGCCCCTGCACCCGCGAGGTCAGGCAGCTCTCCAGGATGCCGCTGACGATCAGGGTCCGCTCCACCGGATACGCCGCCTTGCCGGTCGCGAACATGTCCTCGATATTGCTCACCAGACAGGCCGAGTAGGTAACGTTGGGCGTGGGCGACAGGAAGAACTGGGTGGACTGCACGCCCAGGCCCTTCACCCGGGCGGCGAAGTTGAAGTCCTTCACCGCGCCGTTCAGCATCAGCAGCGTGGTGCGCAGGCCGTCGCGGTGCTCGATGAAGTACGCGGCCGGATCCTTCACCAGCTTGGGCAGTTGGCCCGTGCCCACCAGGTCCTGGGTGCGGCCGTCGGCCAGGGTCAGGCCTTGGGGCGAGTCGCTGCGGGACAGGGCGGCGATGAGCAGATCCTTCGGCCAGCGGCCCGCCTCGCCCGCCTTCCATACCGCCTCCCCTTCGATCATCTGGACGGCCTTCACCCCGGTCTCCCCGCCCTTGCGGCGCTCGATCATGCACTGCAGGCCCTCCAGGGCGTGATAATCCATCGGGTCCGAGCCGCCCACCCCGACCATCAGGGCGCTCTCGATCTCGCAGTTCAACGGCAGCTCCAGCTCCGGCAGACGCCAGGTTACCGGCACCGAAGAGCCGGCCAGCATGGGAAACTTGAGCCGTTTGGAGGCGTCCACCATGGCCTTGGCTTTCTCGAAGCTGTAGGAAAGGTGCTTGTCGTTGTAAACCGGCACGGCCACGCCGTCCTTCTCGAAGACCTCCACGCACTGCTGGAAGAGTTCGTAGCGCGGGTACAGGATCTGTCCCTTGTCGTTGCGCGGATACTGGCCATGCTCGCCGATCAACAGTACCGCATCGACCGCTAGCTTCGAGCCGCCGCAGCGCAGGGCGGCGGCAACCGTGGGATACACCTCGAACCCGAACTCCTTGGCCCGCTCGGCGCTCTGGTCCCCTTCCGGTTTCTGGTCGACGTAAAGCGCTACTACCTTCATGTCCGGCCGATGCCATTTCCCCTGGCGGGGATATCCCACCAGGAAGCGATCGCCGATGTGCTGGGCGTGCGACAGGTAGCGATAGATGGTAGTGACGATGGCGATGCGCTTCATGGGGTCAGGTTCTCCAGAACGTGGATTCCTTGGTGGGCTGGTAGGAGATAGCCAGGTGCGGCGTCTCGTAGCGGGTCTGGTCGCGGAAGAGGCTCTCCACCCCGGCCGCCGTGAGCCCGGTGGTCAGCAGCGTGCGCTCCACCGGATAGGTGGCCTTCCCGGTGAGGTACATCTTCTCGAAGTTGTTGACCAGGGGACTGAAGAAGTTGGCCAGACTGGTCCGGGCGGGGGGCATGGGAAGGTACATCTGGGTGGAGAAAATCTCCGAGCGGCCATCAAGATGCGCGGCAAAGTTGAAGTCCTGGACGAGGCCATTCATCAGCAGCAGGGTACACTTCAGGCCGTCGGCGTGCTCGTACCGGTAGGCGACCGGATTGCGCAGGATCCGGCGCATGTCGTCGGGGGTAGGGAAGTCGTTGTTGAAGCCCTTTCGCGACGGCGTCAGCGTGTGGCTGCGACAGAGCGCCGCCTCCACCAGGTCCCGTGGCCAGACGCCCTCCTGCCAGGCCTGCCAGAACTTGTCGCCGCGATAGGCCTGCAGCCACTTGACGCCGCTCTCCCCGCCCTTGCGCCGTTCCACCATGCACTGGATGGTTTCCAGGCCATGAAAGTCGTAGCTGTCGACGCCGCCGTAGCCGACGCACATGGCCTCGCGAACCCGCGCCCCCAGCGGCATCTCGAGGGCCGGTGTCCGCCAGGTGACCGCCAGGCTCGATCCGGCCATCAAGGGGAACCCCATCTTGCGGGACGTGTCGTACATCTCGCGGGCCCATTCCCAGTTCCAGGAAAGGTGCTTGTCATTGAACACGGGGACCGAGCGGCCGCTCGACCGGAAGACCTTCACGATCTCCTGGAAAAACTCGTAGCGCGGGTACCGGGTCTGGCCCTTCTCGTTGCGCTGGTACTTGCCATGTTCGCCCACCAGCACCACGCCATCCACGGCCAGGCTGCTCCCGCCCAGGGTCAGGGCCTCGGCTATAGTGGGAAAGACCTTCATCTGCGGGAACCGGGCGGCGCGGTCGCGGCTGAAGTCCGTGGCGCCGACCTGGTCGACGTAAAGCGACACCAGATCCATGGCCGGCTGGTGATGGGTCCCGTTCCAGCCGTAGCCTTCGAGGAAGCGGTCCACGATGTGCTGGGCGTGTGAATACTTGAAGTAGGTGGTAGTGATGGCGGCCAGCTTAGGGCGGGCGGGACGCTTCTGGGCGCGCAAGGCCAGGGGAGCCCCGCCGATTCCCACGAGCAACTCTCGGCGTGAAATCGGCATGGCCTACATTATACGCGCAGAAAACTTCGCCGTCAGGCACTGGTATACTGGGGCTGTGATCGGGAAGCAAAAGAAGAAGCACCCGTTGCCGACCATTGAGGAGCTAGCGGCCAGAACGGGCTTAGGGCGGTTCGCCGCCTGGAAGACATCATGGGGCCTGGCCCGCCAGACCCGGCGGCGGCGGACGATTTTCTGAAGCTGCTCCGTTCTTGGCGTCGCGGGGAGGGCGCGGGCAGGAAGAAGTCACGGTGAGTGCGGTCCTGGCCGACACCGACATCGTCTCCATGGTCTTCAAGGGCGCCCCCCGCGCGGAACTCTACCGTCGCCACCTGACGGGGAACATTCTGGCGGTGAGCTTCATGACCGTAGCGGAACTCCAGCGGTGGGCGCTTAGCCGGAATTGGGGCGCGCTCCGGCGGGCGGAAATGGAAGCCCATCTGCAGAATTACATCGTACTGCTGTGCGAACGCGATCTGTGCCTGACGTGGGCGGAAGTAATGGAATCAGCCCGCCGGAATGGCCGACCCATCGACTGCGCCGACGAGTGGATAGCGGCGACCGCATTGCGATATCAGGTTCCGCTGGTCACCAACAACGCCCGGGATTTCGCCGGCGTCGACCGGCTGGTGGTGATCCGGGCGGAGGGCTGACGTGCAATGTAAGCTTTACCGCGTCTACGTCGGGCCTGGGAAGAACTATCGCGTCATCAACGGGCCGATTTCCACTTCCCTGCGCCACTTCCAGTTTCTCTTTCATCGCCACATCGATGCTATCCTGGACCGGCCATGATCGGCCAGAAAATCTCTCACTACGACGTCCTGGACAAGCTGGGCGAAGGCGGCATGGGCGTAGTCTACCGGGCCCGCGATACGAAGCTGGGCCGCGACGTCGCCCTCAAGGTCCTGCCCCCGGCCCTCGCCGGCGATGCCGAGCGCATGGCCCGCTTCCAGCGCGAGGCGCAGGTGCTGGCTTCGCTCAACCATCCCAATATCGCGGCGATCCATGGCCTCGAGGAGTCCGGCGGCGTCCGCGCGCTGGTGATGGAGCTGGTGGAGGGGCCGACCCTGGCCGACCGCATCGCCCAAGGACCGCTGCCGCTGGAAGAGTGTGTGGCCGTGGCCCGGCAGATGGCGGAGGCCTTGGAGTACGCGCACGACAAGGGCGTCATCCATCGGGATCTGAAGCCGGCCAATGTCAAGATCACGCCCGAGGGAACCGTCAAAGTGCTGGACTTCGGCTTGGCCAAGGTGGCCGAGGAGCCCCTCGCCGGCGGCGACCCCACGCATTCCCCCACCCTGACCCTGGCCGCCACCCGAGCCGGCATGATCCTGGGCACGGCCGCGTATATGAGTCCGGAGCAGGCCAGCGGCCGGCCGGTGGACAAGCGCTGCGACATCTGGTCGTTCGGTGTGGTCTTGTGGGAAATGCTGAGCGGGCACAAACTGTTTGCCGGAGAAACTATCGCCCACACCCTGGCCGACGTGCTGCGCAGTGAGATTGACACCAACCGGATGCCGGCCGGAGCGCCGCCGGCGATCCGCAACCTGGTGCGGCGGTGCCTCGAGCGGGACGTCAAAAGCCGTCTGCGCGACATCGGCGAGGCGCGCGTCGTGTTGCAGAGGTCCCTGGCCGAACCGGCCGTCTCGGCGGAGCGGATCGAAACCCCGCCGGCGCGGCCGCGCCTCTTGCTGGGGCTGGTGGCGGCACTATTACTAATGCTGGCGACGCTGGCGGTGGTCCACTTCCGGGAGCAGCCGGCCGAGCTGCAGCCCGTGCGCTTCGTGGTTCCCCAACCCCCCAAGGCCGCGTTCCGCCCGTATGACGTGCCCGCCCTTTCACCCGATGGCCGCAACCTGGCCTTTACCGGCTCTCCCGGGGGCGGCAACAACCTGCTCTGGCTGCGTCCGCTGGACTCTCTGGAAGCGCGTCCGCTGCCCGGCACGGAGGGCGCCTACTTCCCCTTTTGGTCTCCCGACAGCCGCTTCATCGCCTTCTTCGGCCAGGGGAAACTCCGGAAGATCGAGGTCACCGGCGGTCCCCCGCTCACTTTGTGCGACCTCGGAGCCTTCACCGCCGGCGGCTCCTGGAATCGCGACGGGGTGATCGTGTTCGGTTCCGGTTCCGGGGCCCTGCAGCGGGTTTCCGCCTCCGGGGGCGAGCCCAAGCCCCTGCTGCCTCTGAACAAGCAGCGGCAGGAAACGGCGCAGTCCTGGCCCCGCTTCCTGCCCGACGGCCGGCACCTGCTCTACCAGTCCCGCAGCTCCAACCTGGCGATGAACGGCATTTACGCGGCCGTTCTCGATTCCCCGGACACCAAATTGGTGGTCAACAGCGATGCCACGCCGGGCTACGTGCCGCCCGGGTATCTGTTGTACACCCGCCAGGAAACGTTGCTGGCGCAGCCCTTCGACCCGGGAAAACTCCAGACCACCGGCGACGCGTTTCCCGTCGCCGAAGGAGTGGGCCGCGTGGGCGAAGGTCTGGGATCGTTGTACTCCGCTTCCGAAAATGGAACCCTCGTCTTTCGCAGCGGCAATGCTGCCGACCTCCGGGTGGTCTCCTATGACCGCGAGGGAAAACGGCTCGGCGCGATCGGCGAGCCCGGTTCGTACCGGCAGCTCGCCCTTTCGCCCGACGAGAAGCGGCTGGCCATCGAGCGCCGGGACCCCAAGACCAGCACGTGGGACATCTGGTTACTGGACCTGGCCAGCGGCATCCTGTCCCGCCTCACCTTTGACCCGGCCAACGATTCCGATCCCGTCTGGTCTCCCGACGGCCGTCAAGTAGCTTTCAACTCCGATCGCAACGGCCCGATGGACCTGTATCGGAAGACGGTGGGCAGCGCGCAGGAGGAGCTGCTGCTGGCCTCCCCGGAGCGGAAGGTGCCCGAGGTCTGGCTGCCGGACGACTCCATCCTGTTTGGCAACCTGGCCGGCAAGACGTACTACCGGATACCATTGGGCGGAGACCGCAAACCGCAGGTGGTGCTGCAATCGGAGTTCACCAAGGATGAGCCTAGCCTGTCGCCCGACCATAAGTGGATGTCCTACGGGTCGAATGAATCGGGCCGCTGGGAGATCTACGTGGCTTCGTTCCCCGATTTCGCCAACCGGCGCCAGGTTTCGAGCAGTGGCGGCGCGCAGGCCCATTGGAGACGCGACGGCAAGGAGCTGTTCTATCTGAGCCTGGACGGTAAGATGATGGTGGTCGACGTGAAGACTCTGCCGGCCGTCGAGACCGGGGTCCCGAAAGTCCTGTTCGAAACGCGCCTGCGGCCGAACCCCGTCCTGGAGCAATACGCCGTCACCGGCGATGGCCGCAAGTTTCTCTTCACCGAGCCGCTCGAGGAAGCCGAAAGGCCGATGACGGTGATCTTGAACTGGACGGCGCGGGTCCCGCGCTCGCGGTGATCCCAAGTCTCCTGCGCGGGGAGACGCGGAGGAGCGTGCTCTCACAGTAGTTCCGGTGCTTCCGGAGCCGACTTGGCACTTGTAGCCGGCACGTGTCTGACCCCGACCAACGTTCCCGGGCCGCCGCTGTTCCTCTCCCCGGCTATAGCTTCTTCGCCAGGATCATGCAGAGCAAGTTCCAAACCACCACCCCGCCGTAACCGACGTTGGCCAGCCGTATGACGCGAGCCTTGTGGTAATGAACGGCCACCAGGGCCACGATGATCGTGCCAAGCTTGGCCAGCATGACGCCCAGCCACGGACTCCAGCGCACCAGGAGTGCCACCAACCAGTTGGCTTCCGGCAAGCCCATTTTCAGGAACAGGATCGTGGTGAGGAGATCGAGAATCTGGAGGTAGATGAAAACAGAAAGCAGGCTCATATCTGTGAAAGTAACCCTACTCCCAGAATCGACCAATGGGGGCTTTCCTTTAGGGGGGAACAGTAATTTCTCCTAGTCACGCGATGTCCCAAGTCGGCCCTTCCTCCTCCCCAGCCATCCCGCTGGCTCCGCCGGCAGCCCGCCAAGGTTCGCCTCCGGCGTGCAAGTGGTCGGATATCGCGGCGCACTCGTTGGCCGGTGGCGCAAAGTCCGCCCCCGGCGTGCAAGTGGTCGGAAACGCGAATTTGTCACCGGACCGCCCCGGGCCCGCCGGCGGCACAATGTACCAGAAGCTTTCCCAGTCAACCGAGGGTTCCGCCGGCAGCGGCGCGTATCCTGAAGGTCGCGATTCTGCCCGCGCCGCGGGAGCGTCACCAAGACGCCGCTTCGGCTTGCACCGCCAGGGAGCCGGCGGGACGGCCGGCCACGCCGCGGCCCCCGGGCGAAGGCGCCAACCTGGTTGGCTATCAGGGAAGACGCTGCCGGCCCACCCATGTCCGCGTGATTCGCAGCCTGCGATCCGCTGTGGATGCCGCCGTTTTGGCCTGCTGGCGGGAGTTTCTGCTTCCCCCGAGCCTCCGGCAACGCCGGCCCTGCGGGCGTAGAGGCTGTGTTGGGCCCGCCGGTGGACTAGTAGTACTAGCGGGCACGGTCGCACGAAGTTTTGGTCGTTACAAATCTAAATAGTGGATTGACCCGGCCGCGTTAACCGTCTTACACTTATCTCGTAAGATTTCAATTTGGATATTTTGGAGGGGCGTTAGCCCTGTATTGGGGGGACGCCGCCAAGCGCATGGAAATTACGAGTTCTACGTCCGGGGACGGCGCGCCCGTCCCAATCCGACCTGGGCAAGTCCCTCCGCTACTTCGTCCCAAAGGTCGGCGGCCAGCCGATGAGACAGTCATCCTTGCAAGCTCACGCCGCCCCACCTGGTGAAAGGCAAAAAACTTGACGCCTACTCTACAAACTACCGCCGGACTAGCTCCTCGCCCGGACCGCGGCTGGGAGGAGAGACTCCTACAGCGTTCTCCCCAGACCAGCGAGCACCTGGAGCACAAGTTCACCCTGCACCGCAAGCTGCTGGACAAGATCAACCTGGAGCGGCTGAGTACGAGCAATCAGCAGCGCATGCGGGTGGAGATCCGGGCGGCGGTGGTCGCCCTGGTGGAAGAGGAGAAGATTCCGCTCAGCCTGGTGGAGAAGGAACAACTGGTCGACGAAGTGCTCGACGAGGTGTTCGGACTCGGGCCGCTGGAGCCGTTACTGCAGGACCCCACCATCAGCGACATCCTGGTGACCACTCCCAAGCTGGTCTACATCGAGCGCGACGGCAAGCTCTATCGCACCCCGGTGCAGTTCAAGGACGACGGACACCTGCTGCGGATCATCGAGAAGATCGTGGCGCGGGTGGGACGGCGAATCGATGAATCTTCTCCTCTGGTGGATGCGCGGCTGCCCGACGGATCGCGCGTCAACGCCGTGATCCCCCCCCTGGCCGTGGACGGCCCCCTGCTTTCCATCCGCCGCTTCGGCCGCGATTCCCTGACCGTGGAGGAGTTGGCCGGGAACCTGACGATGACCCCGCTGATGTGCGAGATGCTCCAGGGCTGTGTGGAGGCGCGGCTCAACGTCGTCATCTCCGGCCGCACCGGCGCGGGCAAGAGCACCCTGCTCAGCGCCCTGTCCGCCCACATTTCAGAGGAAGAGCGCATCGTCATCGTCGAGGACGCCGCCGAGTTGCGGCTCCCGCAGACCCACGTGGCGCGCCTGGAAACCCGGCCTCCCAATATCGAGGGCCAGGGCGCAGTGGGACAGCGGCAGCTTCTGATCAACGCCCTGCGCATGCGTCCCGATCGCATCATCGTGGGGGAGGTGCGCGGCGAGGAGGCCCTGGACCTGCTCCAGGCCATGAACACCGGTCACGATGGCTCGCTTACCACCATCCACGCCCACAGTTGCCGGGACGCCATCAGCCGCCTGGAGGCCATGGTGGGGATGGCCAACGCCACCATGTCCACCAAGAGCATCCGCCAGCAGATCAGCTCGGCGGTGGATCTGTTCATCCACATCGCCCGACTGAGTGACGGCGCCCGCCGCATCACCCACCTCACCGAGTGCGTGGGCCTGGAGGGGGACGACGTCTCCTTGCAGGACATCGTGGTGTTCGACCGCCTGGGCCTGACCCCGGACCGCCGGGTCATCGGCCGTTTCCGGGCCACCGGCGTGCGGCCCAAGTTTGCCCAGAAGCTCGCCGCTTGCGGCATCGAGCTGTCGCCCGCCCTGTTCGAATCCGCGGTGGACGTGAACTGATACCTCCCATCACCCAATAGCCGTTTCCTCGGCGCCCGGCACCTCGTTGACATTGCGTTCCCGCCATGGGAACCTAAGAACGTGGGGGTGATCAGCCGGCGGGCGATTCGCAAGTTCGCAGCAGGGCGCCCCGAGGCTTTAGAACCCCTGCGGCACTGGGCGAATGCAATCGAAGCTGTGGAGTGGAGAAATCCGGGCGATGTGCGCCGCACCTTCAACACGGCGGACTTCGTCGGAGACTTGACAGTCTTCAACGTGGGCGGAAACAAGTATCGCGTGATCGCTTTCGTTCACTACCGGCGGAATGCCGTCTACATCAAGAATGTGCTGACGCACAAAGAATATGACAAGGGGGTATGGAAACGATGAGCACCACCACCATCGATCTGGACACGAGGCGCTACGGGCGCTTGCTCGCCAGGGCGCTTCCCACCGTCATCAAGTCCGAGGACGAGAACAACCGGATGCTGGTAATCATCGAGGATCTGATGGCGAAAGGCGAGGACAACCTGACTCCGGAACAAGACGCCCTCCTGGAGCTGCTGGTGGACTTGGTGCACGACTTCGAAGAGAAGCGTTATCCGCTCCCCCCCAGCCCGCCTCACCAGATGGTCGCGTTTCTGCTGGAACAGCGCGGGTTGAAACCAAGCGACCTGTGGCCTGTGCTTGGATCGAAGGGCAGGGTTTCGGAAATCCTATCCGGGAAGCGGGCCATCAGCAAGGTTCAGGCCAAGACACTCGCCGCGTTCTTCCACGTGAGCGTTAGTCTGTTCCTCTGAGTCCCATCACCCAACACCCGCACTGCTACCGTCTCTGTTGACAGCCTACTCTCCAAGTCTTGCCAGAAGCTCGGCGGTGGTAAACCACTCGACGCCGACGCCTTCAAAATCATTGTCGTTTGACCAGAGTGGGATCTTCGCGTGAAGAGCCAGCGCCAGGAGCTCAACATCGTCAGGATCGCGGCGGCCAATTCGTCGCTCGGCTTCGCGGACGCTCGCCTGATAGACGGTACGCTCCACTACCCTCACAGGGAGCGCGGCGACGGCCATCAGTACAACGTCAAGCGACAGACGCTCCAGCCAGTTGGGCCGCATACTCTTGCACCTCGGAGAGCGTGATCTCTGCGGTGAGAACTTCGGTCACCCCTGGGTGTTCGAGCACTGCTTGGGCGCGGCCGCCGAGGACCGCGGAGAGGAGCACGTTAGCGTCGGCGGCCAGTCTCACGCCGGCTCTTCCGCCAGGACTCGAAATCCGCAACGACCTCCTCCTCACGGAGTCCTCGCTTCTTGATTTGGCGCCGCACCTCTGAAGCCAGCACGCTGAAAAGTTCCCGCTTCAACTCGATCGGCAGCGTCGCTTCAGGCCGCGGAAAGAACACCCCAGCCAGACGCCCCCGGCGCGTCACCAGAATCGGATCCTTGGACCGCAAGAGGCCGGTCGCGTTGTCACGAAATTCACGAACGGTGCTGATCTTCATGTGGTCACCCTAGTGACCATTGTAGCTCAAACGTGTCGATGTCTTTAGCCATTATCTCGCAGCCGCCATTGTGGAGTCCCTTGCGCATCGGCAGGTGGTGGATCGACGCGCACTCCAACTCGATGACAATGGTTTACGGGTACGGAGACGCTTTGTTGAACCGCCTAGCAGCAGGGGCGCTCGGGTTGGCCCTGGTGATGCGTGATTGGGCTCCAGCGGATCACTTCACTTGGAACGGCGCAGCGTAGGCCGCCGAATCGCCAGTCACGGTGAAATTGAGGTTGTAGGTTCCCGTCGTCAGCCCTGTCGTTTTTAGGTTGAAGATGTATCCGCCCGTGGCGCCAAGCGTGGCGTCGAAGCGGAAGTCGTCGTCCGGGTTCGCGTTGCCGGAGTCTTCCACCGGTCCGGAAATCGAAGTGGAGGTTTGGGTGATGCTGACCGCGTGGACCGCGATGCTCGGAGATGACAAGTTGTTGCCGGCGCCGTCGCAGAGTTGCAATTTGATAGGGATGGTGCTGCCACTCTTGGCGGCTTTGGTGGGATCGTAGAGGAGGCACACGCTGTAGAGCGGGGCGAGATTGACCTTGCCAATTTTGCCAATCTGCTCGGTGAACCACAGATTGCCGTCCGGCCCAGTTGTGATCTCG
>JBGOUV010000336.1:0-7725 GCA_041477815.1 Terriglobia bacterium | reverse complement strand
CTCTCCTCTCATCGTACCGGCACTGCCCTTTCCCGCAGATGCTCCGGCATCTCTCCCCACGGTCTCAGGTGGTTGAACTCCTCGCCATAGCGGAAGCCGTGCTTCTTCCCAATGGTTACCGCCAGCTCCTCGACATAGGCGCGAACCAGCGCGCCGGCCGACTCCTCGTCCACGCGGGCCAGTTGCGGGCTGGGACGGCCCGCCCGGTCCAGGCGCTGCCTGGTCTGAAGGGCATAGCGGCGATTCGATGTCTTCAACTCCAGGATGGCGCGCATCTTGCGGTCGAGCGTGCCGGTGATATCCACCGTCTGCAGGTGCGCCTGGCCCTCGCCGCCTTCACGGTCCCGGTACGGCCGGTAGGGACTGTAAAAATAATACTCCCGCGCGGCGAAACCAGGATAGCCCAGGTAGGTCATCTCCTGCAGAAAATAAGACCCGCCGCCGTACGGCGCCTCCTCCGCCATGCGTCCCGTGCGGTAGATATCCCCGTCGTCGACATAGTGGATATACCAGTCGGGGAAGAACAGGATCTCGGGCTTGTACAAGCGCATCATGGCCATCACCTGGTTGCGCAGCTCGCTGCTCGAGAGGTAGCCCAGCTCCCCGCTCTTGTGCCCCAGGTTCAGCACTTCCACCGCGCCCAGCACCCGGGCGGCCCGCTCGGATTCGGTGTTGTTGGCCAGGCGCGTTTCGGCCGGCCCGAGACCCGCCGAATCCTTCTCGTCGTTGCCGATCTGCAATATGTACAAGGGACGGCCCTGTGCCACCATCCGGGCCAGCGTGCCGCCGGCCCCGAACAGGTAGTCGCGCCCGGAGGCCGTCACCACCAGCACGGCGCCTGGCTGCGCCGCAGCGGCCCCGGGCACTAGCAGCATCAGAGTAAGACAGATCCGCATCGTCACCGCTTCGGCACCGCGCGCTCCCGCACGTGGGCCGGCAGTTCGCCGGCGCCGACGCTCGTATTCACGTGGTTGAACTCCTCGCCGTACCGGAATCCGTGTTTCCGGCCGATGGTTTCCGCCAGCTCCTCGGCGTAAGCGCGGATGAATTTTCGGACGCTCCCCTCGTCCAGCGGCTGGGGCAGCACGCCGGCGCGCTGGGCCGGCATGGTCTGGACGCGGTTGCGCGTGCGCAGGAGCTCCAGGGCCGCGCACTTGATGTCAATGGTCGAGGTGATATCCACCGGCCGGAACTGCGCCTGCCCTGCGGCCCCCTCCCCCGGACGGTACGGGCGGCTCACGGCGTAATAATAGATCTCCGGCGCGCCGTACGGTTTGAAGCCCATGCGCTCCACTTCATTGGCAAACGTGGCAGCGCCGCTGTAGCCCCAGGCCTCCTCGGCCATCTTGCCTACGTAGTACTGATCCTGGTCGTCCTGGTAATGCACGTAGGGGTCGGGGATAAAGATGATCTGCGGCCGCAGGTGCCGGATCAGCGCGAAGAGCTGAGTCCGCATCTCGCTGCTGGACACTTGACCGGTTTGCCCGCTCTGGTGAGCCAGGTAGACGGTGTCGCGAACGCCGAGCAGCTGGGCCGCCTGTTTGCCGTCTTCCACGTTGGCCAGCCGCGTTTGCGAGGGCGACAGCCCGCCCGAAAACTTTTCATCGTTCCCGAACTGCGCCACGTCCACCGTGTAGCCGTTCTGGAGGAACGCCGCCAGCGTCCCTCCGGCCGCCCAGATGTAATCGGCCGATCCGGCGGTGACGACCAGAATCCGGCGCGGCGTTTGCCCCGCCAGCAGCGCGGTCAGGACCAGGAGGGATTTGAGGATTCTCATGCCGGCGTTCTTCGGAAGGAATACAATAGCAGATTCAACCATGGGGACGTGGCTCCTGCTCGCTTCGCTGGCGCTCGGCGAGATTCCGCCGGGCAAGGTCCTGATGGCGATTTATCCCCATCACGACGATCACAACGGCCACGCCGGCTTGATCGCCCGAATGACCGCCGCCGGATACACCGGCTACTACGTGCGGGTGTCCAACGACGAGAAGGACGGCCGCGGCCGCCAGTGGGCCGCCAATTCGATGATCAACTACCAGGAGACCGTGGCGGGCACACGCGAACTCGGCATCGGGGAGGTGATCAGCCTGCATTGGCGCAACGACCACATGGACTCTATTCCTCTCCAGGAGCTCCGCGCCCAGCTCGTCCTGCTGATCCGGCGGTACAAGCCCGACGTAGTGATGGGCCACGATCCCTGGGCTCATTACGACCGGAACCCCGACCATAGAAAAGTAAGCCGCGCCGTGGCCGACGCCGTCTACTTGGCCGCCTATAGGACGGCCTACCCGGAGCATCTGCGGGCCGGCCTCCTGCCGCACCGCGTTCCGTATCTCTACTTCAAGGCCCGCACCGAGTACGGCAGCGGACACCAGCCCAACATCGCCATCGAGCTGAACGACGAGCAGATGCGGCGCAAGGCCGCTGCCTTCTGGACGCATAAGAACGTCCGGCCCGATGCTCCGGTGGCCCGGTCCATCCGCCAGCGGCTGGACGCGCAAGGTCTGACCATTCCGGAACTGGAGGGCTTGGAAGACGAGGAGGCGGCCCGGCGTTTGCATCTGTGGTCGGTGGAGCACGCCGCCGCGGAGTTGGGAAAACAGGCGGGCGTGAAATACGCCGAGCCCTTCTACTACCTGGACGAGTGGCGCGACGTGCCGGGTCTCCGAGCTTATATTGTAGGGAATCTCCAGCCATGAGAAGAATCCTTGCCGGTCTTGGTCTCACCCTCGGCCTCGCCGCCGCTCCGTTGCCTCTCGGCAAGATCCCTCCCGGAAAAGTACTGCTGGTAGTCGAACCCCACCACGACGACCACACCACCGACTACGGTATGGGCGGCCTGATCGCCCGCTTCGTCGATGAGGGTTACCAGGCCTGGTACGTACGGGCCTCCAATGACGAGAAGGATGGCAACCACGGCTACCCGCATAACGACATGGTCAATCTGCGGGAGTCGCTCGCCGCCACCAAGATTCTCGGCATGCAGGACGTCATCAGCCTCAACTGGCGCAACGACTACATGGACGCCATTCCACTCCAGGAGCTGCGCGCCCAGATCATCCTGCTGATCCGTAAGTATCGCCCCGATGCGCTTCTGGGACACGATCCCTGGGGCCACTACGACCGCAATCCGGATCACCGCAAAGTTGCCCGGGCGCTGGGCGAGGCCTATTGGATGGCAGGTCTGGCTTCCGTGCATCCCGAGCACCTCGCGCTGGGACTGAAGCCGCACCGCGTGCCTTACCTCTTCTTCAAGGCGCGCACCGATTACGGTCGCGGCCACGAAGCCAACGTGGCCATGGAGCTGAACGCAGCCCAGGTCGAGCGCAAGAAGAAGGCTTACTCCACGCACCGGAACGTTTACGCCAAGCCGGCCATGGCGCAGTCCGTGCGCAAGCGTCTGGCCGACCAAAAGCTGGTCATCCCGGAAGCGGAAGGACTGAGCGACGTGGACGCCGCGGTCCTGTTTGAAGAGATGCACATGGACTGGATCTCCAGAAAGAGAGGGAGTGAGAACGGCGTCCGGTACGCGGAGGTCTATTGGTTTGTCGATGAATTCGATTACCTGCCGGGCCTGAAAGATTACATCGCCGCGAACGGGGTGAAGAAATGAAGCTGCGATGGCTGTTGGCGGTGACCCTCGGCGCCACCCCTCTGGCGGGCGCGGGGAAGGTGATCCTGGTGGTGACGGCGGATGCCGGCGACTACCTCCTGGCGGCGGGAGGAGCGGTGGCCGGTCTGGTCGCCGGCGGCGACACCGCCTACCTGGTTCGGGTGACCAATGACGAGAAAGATTCCTGGGATCTGCCGGTCGAGGAAGCCGCCCGCCGCACCAGCGAAGAGAGCCGCCAGGCGGCCCACATTCTAGGTATCAAAGAAGTGGTTTCGCTGGGATACCGCGCCGGCGAACTGGGAGGCGTCTCCCCGACGGAGCTGCGCGATCGCCTGATGTTCTATGTGCGGTTGTACAAGCCCGACGTGATGTTCCTTCCCAACCCCTACGCCCACTACGTGGAAGTACTCGACCGCTTCTACGCCGGGCAGGCCGCCGAAGAGGCGCAGCGCGCCGCCGCCCTGGAGAATTTTCAGCCGGCGTTCGCCGTGGCGGGCCTGGCCACGCACCAGGTGGGGGAGCTCTACTACTACGCTCAGCCCTTCGACCCGCGTCGTCGCGAGGCTGAATCCACTGCCACTTTCGCGCCCCAGCCGAAGGTCGTCGATATTTCCGCAGCGTTCGACAAGAAGCTGCGGGCCGCCCAGGCGCTGAAAACGATCAATCAAAGCATGGCCCTGCGCGTCAAGCAGCGCCTCGAATCCACCGGCCGGCGCCTGCCGCTGCTCGACAAACCCGACGAGGCCGCCATCCAAAAGCTCGTCGAGATCAATGTCCGCAAACTGGCGCAGATCGCCGCCGAAAAGACCAGCTACACGCTGGCGGAAGAATTCCAGTACGCGGGCGAGCACTTCCGGATTCCTTCGAAGTATTTGCAGGGGGAGGTCCGGAGATGACCAGGAAACAACTGCTGAGCCGCGGCGTGATGCTTATGCTTTTCCTGACTTGGCGGCTCCACAGGACTCCCCGAGGGAGCGGGTGCCCCAACCGATCCTTTCCCAACGCCAACGGCGGCTCTCGAACCGGTCCCTAGGTACTTGCGACAGCCTGAGATCGCCCGACTCGTCATTGGCGCCCTAGGGTATGGGCAGTACTCCCTAGGGTGATGATTTCCTGTAGTCCACAACGGTTCAGAAACCGCTGGTATCGACGAAGGCCCGCAGATGGCGGCTGCGGCTGGGGTGGCGGAGCTTGCGGAGGGCCTTGGCTTCGATTTGGCGGATGCGCTCGCGGGTGACGGCGAAGCGCTGGCCCAGTTCTTCGAGCGTGTGCTCGTTGCCATCGTCCAGGCCGAAGCGCATCTTAATGACCTTCTCCTCGCGCGGGGTGAGGCTCTTGAGCACCTGCGCCGTCTGGTCGCGCAGATTCAGGTTGATGACGGCTTCGGCCGGCGAGACCACCGCCTGATCCTCGATGAAGTCGCCTAAGTGCGACTCCTCCTCCTCACCGATAGGCATTTCCAGCGACACCGGCTCCTGGGCGATCTTGAGGACCTTCCGCACTTTCTGCACCGGGATATCCATCTTCTTGGCGATCTCGTCGGTGGTGGGCTCGCGGCCCAGCTCCTGGACAAGCTGCCGCGAGGTGCGGATCAGCTTGTTGATGGTCTCAATCATGTGCACCGGGATACGGATGGTGCGGGCCTGGTCGGCGATGGCCCGGGTGATGGCCTGGCGGATCCACCAGGTGGCGTAGGTCGAGAACTTGTAGCCGCGGCGGTACTCGAACTTGTCCACCGCCTTCATCAAGCCGATGTTGCCTTCCTGGATCAGGTCCAGGAACTGCAGGCCGCGATTGGTGTACTTCTTGGCGATGGAGACGACCAGGCGCAGGTTGGCTTCCACCAGCTCGCGCTTGGCCAGGTCGGCCTCCACCTGCCCTCTGCGAATGATCTGCAGGCTGCGGCGCAGCTCCGACGAGGAGGCCTCGGCGCGCTCCTCGATCTGGAAGGCCCGCTGCTGGAACTGCCGCATCTCCTTGCGGGTGTCCTTGGCCTCGCCGGCCGCGTTGTGCTCGGCCCGGCGCTGGCAGCGCACGATCTCTTTCTCCACCTGCCGCAACTCCTCGACCGTGTCGCCGATTCGGACTACGAAGGCATCGCGCTGCGCCGGGGTGAACGGAATCCCCCGGATCAGACGGGATATCTGGATTCGCGTGCGGGCCAGGCGGTACCTCAGTCGCCGGGCCTCCTTGGGCTTCTTGTTGCGCGGGATGGCCAGGAACTTCTGCCGCAGCTCCTGGCACTTCTTCTGCAGCCGGGAGAGCTGCTCCACCGCCGCCAGAAGTTTTTCCAGCTTATCGTCGACCACTTCCTCGGCGGCTTCCTCTTCCCCCACCACCACCACTTCCCGGATGGGCCGCTCGCCCTGGCGCAGCGACTCGGCCAGGTCGAGCACCGCCTGCACCACTACCGAACACCGCGCCAGCGCCTTAAGTACACTGTTCTGGCCCCGCTCGATGCGGCGCGCGATCTCCACCTCCCCGGCACGGGTCAGCAGCGGCACCGATCCCATCTCCCGCAGGTACATCCGCACCGGGTCGTTGGTCTTTTCGGGGGCGGCCGCGGCTAGTTCCAGCTCCCCCAGGTCTTCGGTATACTCCTCGGCCTTACGGTCGAACTCGATCTTGTCGTCGAGCGGGGCCTCTTCCAATCCTTCCAGGCCGGTCGAGTCCAGACTGGCCAGCACGGAATCGACGTCGTCGGGTCCGCTCAGGCTCTCGGGCAGCTCGTCGCCGGCTTCGTCGTACAGCAGGTAGGTTTTATCTTTGCCCCGAGGCATTAGGTGACTCGCTTGGCCGCAGCTGTTCTCAAACGCCACATCCCCTGTTTCCGCCTCAACAATCGACCACCCATTCTACACCAGATTGCACGGACCTCTGTCAAGCGCTCCCGGCCGATAATGAGACCCTGCGATCATTATCATAAGGAAATTGAGCGGCTCGCTCGCCGGATCTCAGTGAGACACCTGAGACCCGCGGCGCGTTTCCATTTGCTGCTTGAGCTGGAGCAGGCGGAGCGCCTCCTCTACGTTGCCGGCCTTCTGCGCCTCCTGGATCTGCTTATGCAGAGCCTTCTGCCGCACCTGCCAGGTGGACTCGTCCAGCGCCTCCAGCGCGCGGCGTCCGTCGTCGAGCGTGGGCGAGGCCGTCGCCTCGAAGGCCACGGCGGCGAGCAGCTTGCGGTCGGCTTCGGAGAGGCGCGCCTCGAGCGCGCTCATATCGAAGCGCTCGCCCGCCGCGGACATGGCCGCCACGGCGCGGAAAATGCCCGCCGCCGCCAGGTCGGCCAGCGCCTCGCTGCGTTCGAGAGTCCCGAGCAGCTCCCGGCGGGCCTCTTCGCTTTCGAGCAGCAGCCGCAACAGCACGCGTTCGACCGGTTTCAACGGCGGACCGGCCAGGGCCACCGGTCCCGGATCGCGCCGCTCGGCGGCGGCCCGCCGAAAATTCTCGAGCACCAGGCCGGGAGCCACGCCCAGCCGGTCGGCCAGGTCGTTGACCAGGGCCACCCGCTCGATCTTGTTGCTCACCCGGTTGATGGCCGGCAGCACCGCCTGGAAGGCGGCCACGCGGCCCTCCGCCGTGCGCGTGTCGTACTGCTGCCTGGCGCGGTCGGCCAGCCAGAAATAGTAATTGGGCGCCTGCTCGACCACGGCCTCGTACGCCGCCGCCCCGTGCTTCTGACAGAACTCGTCGGGATCCTGACCCTCCGGCAGGCTCACCACGCGCGCATGCAGGCCCTCGTCGAGCAGCAGCAGGATGGAGCGCTCCGCCGCCGCGCGCCCGGCGGCGTCGGGATCGAAGTTCACCGCCACCAGACGCGTGTGCCGCCCCAACATCCGCACCTGCTCCGAGGTCAGGGCCGTTCCGCAACTGGCTACCACCTCCTTGACCCCCGCCCGCCACACGCCGATCACGTCCATGTACCCCTCCACCAGCACCACGCGGTCGCGCTTGCGAATCTCCGGCCGGGCCCGATGGAGGTTGTACAGCACGTGGCTCTTCGTATAGATCGGCGATTCGGGGGAATTCAAGTACTTCGCCGGCTGCTCGGAATCCAGGGCGCGGCCGGCGAAGGCGATCAGCTTGCCGCTTTCGTTGGTGATCGGAAACAT
>JBGOUV010000195.1:0-12456 GCA_041477815.1 Terriglobia bacterium | reverse complement strand
TGATGGCCTCAACGGCCACCTTGGCCTTCAGGCTGGGGGGGTGACTCTTACGCGTTCGGGGCATTGACTCTCCTTCATTTTCAATGCCGCCCACCATCTAAGAAAAGGCTTTTTTGTGTCCAAAAAATGGGGTCCATTACATTCCTCCCATCGTTCCATTACTCCCCTGCTGCGAAACGATTCGAGGCTGCAAATGGCGCGGATTTCCGCATCGGGATCTTGGATGAACTCGTCCAAGAACGCCATTGCCCGGTCTGATTTCCAGATCTCGAAGCGCAGGTCAAACCGGATCCGCATCTCCATCTGCCATTTGGGGCAAAGGGAAGCCTTGCAGACGACCAAGACGCGACGCAAGGTGCGAGGATGGCCAGCCATGATCTCGGTGAGAATGAATCCGGCCTCGATGGTTTTGCCCAATCCGACCTCGTCGGCGAGCAAAAGACGCTGCTTGGGCGAGCGAAGAAACTTCAGCAGCGGCTTAAACTGGTACGGCTGAAAGGCCGTTCGGCTGGCCCGAAGTGCGTAGAGGTTGTCGTCGAGCGGCGATTGCAGCCGCTCAAAGGTAATCAAGCGTGAGAGGGTCTCTTTATCTGCAAACGCCCCATCGCGGAGCAGGTCCCAAACGCCTTTCCCGAAGATAACCTCTTCAAGGTCCGGCTCAGCGACCTCCACGGGCACCGGACTGCTACCAAAACGCACCCGATAGTAGTACCGGCTGCCGATCCGTTGGCCGTTGGCCTTGGACGTTGCCGATCTCATCAAGTCGGTTGCGACGCCGCACGGAATCACCGTGCTGGTACCGGGGTCCAAGGGCATTCCCTGATTCCCGCATAGAGGTATTCTACTTCGCCGCACACTGCGCCGTGTATGGAAGAGCAAGAGGTCAACGCCTTTAGCCGAATCCCCTTCCCTCCAGCAAACGCCCAGGAAGTCGGGTTCGAGGAAGTTGTCCAGACCGGGCCGGTTTCCGAGTGATTCCCGGATAACGGCGCACTCGGACATCGTCCACGCGCCCCCAAACCGGAGGCGTGCCCGGGGGCCCGGCGCCCCGACGGAGGCCTCCCAGGAGCCCCGGAGGGCCCGTGTGCGGCCAGTGGACAAAACCCCGCCAATGGACGTTCAGTGGACAAAATGGACGGTAAGTGGACAAAACCGACGCCACACAAGGGGTCAACGGCGCAATCGCCCCGGAAGGGGTCCCCGCATGTCTTTGAAACCACGAGGCTGGGTGGTGGGCGCGACAGGACTCGAACCTGTGACCTCCTGCGTGTGAAGCAGGCGCTCTAACCAACTGAGCTACGCGCCCGGTGCGGCATTCTCCCACGATTATAGACCAGGGGCGAGGCGGGGCGCTACCCCGGTGGGAAAGGACGTTCTGATATGCTGGAAGATCCTAAATCTAACCGATATGAGGACAAACAGAGGCCGACTGGGGTGGGCGGCGGCGGTTTGGCTGCTGGCGGCAACGGCGCTCTGGGCTCATCTGCCCAGCATCACTCTCTCCAGCAAATACGTGAACATCGTGGTGGCGCCGGGGGCTACGGCGCCGGCTCAGACGGTGCGGCTGGGGACCAACGAGCATCCCTACCAGTGGACGGCCGCAGTGGCGACGGCGCGGGGGGGGCCATGGGTGAGCGTCACACCCAACCGCGGGTCGTTCAATGGGAACTTCGAGGTCACCGACCTGCGGATCACGGCCGCTTCGGCGAGCCTGGGCGAGGGCGTGTATTACGGCGCCATCACCATCAACGCGCCGGCGACCGGCAGCACGTTCGCCGCGGACAACACGCCGCAGGTGATCGAAGTGGCCTTGACTGTAACCAGCAATGGGCAGGCCGCGCCGGGGCTCGCCATTGTGCCTGGGGCGCTGGAATTCGAGGGGGTCCGGGGTAGTAGCCGGACCCAGAGTCAGAACCTGCAGGTGCGCAATGTCGGGGGGGGGACGCTGAACTGGACGGCGGCATTTGCGCCGGACGCCGGCGGGACGTGGCTGTCGCTGAACCCGGCCTCGGGGACCAACGCGGGCCTGCTGGTGGCGACGGCGGCGCCGGGGAATCTGGCCATCGGGGCCTATACGGGACGACTTACCTTCACGGCGACGGGCGCGGCGAACTCGCCCGTGACTGTTCCAGTGACGTACCGGGTACGGGATCCGCTGCCCCCGTCGCTGGTCCTGACGCCGGCCAGCGTGACGTTGGCGACTGACGCCGGCGACCCGATTCCGGCGTCGCAGACACTGGTCATCGGCAATGGAGGGGAAGGAACCCTGACCTGGCGGGTGGCGGCGACGACCTTCAACGGCGGCCCCTGGTTGTCGGCTACACCGGCCTCGGGCAGCGGGCTCGGCGCGGTGACGCTCTCGGCCCAGGCGGGGGACCTGGGGCCGGGAACCTACACCGGACGCGTCACCGTGTCGGCGGAGGGAGCGCAGAATTCTCCGCTGTCGGTAGCGGTGACGCTCACGGTGCGGCGGCCAACGCCGGTGTTGGCACGCCTCGGCGTCGTAAATGCGGCGACCTTCCAGCCCACGGCGGTCGTCCCCGGCGAGATCGTCAGCATCTTCGGATCGCGGCTGGGACCGCCGGAGGGCGTGGCGTTCACGCTCGACCCGGAGTCGCGGCGGCTGCCGGAGACCCTGGCAGGCGTGCGGGTGTCCTTCGACGGCGTGGCCGCACCGCTATTCTATGTCAGCGAGCATCAGATTAACTTGCAGGCGCCGTTCGAGATATTCGGAAAGACCGCGACCGTCCTGCGGGTGAGCGTGGAGGGTCTGGATCCGGCCGAACTGGTGGTGGAGGTGGCGGAGGCCGCGCCGGGGTTGTTCACCCTGGACGGGACGCGGGCGGCGGCGTTGAACCAGGATTTCACCCTGAACGGCCCGGACAATCCGGCCGCAGTGGGAAGCGTGCTGCAGCTTTTCCTGACCGGCCAGGGAGTGCTGGACACCCGGGTGCGGACCGGGGAGTTGGCGCCTTTGACGCCCCCGTTCCCCCGCCCGTGGTTGCCGGTGGCGGTGCGGATCGGCGACCTGGAGGCGCGAGTATTATTCGCGGGATTAGCACCCGGGTTCGTGGGATTGACGCAGTTGAATGTGGAAGTGCCGCGGGGCGTCTTCCCGTCGGATGCGGCGCGCGTGGCGGTGGGATTGGGGGTCTACCAGGCGGTGAAGCTGGCGACGGTGGCGGTGCGCTAACCCCAGCTCGTTGCCGAGCCTCTCAGTAATAGTAGGCTTGCTGGAGGGTAGCGAACATACGGTAGGCCGGCCTGGCTTCCAATACCACTTGTCGGATTACCGCGGGATCATCGGGGCGGTGGTAAATACACAATGCCATGCGAGGGCCGAAGCGGCCCAGAGTTTCGCGGCCGCCGCGAAGCGCCTCTCTTTCCGCTCCCTCGATATCCATCTTGATGAAATCGACCGCGGCCAAGTTCAGGCGTCTAACCGTCTCATCGATAGTAGTAGCCGCCACCGTTACTACGCCAAGGCCTGCCGCTTTCGTCAGGACGGTGCCAACCACGCTGTAGGCCGGATTCTCCTTGAAACTCAGGGTGCCTGCAACCGACCAAGCTGCCGCCTCCACCAGGAGGACACGTTTCTCGGCGATCTCCTTTTGAAAGGTCCGCTTGAAGCAGATATTGGTGGTGGGGTCGGGATCGAAAGCGACTACCAGCCGGGCGCCGTGGTTGAGCGCAAATCGGGAAAAGGTGCCGAGATGGGACCCCACGTCCAGGACTACATCACCAGAACGAATCACTACCGGTTCGCGCTGGTAAATGCTTTCGCCCAGTTGTTCCTGCATCAACTGGGCCAGCGAGTTGGCGTCGGTGCTCCGGCCCCAGAAAGGACCTTCCGGGGTTTGCCACAGGACCGGGCACGGCGCTTCTCCCCGCTCCTTTTCCGTGATGGGCCATTGCAGCCGCCATTCTATCTCCGCCATCTGCCAGTTGCCGGTGGAGGCGGGGCCCAGCCGGTGGACCAACTCCTTCCAGCCCAGGAAGGGTACCCTGCCTTGGACCTTCAGGGCTACCAGCCGCGTCCTCCACCGGAGCTTCGGGGAGGAAGTGGCCAAAAACGCGACCGCCACCAGCAACAAGCTGCCCGCCAGAATCCTTCGTGCGCGCCTACTCACGTTTCGGACCTCCGTGTGGTCCCAGCATCGTATCGTATCACGTCAGCAGCCCGCGGCTAAACCGCGCTCTCCGCGCGCGGGGCGGAAGCCACAAATCGTTGATTCTGCTGGACCTATCGACCGCAAATTTGCGGGCCGTTTCCTTTTGACACCGGCTGTTGCAGCCCCTGGGGCCCGTCAGTAGAAGTAGGCTTGGGTCTGGTTGGATTCCATGCGGTAGCCGGGCCTAGCCTCGCGTACCAGTTGCGGGAGCGCCACCGGATCGTCAGGCCGATGATAAATACACAGTACCAGGCGCGGTCCCAACCGCGACAAGGTTTCACGGCCCCCGCGCAGGGCGCTCCTTTCGGCGCCCTCAATATCCATCTTCCTAAAATCTAAAGGCTAAAATCTAAATTGAAAGCGCCGCCCAATTGATGATAACCTGAACCCGGATAAGTACGCCCTAAGTCCGGGAGGGCGAAGGAGGCGGTAGGTGATGCGGCGCCAAATCAGTAAGAATGTAAGGCTGAGGGTCGGCCTGGCTCTCGTGCCGCTGGCCCTGATCGTAGCTCACCTGCCGGCCCAGAAGGCGGCGGTTTCCGGCCAGGACGTTCTTCCCATTCTCAAGCAGAAATGTTTCCAGTGCCACGGCGAGGCGCTCCAGATGGCCAAGCTGGATCTGCGCACTGCCGAGGCGGCTCTCCAAGGCGGCGACAAAGGGCCGGCCCTGGTGCCGGGCAACGCCCAGGCCAGCCGGCTCTACCGGCGGGTGGCGGGACTCGAGCAGCCGACGATGCCCATGGCGCCCTTACCCGCGCTGACCGCCCCTGAAGTCACCCTTTTGAAGGACTGGATCGATCAGGGCGCGCACTGGGCCCCGGAGCAAGCAGCCGCCCAGCCGCCCCCGCCCGCCGCCGCGGGCTACGGCAAGGATTACAAGGAAAGAGTCATCACCAACGAGGACCGCAAGTGGTGGGCCTTCCAGAAGCCGGTCCGGCGTCCCGCGCCGCAGGTCGCCGGCGCCCGCTGGAACGCCAACCCGATTGACGCTTTTGTCAAGAAGGCCATGGACCAGAAGGGCCTGGTCTCCGCGCCGCAAGCCGATCGCAATACCCTGATCCGGCGCGCCTGCCTCGACTTGATCGGGCTGCTGCCCACCCCGCAAGAGACGGATGCCTTCGTCCACGACCCCTCGCCCCGCGCCTACGCGAACCTGATCGACCGGCTGCTGGCCTCCCCCCACTACGGGGAGCGCTGGGCGAGGTACTGGCTGGATGTAGTTCGCTACGCCGACAGTTCCGGTTTCGAGCATGATCGCGACCTGGCCACCGCCTGGCGGTATCGCGATTACGTCATCAAGGCGTTGAACGAGGACAAGCCGTACAACCAATTCATCATCGAGCAGCTCGCCGGCGACGAGCTCGACAACCCCACCAACGACAGCGTCACCGCCACCGCCTTCTACCGCGTCGGCCCGCGCGTGCGCTTCCGCGAGAAGGACAACCCGTTCTATCGCTACGACTACCTGGACGACATGGTCCGGACGACCTTCCAGGGCTTCATGGGCCTCTCCGTCCACTGCGCGCGTTGTCACGACCACAAGTTCGATCCGATCACGCGGGCCGACTATTACCGCTCGGTAGCCATGTTCTTCGGCTTCGTGAACTACGACCATCTCCTGCTGCCGAAGGAGCAGGTCCGTGAATGGGAGCGCAAGACGCGGGAAGTGGTTGCCGCCCTGGCGCCGCTTCGAAAGGAAGTCTCCAGGATCGAGGCGCCGTACCGCCGGGCGCAGTTTGAGGCCAACCTCAAGAGGCTGCCCGAGGAGGTCCAGGCCGCGATCCGGACGCCCGTCGAGCAACGGACGCCGGGGCAGAAGCTCCTGGCGGCGCAGTTCGAGCGCGGCAGCGGAGAGGGCGATGGCGACCCCAACTACATGGGCGAGGATCCGGCGCTGGCCCTGATTACTACGGCGGGCCAGCGGCCGCCCAACCTGAACATCACCGGGAACCGATTCGGGGCGAACGCCATCGGCGGCGCGCGCCGGGGTCGTGGTGAGAACTTGTTGAAGGTCAGCGAGGCGGACCAGCAGCGCCGGGCGGAGCTGCTGCAAAAGATCGCCGCGCTCGAAAAACAGATGCCTCCCACGCCGTTTGCGGTGGAAGGCATTCGAGACGGCGATTACCGGCTGGCTCCGGACGGTCCCGGCGATGAGCCGTCGCCTGGTAAGACCTACCGGCCCGACTACCCCGACCTGGCGGCCTCCTTCCTGCCGGAGCCGGGCGCCAAGTACGAAGTGCCGTGGGTACACTTCGGCTCGAATGGGCTGGTGGTGGAGGACGACAACAAGGCTCCGGTGGTGCCGCCCGGTTACTTGACGGTGCTGACCAGCGGGACGCCGCCCCCGGTGGCGAAACCTCCTAAGCGCGACGATTTTGTGACCGGCGGACGGCGCCGGGCGTTGGCGGAGTGGATCGCCTCTCCGGAGAACCCGCTGACCGCGCGGGTCATTGTCAATCGCGTGTGGTACTGGCACTTCGGCCACGGCATCGTGCCGACCCCGGGCAACTTCGGCAAGATGGGCATGGCGCCCTCGCATCCGGAGCTGCTGGACTGGCTGGCCACCGAGCTCGTCGGTCAGGGCTGGAGCCTGAAGCAGATGCACCGCCTGATCATGACTTCGGAAACCTACAAAATGGACTCCACGTTCTACCAGGCCCAAAACCTTGAGAAGGATCCGGACAGCTTGTTCCTGTGGCGGTATCCGGTGCGGCGTCTCGAAGGGGAGATCATCCGCGACATCATCCTGTCGGCCAGCGGGCAGATCAACCTTGAGGCCGGTGGCCCGCCGTTCTTCCCCTCCTTGCCGGCGCGGGTGCGGGAGGGCTACAACCAGGGCAAATGGATCCTGACCAAAGAGGAGCCGGCCACCTGGCGGCGCAGCGTCTACTCCTACTGGAAGCGGGGCATGAAGTTCCCCATGTTTGACGTCCACGACCAGCCGGATCAGAACATCACCACCGAGAAGCGCAACATCACTACGGTGCCGACGCAAGCCCTGACGCTGCTGAACAACGAGTTCGTGCTGCTGCATGCGCGGCATTTGGCCGAGCGGGTGGTGCGCGAAGCGGGCGGCAGCGATCCGGCGGTGCAGATCAAGACGCTGTACCGGATCGCGCTGAGCCGGGAGCCGAGTCCGGCCGAGCTGGCGGGCCAGGTGGAGTTCATCCGGAAGCAGCGGGAGTTCCGGGCGGCCAAGGCCTCGGGTTCGGGGGACAACGTCGATCTGGCGGCATTGGTCGACCTCTCGCACGTCCTGCTGAACACCAACGAGTTCGTGTACATCAACTAATGAGATACCAACAGCACCGAGCCGCGACCGTCAGGGAGCGGATGGTTCGGACACGCGAAGAAACCGCTCCCTTACGGTCGCGGCTCGGTGCTGGACAGGAGCGATTATGACTCCGCTGTGTGACAACCGCATGAGCAAGAAGGGCCGTTACATGAGCCGGCGGGATTTCTGGTTTCAGGCCGGTATGGGCATGGGGGGGCTGGCCCTGATCGACCTCCTGAACCGCGACCGCCTGCTGGGCGCCGAGCCTCCCACAAACGCCGCCGGCTGCCTCGGATCGGAAGGCGTGAAGGGCTCACCGTACCTGCCTAAGCCGCCGCACTTCAAACCTCGCGCCAAGCAGGTGATCCACCTCTTCATGAGCGGTGGCGTCAGCCAGGTCGATACCTTCGATTACAAGCCGGACCTGTGGAAGTATCACGGTGTGGCCCTCGAGGGCAAAGGCGAGGTTCGCGTCCGTCAGGGATACCCCGGCCCGCTGATGAAGAGCCCGTTCAGCTTCAAGCAGTACGGCCAGTCCGGCACCTGGGTTTCCGAGTTGTTCCCGCACTTGGCGACTATCGTTGACGACCTGGCGTTCATTCACTCCGCCACGGGGAAATCGAACGACCACGTGCTCTCGCACTATGAGTGGAACACCGGTTCGATCCTGATGGGCTATCCCAGCGTGGGGGCGTGGGTGACCTATGGGCTGGGCAGCGAGAACGGCAACCTGCCCGCGTACGTGGTGATTTACGATCACCGGGGCGGCCCCTTCAGCGGACCCACCAACTGGCACGCGGGGTTCCTGCCGGCGTCCTACCAGGGCACCGTCTTTCGCTCGGTTGGGGATCCCATCCTCGATCTTTCCGCCCCCCCGCAGCACATGACGGTCGAGGAGGAGCGCCGGCGCCTCGACCACCTGGCCTGGATGAACCAGAATCACTCCGAGAAGCATGCCGGCGTTTCCGACCTCTCGGCGCGGATCGCCTCCTACGAGCTGGCCTACCGCATGCAGTCCTGCGCTCCGGAAGCGGTGGATATTAGCAATGAGAGCGAAGAGACCAAGAAGCTCTACGGGCTGGACAACAAGGTCTCGGAGCCCTTCGGCCGCCAGTGCCTGCTGGCCCGGCGGCTGATCGAGCGGGGCGTTCGCTTCGTGCAGCTTTACAACGGGGCCATCGTCAACCAGAACGTGGACACCTGGGACGCCCACAGCAGCATCGCGGAAAACCACGGGATGCACGCGCCGGAGGTGGACAAGCCGATCACCGGTCTGATCACCGACCTCAAGCGGCGCGGGCTGCTGGACGAGACCGCGGTCCTGTGGCAGTCCGAGTTCGGCCGCATGCCCATCTCGCAGCGGGCCTTAGGGCGCGACCATAACCCCGGTTGCCAGACCATGTGGATGTGCGGCGCCGGAATCAAGGGCGGCCAGCATATCGGCGCGAGCGACGAGGTGGGCTACAAGGCCGCCGAGCAGATCATCTGGAACCACGACGTCCACGCCTCGCTGCTGCACCTGCTCGGGATGGACCACAAGAAACTGACCTACTACTTCAACGGCCGCAACATGCGGCTCACCGACGTTAGCGGCGAGCTGATCCCGCAGATCGTGGGCGATACGAAGGCCGCGGCGTAAAGGTTTGAGAACGGCTTAATTCCCCCCGCCGCTCTTCTTCGTAGCGCCGCGTGATCCCGCCGGCGGCTCCCAGCCGTCGTTGGAGGGTCCGTGCTGGGTGAACTTGACATCCTTGCTGAGCGGGTGCCCGGACCGGTACTGCGCGTCGGCGGTGCCGAAAAACTTGCCCGCCCGGATCACCGCATCCCGAACATCGGTCAGCAGTTGCTGGTAGCGCGGGCTGCTGGAGGGATATCCGGAGAAGTTGGTCATGTCGCTGGTGCCGATGATTACCACGTCGACGCCGGGAACCCGGGCGATCTCGTACGCGTTGGCCACGCCCGTCGGCGTTTCGATCATCAAGGTGATCAACATGTTCTCGTTGACGGTCTGGCGGTAGTTGATGCCGTTGACGCCCCAAATCCGGGGCGCTTGCCCGCCGCCCAGGCTGCGCCGTCCTTCGGGCGGGTATTTGGCATACCTCACCGTCTGCTGCGCCTTCTCCACGGTGTCGACCGTCGGCATGACGATCCCCAGCAGGCCGATGTCGGTAGCATGCTGGAGCGAGCTTTCCAGCTCATCGTGGATGCGGACCATGGGAGTAGCGCCCACACGCGGGCAGGTCGCGACCATCTTCTCGATGTCGGCCCACGTCATGGTGCTGTGCTGCATTTCAAACCACGTGAAATCGTAGTGCGGCGCCGCCTCGCAATAGGCCTTGGGATCGAAGCGCGAGATGGTGTGGCCGTTGATCTGCTTGCCGTCCAAAAGCTTCTGCTTGGCGGTGTTGTAAAGTTTCGGCGGGGCGTTCTTGCCATCCTGAGCGACCGCCGGAATGCTGAGCAGCAGGCCGCTCAAAAGCGACCCCACCGCGATTCTCGTTGTCGGGGATCTCATCGTAAGGCCTCCGGTCGGCTTTCTTCTATCACAAACTATTGGCAAGTCGCAAGCTCTACCGCACCGGTCCCAGGTAACGATCGAGCCAGTCCAAGGTCTCGCGGATTACCTCGTTGCGGGCGGTGAGCAGCAAAGCGTGCGAGCCTTCCAGGATCACGTGCCGCTTGTCCTTGTCCGGCGTTCCCAGCAGGCGAAACATGGGAAGCTGCGAGACCTCAACCGGGAAGGTCGTGTCGTGCCGGCCGTTCAGCATCAGGACCGGGATGCGGACGCGGGGGACGAAATTAAGGATATCCGCCTCTGGCAGCCCCCGCGTCGTATCAGGGTCGAGTCCCCCGGCCTCAAACACGGCCACCTTCACGCGGTCCTCCAGGGCGAGCAGCGAGGCGCCCTCGGCGCCGCCGAGGCTGAACCCGTAATAGGCCAGCTTGCGGATGTCGATCTCCTGGCGCGTCTCCAGATAATCGATGGTCCGGCCCAGATCCTTGCGCCACTGGATACAAAGGTCGCGATGCGCCAAGGGTCCACGGGGTGGGTTCTCCACCCGTCGCTCATGCATCCGCTTGTAGACCGGATACACGAACGCACGCCCGCTCCGTACGAAGACGTCCAGCAGAATGTTGGCAGCAAAGTACAGGTTGTCGCTCGAGGAAAGCTGCATCGCCATCGTGCCCGGAAAGTAGACGATGGTCTGGTACGGCCCCGAGGCCGCCTTGGGCAGAAACAGGTAGGCGGTCATCCGCTCATTTCCGTAGGCGGCGTTGAAGGTGATCTTCTCCTTTCGCCAGAGGTCCGAGCTCGTATCGACAGCTTCAACAGCCGGCTTCAGATCGGTCTTGTCGTAGCCATATAGAGATTTGTAGACCTCAAAGACGTCATCCGAGACCGGCTTCTCCTTGCTGTAATCCCGGAACCGGCGCTCGATCGTTGCGGCCAGTGCCTCCGGAGGCCGATCGGCGCCGATGTATTTCACGCCTCGGAATCCGTTCGCGTTCGATCGATCGAACGGTGGCAGTGAATCGCCGCTGTTGGCCCGGTAGGTCGGCTCCCCCCACGACCCGCCCAGGACATAGCGGCGGGTCTCAGAGGCGACGCGTGTCTCGTTCCAACACCACTCCCGCGCGTTGCCCGCCATGTCGTAGGTGCCGTAGCCGCCCAGTCCCGGAAGGCTCCCCGCCCGGGTCAGGCCGTTGCCTCGGAAGTTGCTGAACGCGAGCACGTCCGGGACCACCTCCGCAGCGGCGTACAGCCAATGGTGGACCGTCGGCAGGCTCTTGCCGGCGAAGCTGGCGTAGGCTGCTGCCTCGTACCAGCTCACGCCGGTGACCGGGAAATCCGCCTGACCGCTCGGAAACCCGCCCCCCTCCCAGGTGCCGGGACCGGGCCGCCCCGTGGCATCGTGAAATTCCGCCATCGCCTGCTCCCAGGAAAGGACCCGCTGGTCCTTGACAAACGGGTGTGCCCAGTACTTGCGCTCCCGATAACCGCCGCCGTCTACGAATTCCTTGAACTCCCGGTTAGTGACTTCGTACTTATCGATCCAGTAGTCAGCCAGATCCACCGGGCCCAGAGGGCCAATGGCCTCGAAGTTTCCGGAGAAAGCTCCCGCCCTCACCCGCACCATCCTGTTGGGAACGCTGCCCGCGGGGTCCAGCGTGAAGCGCGGCGATGGGCCGCCCCTCGACGAGGTGGCCCTCACTGCCCCCTCGACCGGTGCAAAGCCTTCTTTCACCAGCCGCAGCCGCACCAGCCCAATGGGAATCCGGCAACCTTCGAGCGGCGAGCGTCCGGCACGCCGCCACTCGCCCTCGGGCGCGCCGTAGGGCTTCCAGTCGACCTCGGCCCCGGGCGGGTCGGTATGGACTGCAAGCGGGACCGAGACGCGCCGCCAGAGCTCGCCGAGCGGCGCCTCCTTCGGTATGTAATTCTCAGCCTCAAGTGCTAAGCCATAGGCAGCCGTGTAATCTCCCTTGTCGGCCAGCCGATGAGCCTCCGGCAGGGCCGTCTGCCTGGCCCACCGCACCCGGCTGGCGCGCTGGATCCACCATCCGGCCCCGGCGGCGACCGCCAGCAGGATCAACAGCGCAGGGACCGCGACCTTCGGTCGCCGGCTGGTCTGCCAGAGCAGCCGCAAGTCGATGGCGCGTGTGGACGTGACGGTGAGGCTCGTCCGCCAAGCCTCCAGGTCGGCAGCAATCTCGGAGGCCGCCTGGTACCGCGCGCCGCGGTTCTTTTCCAGCGCCCGCGAGACGATACGATCCAGCTCCCCCGCCACGTCCGGCCGCGCTTCGCGCACCGGCTTCAGCCTTTCGTTGACGATGGCGTAGACGATCGCCGGCAGGTGATTGCCCTGGAACGGGCGTCGTCCGGCGAGCATCTCGTACAGCACCACCCCCAGGGCCCAGACGTCGGTACGCGCGTCGATGCTTTCTCCTTGGGCCTGCTCCGGCGACATATACGCCGCCGTGCCCAGGGTCGAACCGGTCCGCGTCAAC
>JBGOUV010000290.1:0-8839 GCA_041477815.1 Terriglobia bacterium | reverse complement strand
GCGCAGGCGGCCGGCCTGCCCTTCGTGCTCATCGACGCCCCGTACAATACTCACCTGGAGGTCCCGCTCCGCGTGCCGGACGTGGCCGCCGCCGCCAGTGCTATCCTTACAAGATGAACTCGATGCCGAGTTCGCGTACGTCGGGCGCGGGGTGGCTCGCCCGGCCAGGAGAACCCCCATGCGGAGATCGGTAATCGGCCTGGGAGTGCTTTTCGCCCTCGAAGTACTAACTCAGCCTGAGTTATTCGCTCAGATACCCACCTCGCGATACGACCCATCCGGATTTCCACTGCCGACGCCGCCGCCGCCAACTGTCACGGAAGTTCGAAACTTGAGAAACAATGCCGCCGGGCTCGCGCCGGGTGTTCTTGCGGAGGTCCGCTATACACCCACCAACTTGTCTTTCAATCTCCCGACAGATGTGGCGGCACTCGTGGGCGGGCGTCGGGGAGGCGTACTCGCCGATGCTCAGGGTAGGCCCGGGGTGATAGATGTCTACCTGCCCGAGGAACTGACACCGGGTCCAACCACACTCGTCTTGACCATCCGTGGCGCCAGTTCCGCGCCATTCAACCTCCTCCTAGACCCCTATGCCCCCGGTTTGGCCGGTATCGGAAGGCTCGGCGGGTTCCCGAATCAGTTCTCCTGTTCTCCAGCGGGTACCGCGACGCCCGGCGATATCGTTACAGCGTTTGCGTACGGGTTGGGGGCGACGACTCCGCAGGCATCCACCGTCGGGAGGCCCAGCATAACCGTGGGAGGGCAGCCGGTGGAGGTCCTGGAGTCGGTCCGAGCGGGCGCCGACGGTCACGTTGGCGACTACTGGGTCACCTTCGTGACGCCACCCACAGACGGCTGGCTTCCAGTGGTGCTGACCATCGGCGGCAAGAGCAGCAATCCCGTGCGTCTGCCGGTCGGCAGGACGGTCCTTCACGTATCGTCTGCTGCGTGGAAGGAGGGACCGGCAGCGCCGGAATCGATTGTAACGGCGGTCTCGTGCGCTGGGCGGGGGTTCTTTGCGCCGGGGTTCGTCGGGGACGGACGAAATCCGCCGACTACCTTGGGCGGCACGACCGTCAAAGTGAAGGATGCCACCGGCGTGGAACGGCCGGCGCCTCTCATTTACGTGGACCGTTACCAGGTGAACTATGTCATCCCTCCCGGGACGGCCAACGGGTACGCCACCGTGACCGTCACTTCGGGCGACGGGATCGTGTCTACCGGAACCCCGGAGATTCAGACTGTCGCGCCGGGGGTATTCAAGTATGCGGAATTCCCGGCGGCGCAAGTGGTCCGCGTGCGGAACGGAGCGCAGACGGTGGAACCCGTGTCCCGGCTGGATCCCGGTGGGCCCTGGATCATCGTATGGTCGCCCATCGACATGGGTCCGGACACCGATCAGGTATACCTCGCGGTGTTTGGTACCGGTCTGCGGTTCCGCAGCTCTCTGGCGAACCTGCGCGCGAAGATCGGCGGCGCGGATATTCCGGTCGAGTACGCCGGGCCGCAAAGCGAGTTCGCCGGACTGGACCAGGTGAACCTGCGGTTGCCCCGGTCGCTCGCCGGGCGCGGCGCGGTGACACTGGAGCTCACCGTGGATGGAAAGGCCGCCAACGTCACGTATCTGGCCTTCAAGTAATGATCATCACCCGCACGCCCTTCCGGATCACCCTCGGCGGCGGTGGCACCGACTTACCCGCCTACTATCGCCGGCACGGAGGATTCATTTTCGCCGCCGGTCTGAACAAGTACATGTTCGTGTGCCTGAACACCCCCATCGTGGACGACTTGATTCGCGTCAAGTATTCGGAGAACGAGACCGTTGCCGATACCGAGCAGGTGCGGCATACGCTGGCCCGGGAGGCGTTGCGCCATTTCCGGATCCAGAACGGCGTCGAGATCATCTCCATGGCCGACGTCCCGGCGGGAACCGGGCTGGGATCGTCGAGCTGCTACCTGGTGGGCCTGCTGAACGGGTTGCACACCCTGTGCCGCAAACCGGTGACCCGGCACGAGCTGGCCGAAGAGGCCTGCCACATCGAGCTGGACAGGCTGCAGAAACCCATCGGCAAGCAGGACCAGTACATGGCGGCCTTCGGCGGTTTCACCGTGCTGGAGATCGACCGGGAGGGCCGCGTCGAGGTGCAGGAGGCCGGCCTCGCTCCCGACGTGGTGGAGGAGCTGGAGAGCAACATTCTGTTGTTCTACACCGGGCAGTCGCGGTCCACCGAAGAGATCCTGGCGCCCCAGACCCGGCGTCTGAACCAGGAAGAAGAGCAGGTCACCGGCAGCCTGCACCGCATCAAGGAGATCGGCCGCGAGATCCTGGCCGAGCTGCGGCGCGGGAATGCGCGGCGCTTCGGCGAGCTGCTGGACGATCACTGGCAGACCAAGAAGCGGCTGAGCGACGACATCGCCAGCCGCCGGATCAACCAGCTCTACGACGTGGCCCGCGACAACGGGGCCATCGGCGGTAAGATCTCGGGGGCCGGAGGCGGCGGGTTCTTCCTGTTCTACGCCGAAGAAGGCAAGAAGCAGCTTCGCAAAACGATGGAGTCCGAGGGGCTCCGCGAGATGCGCTTCCGCTTCGACCTGGAGGGCAGCAAGGTGCAATTGGATTTTCTGAGCGGGGAGCAGTACCGGGCTCTGCACGCCCGCATGGCTACGGTGATTCATGCCTAACGCAGCGTTCATTGACCGGTACTTCGCCGAGATGCAGCAGGGGATCGCGGGTTTGTCGCGTCCGGATATCGACCGCGCCATCGACGCGCTGTTCGACGCCTGGAAGCGTGGCGCCACCGTGTTCCTCATCGGCAACGGCGGCTCGGCCTCCACGGCCACCCACTTTGCCTGCGACCTCTCCAAGGTCACGATCTCGCCGGGCAAGCCGCGCCTGCGGGCCGTTTCGCTGTGCGACAATGTGGCGCTGATGAGCGCCTGGATCAACGACAACGGGTTCGAGCACCTGTTCAGCGAGCAGTTGCGGAACCTGATGCGGCCGGGCGACGTCCTGATCGCGATCAGCGTGCATGGCGGCTCGGGCGCCGACCGGGGAGGCCCCTGGTCCCAGAACCTGCTGCGCGCCGTGCAGACGGCGCGGGAGGAATACGGCGCCACCATCATCGGGTTCACCGGCTTCGACGGCGGCGTTTTACGCCAGGCGGCCGATGTCTCGGTCCACGTGCCGCTGCCGTCCACTCCCCAGGTGGAGTCCTTCCACCTGGTGCTCGAACACCTCATCACGTTTTGCCTGAAGGATAAGATTGCGGCCTACGATGCCGGTACTCAAGGATAGAGTCGCGGTTATCACCGGAGCCGGTCGGGGCATCGGCAAGCGGCTGGCCATTGCGTTCGCCGCCGAGGGGGCCAAGGTGGCCCTGGTCGCCCGCACCCTCCCCGAGCTGCATATCGCCCAGATGGAGATCACCCATACCGGAGGCATCTCCATGGTGGCGCCGGCCGACGTGGGCGACTACCAGCAGGTCGACGACGTCATCGACGCCATCCGCCGCAGGTTTGGCGCCATCGACATCCTGGTCAACGCGGCCGGCATCCAGGGGCCCATCGGGCCCACCGGAGAGGTGGATCCCAAGGCTTGGGCCGAGGTGGTACGGGTCAATCTGTTGGGCGTGTTCCACTGCTGCCGGGCTGTCCTGCCCGCGATGGTGGCCCGCCGCAGCGGCAAGATCATCAACCTCAGCGGTGGCGGCGCGGCCTACTCGCGCCCGTTCTTCTCCGGATACGCCGCTTCCAAGGTCGCTGTAGTGCGGCTCACCGAGACCCTGGCCGACGAGGTGGCCGAGCACAACGTCCAGGTGAACGCCCTGGCCCCGGGCGCCACCTATACCCATATGACCGACCAAGTCATCGAGGCGGGCGAGCGGGCCGGCAGCAAGGCCTTCGAGGAAGCCCAGGTGACGCGCCAGACCCGCGGCGTGCCCCCCGACAAGCAAATCGCCCTGGCCCTTTTCCTGGTCTCGCCCCGCTCCAATCACATTACGGGCAAGTTCCTGCACGTCAACGACGACTGGCCCAAGCTGGAGCACGCCATCCTTACGCCGGAGCAGTACACGCTGCGAAGGGTGACGAAAGGGTGATGTACGACCGGGTTCTCGTCACCGGCGGCGCTGGCTTCATCGGATCCTACACCGTAGACCTCCTCCTCCAGCGCGGCTACCAAGTCCGCGTCCTGGACAGCCTCCAGCCCCGAGTCCACCCCCACGGCAAGCCCTCCTACCTCCCCCCCGAAGTAGAATTCCAAAAAGGCTACGTAGAAAACCGGGACGATCTCCAGCGAGCCCTGCAGGGCATAGACGCGGTAGTCCATTTGGCAGCCTACCAGGACTACATGCCGGACTTCAGCACCTTCCTCCACGTTAACGCGGAGTCGACGGCGCTGCTCTACGAGCTGATCCTGGAACAAAAGCTGCCGATCCGCAAGGTAGTAGTAGCGGCATCGCAAGCGGTGTCGGGCGAAGGCAAGTACGAGTGTCCCCAGCACGGTGTGATCTACCCCGGCCCCCGTCCGATCGAGCAGCTAGAGCGCGCCGACTGGGAACTGAAGTGTCCCCACTGCGGCGGCGACCTGAAGCCGCTGCTGATCGACGAGGCGGTATCCCGCCCCCACACCGCTTACGGCATCTCCAAGTACGCGGTAGAGCTCCTGGCCCTGAACCTGGGCCGCCGCTACGGCATCCCCGCCGTGAGTATGCGGTACACCTACGTCCAGGGGCCGCGCAATTCGTTCTACAACGCCTATTCGGGGGTGTGCCGCATCTTCTGCCTCCGCGTCCTGGCCGGCCTGCCCCCCATCGTGTATGAAGACGGCCGGCAGTTGCGCGACTACATCGACGTCGGTGACGTGGCCCGGGCCAACGTGCTGGTCCTGGAGAGTCCCGTCGCCGACTACCGGGTATTCAACGTGGGCCCCGGCCGCGCCCTGACCGTCCTCGACTTCGCCCGCGTAGTCCTGCGGGCGGCAGGCAGCAACCTGGAACCGGTGGTGAACGGCGACTTCCGGGTAGGCGACACCCGCCACACCGTGAGCGACGTGACCGCCCTGGAATCCCTCGGCTGGCGCGCCGAAACACCGATCGAAAATACCGTGGGGCGGTATCTCGAATGGATCCGGGGATTCGCGAACACGCGCCAATATCTGGAGGTGGCGGAGGCGGCCATGCGCCAGAGCAACGTGATCCGGCGGGCGCGAACGTAGTGGTAGTCCCCAAGTTCCCCAACGAAGAGAGCCGAGGGCGGCATGGTGGTCAAAAATCGACAGACCGTCGAGGCCAATCTGCTCGAACACCTCCAGACAGGGGAGGGCATGACCTTCAGTGGGCTTGATTTGGCCCAGCGCGATCTTCACTACCTGTCATTCTAGCCTTAATGCGGGCCTAGGAACCGCTCGCCGTTGAAGTGGATCATGTGGGTGGGCGCCTCGGCAACCCACACCTCCGTTTCCCAGGCGATGTCACTAAGGTACTTGACCATTTCCTTGCGAGTCAGGAAGGTAGTAACGAAGACCAAGCCGACCTTGGAGTTGCGGAACAGCTCCTTGAGCTCGTTGTGCCGCTTGGGGCTGACTGGCCCATGGCTGGTTACAGCCTCGATCAAGACCAACCAATGCCGCTCGACATCGTGGACCACAACATCCGGCATCTTCCCATGCGGCTCGATCGTCACCCCCAAGCCGGTGAGTACGTCGTCCAGAAAGTACGCATACTTATCCGCAGTGTCGCCTACGTAGATGAGTTTCCCACCAGGCGTGAAGCGGGGACAGAACTCTGTAATGATCTTCTCGACGAGCACGTTCTGACCGCCGGGAGAGAGGCTCAGGATGTGATCCGGTGCGATCATTATCGGAATCAATCGGAATCTTCTGCATTTCCCGATGATGGGCGTAGCGTCGGGAAAGGGTCTCCACCGCAGAAAGGTAGGATCTCAGAGCTGGGGTCCATTGGTCGCCTCCGTAGGCACGGAGAACCTCGAGAGCGCCCGGTTCGATCTGATACACGGTCTGGCCGCTGTTCGTGGGCCGGGAGGGGTTGTTCGGGTTCTCCAGGATCATGCCAAACTCGCGGAACTGGTGAACGGTCTGGCGGCGGACGGTCTCACGGGAATTTGGCGCATACCGCTTGCCATAGTGCTGGGCAAAGAAGTCCATCATCTGGGTGACACCCCGAAGAGGATCAGCAGCAGCAGACCAAGGGTTTTCGGGCTTCAGGTCGAGAAGAGCAAGGAGGGTCAAGGCGGAGCGTTCATTCTGTTGCGGCTGAGGAAACCCTAACTCCTTGAGGATCTCGATTGCCTGCTCGATCTTCTTCCTGGCCTGAACGGGATTCGGGATGTCGAGAGTACTTGGCATACGTTGTTCCTGGATTAACCGATCCACCTCATCCTGGTCTGGGAAGCCATCCGCCACCCCCGCTCCCAATTGCTCCAACTGGTCTCGGGTCGGGTAGCGCAGCATTCGCAGGTCGGCGGCATTGACTTGAGTGTGGCCATTGAAGTTGCGGAAGTATAGGTCCACCAGAGTGGAGTTGAGGAAGACGGCAAGGCCCGCAGCCAAGCGCCTGGGAAGGCCCTCCCCGTTGATGTGGTAGTAGTTGATGTGGTTCTCAAACGCGACCAACTCCGCCTTCACATGCTCAGGGTCAAAGATCGAGGCAACCACTCTCCGACGCTCTTCCTTGGATGAGAATCTCTTGACCAGCACGTAGATTCCGCAGGGGACCAGGGAGTCGATGGTCTGCGGGCCGACGACGATCGCATTCGCCTTCTTGGTGTGATGCTTGGGCCATACTACAAAACCATCCCGCAAGTGGTGCGGATAGATGAGAGGTACAGTAGTCCGTTCCGGCTGCGCACGCAGGTGGTGGGTGGCTCGGAAGTCCACGACGCGGCCTGTTGATACTGCGATGCCAAGGTCCTCCAGAGAGCTGGTGAAATGGGCCATCTGGTCCGCGATGCTCTGGCTGAGATCGTCTGTAACGATGTGTATGAAGAGTTCGGGGTCCTCAAGATTGACCACCTGGGAATACGGCGCTACGCGAAGCGCTGGAAGTTCATCATCGGGCTCGACGCTCGAAGAGATAGTAACGCTGCCGCTCCTGGCACTGCTCTTGACGGTGTGGAAGATAACGTTCTCTTGCAGCACATCATCATCGTGAAAGGCCCGGCTACGAGAGTCGAAAACGTGAATCCTTTTGAGAGCCATTTCCCCCAAGAACGACTCTCGAAAAGGGCGAAAGTAGGGACCGTTGCAGAAGCTGCGGGGAGTGATGGCGACCAGTTCGCCGTCGGGCCTCAAAAGGCGCGACACCAGGGCGAGGAAAGCCGTATAGAGATTGCTCGTCTCGATTCCAACAACCCTCAGCATGAGTCGCGCCTCAGACTCGGAGTTGATCTTGCGATAGGGGGGGTTCAGGATGGCGCAGTCAAACCCCGCGTCCGACTGTTGAAACAGGGGAACCAGGATCTGGTCAACAGCCGCCCGGATGAAGTCCTGCTGCCGGAGATCGGCCTCAAAGTGGATGCCCACGCGTTCACATACACGGCGGCACATTTCCAGGGTGGAGCCCAGGTATTCGGTCAGCAGGGGGTCCAGTTCGTAGGCGGTAACCGATATCTTCCGGGGGCGATCGGGACGATCGCAAATCGCGGCAACCCAGGCGGCGGTCAATGATCCTACGCCGGCCCCAGCATCCAGAAGATGTAATGAGGAGCCCGTGCTCTGGAACATGGAAGCCATGAGCCGGGCCACGGGGACAGGGGTCAGAAACTGGCCCAATTCAGCCCGCTTGGCGTCGTTTAGTCTCCGACACGCATCGCGCCGATAGAAGTCAACGTACCCCAGAAGGTCATCGTCCCCCACTGGGGTTTCGATCACCGCCGGAACCTGCAATTTGGCGCTCACCGTACGCAATTATAGCTCTCACGCCGACACTCCAGGGCTATTATGGGGCCATGCTGCGCCGCTTCATCGAGTGGCTGGAAGCCGGGGAGAAGACCGCGGCGGAGCTGCTGGAGCTTTGCCTGCGGCGAATCCGCGAGCGGGAGCCGGAGTTGCAGGCCTGGGTGGAGGTGAAGCCGCAGCCGGCGCTGGGGAAGGGGCCGCTGCGGGGGATCCCGTTCGGCGTGAAGGATATTTTTGAGACGGCGGGCCTCGCCACCGAGTACGGCTCGCCGATCTACAAGGGGCGGAAGGGCGAGAGGGACGCGGCCCTGGTGCGGACGCTGCGGGAGCGGGGAGCGGTAATGGTCGGGAAGACGCAGACGACGGCGTTTGCCTATTTCGATCCGGCGCCGACGCGGAATCCGAGGAATCCCCGGCACACGCCGGGGGGCAGCTCGAGCGGTTCGGCGGCGGCCGTGGCGGCGGGGATGGTTCCGTTTGCACTGGGATCGCAGACGCAGGGATCGGTGATCCGGCCAGCATCGTTCTGCGGGGTGGTGGGGTTCAAGCCGACGCAGGGGGTGTTGCCGCTGGAGGGAGTGCTGCCGTTCGCGCCGTCGCTCGACACGGCGGGCCTCTTTACGCAGACAGCGGACGACATGAAAATCCTGTGGGAGCGGATGGGGCATGACGTGGCGCGGGAGGCGGCGCGGCGGTTGGCGGCGGTGGAAGGCTCGGTGGATCCGGTGATGGCGAAGACGTTCCGCGCGACGGTGGACCGGCTGAAGGCCAAGGGGTTCCGCGTCGAGAAGATCGACTTGCCAGGACGGTTCCGGGAAGTGTTGCCGGCGACTCGGATCGTCAATGACTACGAGGGGGCCCGCACCCATTACGAGCGCTGGCGGGAGCACGGCGACAAGATCGGGCGGAAGCTGGCCGAACTGG
>JBGOUV010000168.1:0-14046 GCA_041477815.1 Terriglobia bacterium | reverse complement strand
GGACTGCTGTCGGTGGTGCTGGGGGCGCTGGTGGTGCTGACGCCCGAGACCACCTTCGATCCGGTGGCCACCCATCTGTTCGAGGCCCGGTACTACGGGGTCAACGGCCGGTTTGTGGCGCCTCCGGCCTTCAGCTACCACTACTTTCCGAAGGGCGTGGAGATGCTCCAGACGCTGGGGTTCGTGCTGGGAGGGCAGGCGGCCGCGCAGGTGCTGGGGTATCTGTTTACGCCGCTGGCGGTGGGGGCGGTGTTCGTACTGGCGCGGCGCCGGTATGGCGGAGCGGCGGCGGCGCTGGCCGCGGCCTTGGTGCTGACCACCCCGCTGGTGGTGCTCGACGGGAGCGTCGCCAAAAACGACCTGGCCATGGCGTTGTATCACGTACTGAGTGTGTACAGCTTCCTACGCTGGAGGGAGGAGCGGCAGACCGGATGGGCCCGGGCGATGAGCCTGTTTCTGGGTCTGGGCTTCGGCGTGAAACATACCGCCCTGGTGGGGGCGCTGCCGCTGTTCGGGTTGATCGCCTGGGAGTTGCGGAGGCAGCACGCCACGTGGCCGCGCAGAGCGGCGCAGGCGGTGACGCTGGCGATGGTGGCGGCGGCGGCGGGGGGGTATTGGCACGTCCGCACGTGGGCGCTGACGGGGAGTCCGGTGTATCCCTTGCGGTCGGACCTGGTGTACCGGTCCATCAGGCAGAAGGGGCTGCTGGCTTACGGTACGACGCTGTACGCGAGCTTGTATCAGCCCGGCTACCGGCTGCCCGAGGCGCGGTCGCCGAACGTGCTGGGGTTTGCCGTGCTGGGGTTGCTGCCCCTGGCGTTCCGGCGCGGCCGGCGTGGGGACGGGGTGTTGTGGCTGGTGATCGGGATCAGCTACCTATACTGGGAGCGGTGGGCGGAGAACCTGCGATTCCTGATACCCACCTGGATGGTCCTGATGATCGTACTGAGCGGGCGGGCGGCGGCGTATTGGGAGGAGGCGGGGAAAGCCGGGCGGGCGGCGTTGGCGGCGGGAGCCGGATACTGCCTGGTCTTTGCTTTGCAGGTGAGCCTCCTGCTGACGCTGCACGTGCCGCGAGTGCAGTATATCGCGGGACGAATAGATCGGCGCGAGTACTTGCGGAGGATTCTGGCGGTCTATCCGGCGGTGGAGTGGCTGAACCGGGAAGCGGGGACGGGAGAGCGGGTGTGCGCCATGCTGACCTGCCCGCGACTATACGCCGAGTCGCCCTTGGCCTGCCTGCTGGAAGTCCCGTGGCAGCCGCTGGCGGGCCGGATCTCGCAGGAGGTGGCTCGCGAGAGGTGCGCGTATTTGTTGGGGCCGGCGGACGGGAAGCCGATGGGGGACGTGGTGTATCGGGATGAGGGGTACTGGGTGTCCCGGGTCAGCGGCAAGTAGGACGGCCCCCCCGGCCCGGGCTTCCCAAGTCCGGTAGGTGCAGTGTCCGATAGCCCTGCCCCCTGACCGCGTTACGGGCGAGGGCGCCCACCCTAGGTCAGGTGGCGCGCCAGAAACGGGAGGCCCCGCTTGCCCCAGAAGGAGTGCTCGTCGGGAAAGACCTCCTGCTCCGCCCGATCCGCCGCGCCGAACACCTCGTAGATTTCCTTCACGCGCCGGAAACTCTCGAGGCTGGCTTGGATGGGGAAGATGTTGTCCTTCTCACCAGACTCGACGAACAGCGGACGCGGGGCAATGAGGCCGGCTACGTCGTACATCTCGGCCCAGTTCAGGATGCCCGGTACATAGTTATCGATGCAGTGGGAGAGGCTGCCGACCGAATCGCGGAAGGTGTTGAGGTAGCCGGAGATGAGCGCCACCTGGATCCGCGGCTCCACGGCGGCCGCGAACGTCGTGCAGGTGCCGCCGCCGGAAATTCCCATGCAGCCCACGCGCTGGGCGTTCAGGTCCGGACGCGTGGCGATGTAGTCGATGGTGCGCATGACGTCGTAGACGCGCCAGGCGATCATGGTCTGGCCTACCAGCAGCGCGCCGCCGGCGGCAGGCTGGCAGGCGGAGCGGCCCAGGCCGCCCTTGGCGGTGAGGGCGTTGCGCCGGCAGCCGAAGGCCAGGGGCTCGATGGCCACGGCGGCCATGCCGGCCTCGGCCACCTGGAGGGCGAAATCGTGCTGGTAACCGGCCTTGTCGGTGCGGTCCTGGCCCTTGTCGTCGATGCCGACAATGTCGTCGACTCCCCGGCCGTGGCCGGGCACGCAGATCATGACCGGCGCCGGAGACTTGGCCGACTTGGGTATCAGTACATAGGCCAGGACGCTCACGCCGGGCCGGCTGTCAAAGACCACCTTCTCGCGCCGGTACCCCGGGAATTCGCGCGTCTCCAGCACCGCCGGCCGCAGGGGCGCGGGCGTGGCGGGGAAGCCACCCAGCAGCTCGACGATCTTGGGGCGGAGTTTGTGCTGCCAGGCCTCGGCCTGCTTGCGCGTCTTGGCCTGGAAGGCCAGACGGCGAGGCGCGGCGGCATAAAGGTCGAGGGTGTAGGCCACCGGATCGAAACGGCGGCCGTCGAGGCCCCCTACGCCGGTCAGGGGACCGACGTAGGGGGACCGGGTGTTGGGTGTTGGGTCTTGGGGGTTGGGGAAGGCGGGACGCGGCAGAGCAGCGGCGGCGGTGAGACGGGCGAGGTCACGGCGAGAGTAGCGCTTCATAGCGTCCTATTATCCCTTTTTCCACTCCGGACTGAGGCAGTGGGCCAGCAGGTCGAGGAAAAGGCCGACGTCGGTGACGACCCCGATAGCCTGGCCGGTGCCGCGGTCGGAGACCTTGGTGGCGACGGCCGGATTGATGTCGACACAGATGATCTTCACCCAGGAGGGGCACATGTTGCCGACCGCGATGGAGTGAAGCATCGACCCCAGACATAGCACCACGCCCGCGCCGCGAAGCTGCTCCTGGTAGAGGTCCTGGGCGGCGTTCATGTCGGTGACGGTATCGGGCAGCGGCCCGTCGTCGCGCAGGCTGCCGGCCAGGACGAAGGGTACGTTGCTTTTGACGCACTGATATAGCACGCCCGACGCCAGCCGCCCGGATTCCACCGCCTGGCGGAGGCCGCCCGCGTGGTAGATGGCGTTGATGGCCCGCATGTGATTGCGGTGACCCTGGTCTTCCTGGCGCCCGTCGGCGAGCCGGACGCCCAGCGACGTGCCGTGGAGCGCGCTCTCGGCGTCGTGAACTCCCAGGGCGTTGCCGCTGAGCAGGGCGTGGACGAAACCGGCGCGGATCAGCTCGGCCAGGGCCGGCCCGCCGCCGGTGTGCACCACCACCGGGCCGGCCACCACCACCACGCGCTGGCCTTGCTCGATGGTCTGGCGGACCAGGCTGGCGGTCTGGCGGACGGCGGTTTCCACCTGGCGCTCCGACGAGATGCCGTTGCTCATGAAGGCGAACGACAACCGGTCGCGCTCCTTCGACTCCGGCACCACCCGGATGCCGTGCTGGCCGCACACCACGCGCTCGCCTTGGCGGACGTCCCGCAATTTCCGGCAGGCGGCGTGTCCGTTGTCGATGACGATGAGGGCGTCCATGCGCTGATGTTCCACGTCCAGCCAGCGCCGCCCCACCCGGACCTGGGTGCGGTGGTTGGTGGTCGAGTAGAAATCCTCGGGAGCGCAGCAGTCGCGCTCTACCTCGCGCAGCAAGGCATCTTCCTTGGAAACCGGCGAGCAGCCCAATCCCAGCAGGTCTTCGAGCAGCCGGGCGACCGTCTCGGCGCTGTCGGCGCTGACCCGCATGCGCATGTAGGAGGGGTCGGCGTTGGTGCGGCCGATGCGGAACTCCTCGACCTCGAAGGAGGCCTGGTGCTCCACGACCTTGTCGAAGACCGCCTCCATGACGTGGGAATCGATCAGGTGGCCCTTGGCTTCGACAATCTCCTGGAAGGACGGCATACAAACACCAGCGTACCACCAGTGTCCAGCGGAAGAGCAGTGTCCAGTGGCCAGCATGCAAACACCCGGAGGACAGCCGTCAGTTGCCGGCGGCTGGCGGTGTATACTGGCCACTGGACACTGGCAACTGGACACTGATCCTATGCTGGCCACTGACCACTGGCATGTTGATCTCGGTCGTCACGCCGTCGCTGAACCAGGGGCAGTACATCGAGGAGACCATCCGGTCGGTCCGGGCCCAGGACCATCCCGACTACGAGCACATCGTGGTGGACGGGGGGTCCACCGACCAGACGCGGGCAATTCTGGAGCGGTATCCGCATTTGCGCTGGGTATCGGAGCCGGATGCGGGGCAAACGGCGGCCATCAACAAGGGCCTCCGACTCAGCACGGGCGCGGTGGTGGCGTATCTGTGCGCCGACGATCTCTATCGCGAGGGGGCGCTGCGGGCGGTGGCGGAGGTCTTCGAGGCGGACCCTACCACGGCGCTGGTGGCGGGGGACTGCGACGTGATCGACGAGCAGGGCCGGAAGTGCGGGCATTACCACGCGCGCCTGGAGCGGTTCGAGGATCTGCTACGGTATTGGCAGTGGGGCAAGACGTTCTGCCTGCCGCAGGCGTCGGTATTTCTGCGGCGGGAGGTGCTTGACGAGGTCGGGTGGTTCGACGAGAGCTACGACCTGGCCATGGATTACGAGATGTGGCTGCGGGTGGCGGCGCGCTATCCGCTGGAGCTGCTGCCCCGGACGCTGTCCGCCTTTCGGGTGAGCGGCGCGACGAAGACGAACCGCCGGCGGCGGGAGATGGACCGGGAGGAGTTTCGCGCCAGCCGCCGTTTTTGGCGCCTGGCCCGCGGCTGGCGGCGTCTCACTATCCCCGGCGAGGCGCTCCTGCACGGCGTGTTCTGGAGAGAAGGCCGGTGACGGCAACCGCTCCCTAACGGTCGCGGCTCGTTGCTGCCACTGGCTCGAGGGGCCGGAAAAAGCAGGACCGTAGCGGGTCATATGGCTGCGGACCCCGCAGTATCCGCAGGCGGACGATATTAGGCTCGGTGCAAACGCCGGCGCGCAGCCAGCAAGCCTCCGGAGCAGTCAAGCGCGCGATAACGTTCTGCTCGACCCAAGTGGCCGGACCGCGACGGTCAACCGCGATCGCCTGATCGAACTGCCCGAGGGTGGTAGCGGTCGCCGACGGCTCCGCCACGGCATGACCGAAGAACCGCAGCCGGCGGCGCGTGCGTCCGCGCAGGGTCCATTTCAACCGCAGCCAGACCAGCTCGTCCTGCCGCGCGGCCGAGTAGGCTGTCAGCTCCATTTCCCCCCGGAAAACCATGCCGCAAGGGACCAGCGGGGGCGTCGGAAATCGAATCGCGTAGTCCATCGCCGGCTCGCGTGTCGGATCGATGACGACGGCGCTGCTCTCGTCGCGGACCGGCAGCGTGGAAGCCACGATGGGACAGCGGACATTGCGCTGCGGATCGTAGAGGCCCAGATGCAGCGCCAGATTCTCCGGGCGCCGGTCCCACCAGTGGTCCACCTTTTCGTACCCTTCGTCGCCGGGCTCCCAGGAGGTCACGCCGGGCTTGCCCGACAGCACGTCGTGGTCGAGCGAGGAAAGGCGGCGGTCGCCGGAGACGATGTGGACGAAGCATCGCCAAAAACAATAGGTCTTACGAAGCAACCGCCAGCGCAGGTAGAGATGGATGGACTCCGGTCCGTGATCGACGCGCAAACCGGCCAACTGGACCCAGTTGGCAAAATTCACGTCGACCGGATGGAGCTGCTGGAGGTCGGCCGGGAAGAAGACGCGCATTCAAGACCGGTCCCGGAACAGCAACGGCGCCAACTCCGCCAGATACCGCCTCCACAGCAGCCACGTATGCGCCGCCCCCGGCGTCTTCACGAAGGTGTGCTTCACGCCGCTCTTCTCCAGCGCCGCGGCCAGCCGCTCCGCCGACGCCAGCCCGGAATCCTGGTCTCCGCAGCCCATCCAGAACAGCGCCAGTTTCTCCTTGGCCGCGGCCAGGCGAGGCTCCAACTCCTCCAGGTTCGACGCGCCGGCGCTGAACACCCCGATCGACCCGAACCGCTCCGGATGCCGCAACCCCACCCACGCCGACTGCCCGCCTCCCATGGACAGACCGGCAATGGCGCGGTTCTTCGGACCCGCCGCCACCCGGTAGGCCGACTCCGCGGCCGGCATCACGTCCTCCAGCAGGTCCTGCTCAAACAGTGTCGTGTTGCGTCCCCGTTCCGGCGAGGCGTGCCCAAACGGCATCACCACTACCATGGGACGGAGGCGTTTCTCCGCCAGCAGGTTGTCCAGGACCAGGTTGGCCCGTCCGAACCACACCCAGGTCCCTTCGTTGTCCCCCGATCCGTGGAGCAGGTAAAGCGCCGGATACCGCGCCGGTCCCCTGGCATCGTACCCCGGCGGCGTGTACACCGCAAACCGGCGCGTCACTCCCAGGGTCTTCGAGTTGTACCAGTGATACTCGACGGCCCCGTGCGGTACGTCCCGCACCTGGTGCAGCAGCGGCGACTCCCCGCGCACCTCCAGCACGCTCTCGGTCGCCGTCCGCGACCCCTGCATGACCTCGGGATTCTTGGGGTCGATAGCGGCCACTCCGTCGATCGAAAGGTTGTAGGCATACACATCGGGCGCGAGCGGCCCCAGAGTAACGCTCCACACGCCGCTCTCGTCTTTGGCCAGCTTCTCCCGCGTCGACCCCGGCATCCAATCGCCGCGCAGCGTGACTTCGGACGCTTTCGGCGCCCGCAGTCGGAACGTCACCCGGCGGTCCGGCTGCACCTCCGGAGATACCAGCGTGTCCACTTCCCGGGCCGGCCGCTGTGCCCACGCCGCCGTCCCCGCCAGCAAGGTCAGAATCCAGGTTCGCATGGCCCCGATTGTAGCGCCGTCGGCCGTCATTGGGTGAGCGGATCGAACGTGCGCGCCTGGCGCTGCCCGGTGAACCTGTCCCGCCGCGAAAACTCAATCACCCGCACCGCATCCCCGTACCGCAGCCACACCGCCACCTGCCGCCCCACCGCCAGGTAGATACGGGTCTCCGGATACACCGGCAGTCCCAGCTCTTCGAGCGACCACAGGTTGATGTCCAGCACACCGTCGGCCTTCACCAGCTTCCTGACCGGCTCGGGCAGGTCGGGCGCCCGCTTCGGGTCCACGTAGAGCGCCCCAGTGGTGGTGTGTCCGGAGTAAAGTCCAAACCCCAAGTAGGCATCGATCCACCCTGCCAGGGCCAGGACGCCCGCCGCCGCTACCCCCGCGGCGACCGCCCGCGTATACCAATGACTGCGCCACAGTCCTTTCCAGTCCCACTGCTCCGGCTTTCCAAACAGCACCGCTAGCAGGACGATGTTGGTAACATTCCACGCCCACACCGACCGGTTGATGTTCAATCCCAGAGGTCCCAGCAAGAGTAGCAATACGACATGCTGGGCGATCAGGCAGCCCGCCGCCACCCGTCGCGTCCGCTGAAACGCCAGCCCGATTCCCCACCCGCACTCCCACAACGCCGCCACCGCCGCCGCCGGGCCCAACACCTTCGCCGTCAGCAAGCCCGGGGCGCTCCAGCGCTCGGCCAGCGGCCGGAGCATCTCCGACAGCATCACCGCGAACCCCACATTCAGCTTGTGCAGTCCGGCAAACCCGTAGAGTCCCACGAAAAACATCCGCGTCGCCGCCACTTCAGCGCCCACCAGGGCCGCGCCCGCCATCACCGCGTACTGCACCAGCCACGGCTGCAGGCGGGACTGGTCCAACGCCGCCAGCGCCGCCGCCAAGCCCAGGAACGCCGCCGGAAACACCCGGTTCCTGAACGCCGCCATTCCCGCCAGCGCCGCCAACGCCAGCCCGAACAGTACATAGTCAAACGGATACGGCAGCGACTCCCAACCCCAGGCCGGCACGGTTGGATACAGCCGCCCTGTCGACACCCACAGCTTCGGCGCTGCCAGCATGCATGCCGCCGCTCCCAGGGCCGCCACCCGCCTCAGCAGCATGCCAGGCGACCGTCCTCCCACCGAAAGCGCACCAACTCCGCCGCATCTCCGGCCTGCAGAAAACCGGCCCGATCCCGCCACGCCATCGCCTGGGCCGGATTCACCGTCGCCATGCGCAGCGCCTCGCCCAGCGTTAGCCCCGCAAACCGCACCAGGTTCTCCACGCCCCGATCCATCCGTAACGCCGACCCGGCCAGCGTCCGGGTCCCTACGATCTGCACGCGGTTCTCCGGGGTCAGCTCAACCTCCATGCCTCCCAGCCAATACCTCCCCGGCGCGCAGTCGGCCGGGGCCGTGGCGTCGGTCACCAGAAAGCTCTTCTCCAGCCCCTTCGCCCGCACCGCGCACTTCACGAAGGACGGCGGCAGGTGGATTCCGTCCACGATCAACCCGGCATACAGCTCATCGGCGGCCATCTGCTCCCAGATGTAATTCGGATGACGCGGCAACACCCCGTGGCACCCGTTACCTAAGTGAGTTGACATAGTCGCCCCCGCCCGGATGGCCTCCCGGATCTGCTCCGCTCCGGCTCCAGTATGTCCAATACTGACGACCACGCCTTGTCCGGCCACAAACTCGATCAGGTCCCCCGCCCCCGGCCACTCCGGCGACAGGGTCAGCAGGCAGATTCCCCCGCCCGCCGCCTCCTGCATCCGCAGGAACTCCTCCCGATCCGGCGGCCGTACATGCTCGCGAGGATGCGCCCCGCGCGGTCCATCGTCCGGTGAGATGAACGGTCCCTCCACGTGAAACCCCGCGATCTCGGGGATCGCCTCCCGCGCCGCCGCCAGCTTCCGCAGCGCCCCGCACATTCGCTCCCTCGATCCGGTGATCACGGTCGGTAGAAACCGGGTGACTCCGGTGGCGCGCATCGCCTCCACCGACCGCTCCATCTCCTCCACCGGGACCTCGGGCGAGTTGTAATCCACCCCCGCAAACCCGTTCACCTGCAAATCGATCAACCCGGGCGCCACCCACACGCCGCCGGGGTCGCGTGCGGTCTCCCGCACCGCTGCAATCTTGCCGTGCTCCACGTCGATTTCAACCGGCCGCCCGGTTTCCGCATGTCGCGCCAGAATCATGGCAGAATAATCCTCTTGTATACCACTCTACACGGCTGCGAGGTCCGGTACGACGACCAGGGGCAGGGAACGCCCCTGCTCCTGATGCACGCGTTCCCGCTGAACCGGATGATGTTCTTCCCGCTTCCCGGCGTCCGGCTGATCACCTTCGACGCTCCCGCCGGCCCCCTCACTATGGACCTGCTGGCCGACCTGGCCGCCGCCCTGCTGGACCACCTCGGCCTGGCGCAGGCCGTCGTGGGCGGGGTGTCCATGGGAGGCTACGCCGCCTTCCGGTTCGCCGCCCGTCACCCCCAGCGGCTCCTCGGCCTGGTGCTTTCCAATACCCGTCCGGCGGCCGACTCCGAGGACGCCCGCCGCGCCCGCTACGAAATGATGGAGGTCGCCCGTCGCGACGGACCCGCCGAAATCGCCCGCCGCCTGCTCCCCCGCCTGCTCGGTGAAACCACCCGCCGCGAAAGGCCGGTCGTGGTTGAGCGCGTCCGCCAAATGATCGAAGCGACCTCGCCGGAGGCCATCGCCCGGATGCTCGAAGCCCTGGCCACCCGCCCCGACTCCACGCCCGTGTTGGGCTCGATCGCCGTCCCCACCCTGGTGATTGCCGGCGAAGAGGATGTCATCACCCCGCCCGAGGAGTCTTCCCAGTGGGCCGCCGCCATTCCCGGCGCCGTGTTCCACGTCATCCCGCGCGCGGGCCACCTATCCTGCCTCGAAGAACCCGATCGGTTCGCGCCGTGCCTAGAAGCCGTACTTTATCGGCGCCGTTGAGTTGAGCGCGTTGGTCAACTCCAGGCCGACCGCCCAGTCGGTGTCCTCGCGCCGGCAGTAACGCACCACGGCGTCGCATTCGTAGCGCTGGCCGGTCAGGCGGACGATCTGCGGCACCTTCAAAGGAGTAAACAGCCGAATGCGAACCCCATCGCCGGCCACATTCTCCACCTCCACGTGCTCCGTCCGGGTGATGCGCCCCTGCGTCCAGGACAGCTTGCCGAACCCTTTCACCACCACCCGAAGCTCTCGTCGCCGCTCCATTCCCGATCCTCCGTCCCCAGCGTACAGCCAAGCCCTGCCCGGCAGCAATGGATCACCAGTCCCAGACTGGTTTGGTACCGAAGTTTGGAAGCGGTATACTCAAGACTAATCTCGCTCCGGGAGGCTTCCATGAATCGGCGTTATTTCCTGTTGGGTTCTCTGGCGGGAGCGGCTGCGCGCCCCGCCGCGCTGGCCAGCCCCAATGACACGGTACGCGTGGCCTGCGCCGGCATCCGCGGCCAGGGCCGCGTTCACATCCGGCATTACAGCCAAATGCCCAACGTCGAGATTGCGGCCCTCTGCGACGTCGACGAGTCGGTGCTCAACGCCCGTCTGGACGAGGTCGAGAAGATGGGCAAGAAGCGTCCGGCGGCCTACACGGACTTCCGCAAGCTTCTGGAAGACAAGTCCATCGACGCGGTCTCCATTGCCACCCCCAACCATCACCACACCCTGCAGACCATCTGGGCGTGCCAGGCGGGCAAGGACGTCTATGTCGAGAAGCCCTGCTCGCACACCATGTTCGAGGCTCGCCAAATTGTCGCCGCGGCCCAGAAGTACCAGCGCCTGGTGCAGCACGGCAGCAACTGCCGCTCCGGCGTTGCTCGCGAGGCCGTCCAGAAGATCCGCGAAGGCTTGATCGGCGACGTCTACATGGCGCGGGGGCTCTGCTTCAAGTCCCGCAATACGATCGGCCGCACCCCGGCCGAGCCGGCGCCCTCTGGGGTCCACTACGACCTATGGTTGGGTCCGGCCCCGCAGCGCGAGTTCACGCGCAACCGCTTCCACTACAACTGGCATTGGTTCTGGGACTACGGCAACGGCGACCTGGGCAACCAGGGCATCCACCAGGTAGACGTGGCCCGCTGGGCTCTGGACGTGAAGTACCCCACCAAGATCAGCGCCCTGGGCGGCCACTATATGTTCGACGACGACCAGGAAACGCCCAACACCCTCACCGCCACCTTCGAATTCAACGACGCCGGCCACAAGAAGCTCCTGGTGTTCGAGGTGCGGCACTGGTACAGCAACCACGAAGCCGGCCTGGGCGAGGGCAGCTCCAATACCGTTGGTGACGTGATCTACGGATCCAAGGGCTACATGGCCATCGCCAGCGAGGACCACGGCAGCTACGCCACCTTCCTGGGCAAGGAGCAGCAGCCCGGCCCGGGACGCAAGGAGATCGGCGACAACTGGGTCAACTTCATCCAGGCCGTACGCAGCCGCAAGCATTCCGACCTGAACGCCCCCATCGAGGAAGGCGCCATCTCCACCACGCTGGTTCACCTCGCCAATATCTCCTACCGCCTGGGCCGCAGCCTGCGCTTCGACCCCGCCACCCAAACCTGCACCGGCGACGAGGAGGCCAACCGCATGTTCACCAAGACCTACCGCGCGCCGTTCGTGGTGCCGGAGAAGGTGTAATAGCCATGACTACCCGCCGCAACTTCCTGGGCGCCGCCGCCGGTTTCCTGGCTCCGGTCACCGATCCCCCCAACCTGTTCAAGCTAGGTATCGCCAGTTATTCCCTCCGCAAGTTTCCCCGCGCCGAAGCCATTCGCATGATCCAGGAGCTGCGGACGCCCTACGTGAGCGTCAAGGAGTATCACCTGCGCTACGCCAGCACCCCCGAGGAGCTCGAGCAGGGCCGGAAGGAGTTCGAGGCAGCCGGCCTGAAGATCATGAGCGGCGGCAACATCTCCCTCCAAAAAGACGATCCGGACGACCTGCGCCGCTACTTCGAATACGCCCGCCGCTGCGGCATGCCCCTGATCGTCTGCGCTCCTACCCGCCAAACCCTCCCCAGGATTGAGAAGCTGGTCCAGGAATACAACATCCCGATCGCCATCCACAACCACGGCAACACCGACAAGCATTTCCCGACGCCGCAGTCGGTCCTGGCCGCGGTGAAGGACCTCGATCCCCGCTGCGGTCTCTGCGTGGACCTGGGCCACTCGGCCGAGACCGGCATCGACCTGATCGAAGCGCTCGACCAGACCGGCTCCCGCCTGCTGGACGTCCACGTCAAGGACACGAAGAACCTGAAGAGCGAGTCCGCCCAGGCCGTGGTCGGCGAGGGGTTGCTTCCCATCGTAGCCATATTCCGCAAGCTGAAAGCGATGAACTACCGAGGGTGCGTCAACCTCGAATACGAGATCGAGCCCGACAACCCCCTCCCCGGCATGGCCAAGTCGATGGCCTACATGCGGGGCGTCCGCGACGCCATACAGACCGCCTGATATGCTAGCATGATGCTAGCAAGGAAGTCGCTATGGCAACCCTGACTGTTCGGAATGTGCGACCGAGCGTGGTGCGGTCGCTGAAATCGCTGGCACGAAGGAACCGGCGCTCCATGGAGCAAGAGGTTCGTGAACTGCTCGAAGGGCATGTGGCCGAGCGGCGCTCGATCCTCGAACAGATTGAGCAAGCCTGGGAGACGCAACCACGGCGCCCGACGGCCAAGCAGATAGATAGCTGGATCGGAGCCGGTCGCCGGTGAGAACCGTCGTCGACACGAACGTCGTGGCGTACTTTCTGCTTGGTACCCAGCCTTTCGTCGACGAGGTACGCCAGTTCTGGCGGGCGGTGACTGAACCGATCGCGCCGGCGCTCTGGGAGGCGGAGCTGGCCAACGTGGTGTGGATGGCGGTTCGCACGGGCCTCGTTCCAGCCGATGACGGATCGAAGCGGCTGGACTGGGCGGCCCGCCTCGGCATCCACTCGGTCCCGATCAGGACGCTGTGGCAGGGCGCCCTGGCCCGTTCCGTCGGATCGGGAGTCGCCGTCTACGACACACTGTTTGTGGAGCTTGCCGGCCGCGAACGTCTTCCCCTGGCAACCTTTGATACCAAAATCCTGACTGCTTTCCCCGCCATCGCCAAACGCCCGGGTATGCTAACAGCTAATAGCTAACAGCTTCTTCTACACCGCCACAGGCTTCAGCGCATTCACCGGCAACAGCCACCCGTAGCGGTCCTCCTTCTCCCCGCGCAGGATGGCAAAAAACTCCCGCTGCAGCCGCTCGGTGATCGGGCCGCGCCGGCCGCTGCCGATCTTGATGCGGTCGACCGACCGCAGCGGCGTAACCTCGGCGGCCGTGCCGGTAAAGAACAACTCGTCCGCGAGGTACAGCATCTCGCGCGGGATGGCCTGCTCCACCACCTCGATTCCCAAATCCCGGGCCAGGCAGATCACCGTATCCCGCGTGATGCCCGGCAAGGCCGACGTGCCCAGGGGCGGCGTCGAGATGCGGCCGTCGCGGACCAGAAAGACGTTCTCCCCGCTGCCCTCGCTCACGTAGCCCGCCGCGTCCAGCGCGATCCCCTCGGCGTACCCATTGGTGATCGCCTCCATCTTGATCAACTGCGAGTTCATGTAGTTGGCCGACGCCTTGGCCATGGCCGGCAGGGTGTTGGGGGCCAGGCGCGTCCACGACGAGACGCACACGTCCACGCCGTCGGCCAGCGCCTCCGGACCCAGGTACTTACCCCACTCCCAGCAGGCGATGTAGACCTCGACAGGATTGTGTATCGGCAGGACACCCATCTCGCCGTAACCGCGAAACGCGATCGGCCGGATGTAGCAGGAGTCCATCCCGTTCACCCGCACCAGCTCGGCCATGGCGTCCACCAGCTGAGCGCGCGTGTAGGGGATCTCCATCCGGTAGACCCGCGCGGAGTCCTCCAGTCGCCGCATGTGCTCCTTGGCGCGGAAAATGGCCGGGCCGCCGGCGGTCGAGTAGCAGCGCACTCCCTCAAACACGCTCGACCCATAGTGGATCGTGTGCGACAACACGTGCACCTTGGCGTCGTCCCAGGCGATGAACTTGCCGTTGTGCCAGATCTTCTCGGTGGCTTTGATCATGGTGAGGCCATTATAACACGCGCCTTTTCAAGTCCTTGCGGGCCAATGGCAGACATTTGCTCAGGGACCAACCCGTCCCCCCAGGGTGCGCATCATCTTTCCCCACAAGGCCTGCAGCAGCTCCTCCTGGTCCGACTTCCG
>JBGOUV010000372.1:0-7006 GCA_041477815.1 Terriglobia bacterium | reverse complement strand
TCAGCGGTTACGCCTCGCCCTGACCAGCCTTCCCTCTTCTTCAGCCGGGCGCCCGCAGGGCCCTCTGGCTCTCATTGCGTATGCCGGCGGCACTGGCCAGTCGCACCTGTCCGGACTTGCCGCGTCCGGATCTACTGCTACGGATGGGGCGTGATACGACCGAGTGGCCGGCGCGCGGAATTTCGATGGCCACGAGGTCCTCGGAAGACGTGAGCATACTTCTGGAAGCGTGTACTAAGCTTGTGCTTGCTGAGATTATGGCGGTCCTTAGCCTAATCCCACTCGAAGCGCATTGTTCGACACTACCGTTTCATACTTACATTATAGTCCAGACGGAGAGACGTATGCAGGACGGCTTCATGTATACTCCATCCTCAACCCGCCTATCAGCTCACGGGCGGCGGTGATGCCTTCCCGCTGCAGAAACTCCCCGAACTCCCGGGCAATACGCGCCGGCGCCTCCGGGTCCCAGAACGTAGCCGTCCCCACCTCCACCGCCGTCGCCCCCGCCAGCAGATACTCGGCGACATCTTCACCGCTCGCAATCCCACCCAAGCCGATCACCGGGATCTTCACCGCCCGCGCCGCCTGATACACCATGCGCAGCGCGATCGGCTTGATCGCCGGACCCGACAGCCCGCCAAACCCCGCCCCCAGCCGCGGACGCCGCTTCCCGGCGTCAATCGCCAGCGCCACAAAGGTATTAACCAGAGACACCGCGCCGGCGCCGGCTTGTTCGGCGGCCCGCGCCATGGTCGCGATGTCCGCCACGTTGGGCGAGAGCTTGACTACCAGCGGCCGCCGACGGGCTACCTGCTTTACCGCCCCTACCACCTCGGCCAGCAGCCCCGGGTCGGCGCCGAACTGCATCCCACCGTGCTTCGTGTTCGGACATGAGACATTCAGCTCGTATCCCGCCAGTCCGTCAGCATCTTCTAATACCCGGACCACCTCGACATAGTCTTCCACCTCGTAGCCGAAGACGTTCGCGAACACGGCGGTACCGAGGCGGGCCAGGGCCGGCAATTTCTCGCGGACGAAGGCCTGCACGCCGACGTTCTGGAGTCCCACCGAATTCAGCATGCCGCTGGCGGTTTCGACCAGCCGGGGCGCGGGATTGCCGGCAATCGGTTCCCGCGAGAGGCCCTTCACTACCAAGCCTCCCAGGCGGCGAAGGTCCACCAGGCCGGCAAACTCCACGCCGTAGCCGAAGGTTCCGCTCGCGGCGATGACCGGATTGGCCAGCCTCAAGCCGCAGAACTCCACCGTGGTGTCTGCGGCGCGGCTCACTGGTCCTTCAGGGCCTCCACCAGGACCCGGCCGGTGGCCGACGACGGCGGAGCGATCTCCAGCGCGGCGGCCAGGGTAGGGGCCAGGTCGGTGGGGCTGACCGGCTGTTCGAAGGTGTGCGCCCGGAACGGCGCGCCGTAGAGGATCAGCGGCACGCGCGTGTCGTAGGCGTAATAGGACCCGGTAGTGACCCCGCGGGAGTCGCCGTATCGCTCCCAATAATATGGATGGTACGTAAGCAGGACATCTCCCGAGCGGTCGGGGAAGCGGCAACGCCCGAGCAGGGGATTCACGGGGCGGTCAGCGCCCCAGTAATCAGCCACCCCCGCCACGCCGAGGACCGCCTCGCCGGCCACCCGCGATACATCCTCCGCCCGCAGCGCCCCCACCGCCTCGCGCCGCAGGTAGAGGGAGGGGAAGACAAACTTCTCCACGTAGTTGGCCCGGCCAAACATCTCCGCCAGACGCGCGTTGACGGCTCCCGCCACCTGCTCGCCGGAGATCCGCCCGCTGGGAATGCCCGCCTCTTCCAGCGTCGCCGGCGATTCCGAGAGCCCCTGCGTCGCCGTGAACACCACCCACACGTTGCCCGCCCCGAAACGGGTGTCCAGCCAGGAGAGGAACTCCTCCAGTTTGCGGTCCAGGCGCAGCACCATGTCCCGCACCAGCGGCGAATTCGCGCCGGCTTCGAGTCCCAGCAGGTATAACGAGGAGATACTCAGGACCAGCAGGTCGGCGGCGGGCCCCTGTCCCAGCTCCTCGCCGGTTACCGCCTCCCGGGCGAAATCGAACTCCTCTTCGACGGCCAGCGGGGAGGCCCGGTAGGTGGCCAGAAAATCCTCGATCTTGGGACCGTCGATCACCCGCAGCGGCGGAGTGGTATCGCGGGCGTCCACGGCGTGCCACGGCCGCCCGCGCAGCCGCAGCGCCGGATGGGTCTCCTGGAACTTGGCCGCCCATCCCGGCAGAGCCTCTTTATAGTAGGGTCCCGTGACGAAGCGCCCGGCCTCGTCCATCCAGTAGCAGCCCGCCGGCAGGCGGCCGCCGAGCATCACGGCGGTCTGATCGCGCAGCGAAATCGACACCGTCCGGGACCGCCCGCCCGACGCCAGCCGCAGTTGGTCGGCCAGCGTGGTCCCCACCAGGCGCCGGGGAGAAACGCCCGCCTCCGGATCCTCCGCCGCCCGCACCAAGCGCTTGGCGCGCCGGTCGTACCACTGTTCGGCCACAATGCCATTGCGTTCCGGATAGGCGCCCGTGGCCAGCACCGCCGCCCCCGAGGCCGGGTAGGTCGCGGCATATCCGTAGCGGCACTCGCGGAACCTCGCGCCCCCCTGCACGAGCTTGCGGAAACCTCCGGCCGAGAAGGCCGACTGGTGGCGGTCCAGATAGTCGGCACGAAACTGTTCCGCTACCACCAGGACCACGAGCTTGGGCCGCGGCGCTGCCGCCACCGCCGTCGCCAAAGCTACCGCCAGAAGACTTGCCCGCATCAGAATGTTAAAGTGTAGTCTAACAGACCTTGTGGATTCCTACGATCTGATCCTCATCGGCGGTGGCATCAACGGCGCCGCTCTGGCCGACGCCGCTGCGGCGGCCGGCTACAGCGTGGCCCTGGTCGAAAAGAACGATTTCGGCTCCGGCGTCACCAGTCGCTCGACCCGGCTCATCCACGGCGGCCTGCGGTATCTCGAGCACGGCCACCTCGGGCTGGTCCGCGAATCGTTGCGCGAGCGCGATGCGCTGTTGCGGGACTATCCCCATCAAGTCCGTCCGCTGCCGTTCCTGGTTCCGGTGTATCGCGCCGACTCCCGCGCGCGCTGGAAGGTCCGCCTCGGCCTCGAAGCCTACGACTGGATCGGCCACAGCCGGCTGGTGGAACGCCATCGCCAGCTCTCCGCCGCGGAAACCCTGCACCTGGAGCCCGGACTCCGCCCCGACAGCCTCCGCGGCGGCTTTGTGTATTATGACTGCCAGGCCATCTACCCGGAGCGCCTGGCCCTGCAGATGGCGCTTGACGCGGCCGCGCGGGGGGCCACCATCCGGAACCACGCGGAGGTCACCGGCTTCCTCGGCGAACCCGGCCACGTTACCGGCGCCCGCCTGCGGGGCGGGGAAGAGCTGCGCGCTCGCCTGGTGGTCAACGCCGCCGGACCCTGGGCCGACCGGGTCCGCCGCCTCCTGGCCGGCGGCGCCGAGCGGCCCCTGCTTTCCCTCCTGAACGGCGCGCACCTGGTCACCGGCGTGTTCCCCGGCTCACCTATCCATGCGATCTACCACGAAGCCTCCACCGACCGCCGGCCGTTCTTCATCCTGCCCTGGCGCGGACTCTGGCTCATCGGCACCACGGAGACCCCCTTCGACGGCGACCCCGCCGTAACCCTGCCCACCGACCGCGAAATCGACTACCTGCTTCGCGAGACCAACCTGCTGTTTCCGCGCGCCGGCCTCACCCGGGCCGCGGTGCTGTACGGTTACGCGGGACCGCGTCCCCTGCTCCACTCGGGGGGACAGGCCCAGGCCATGTCGCGGGAACACAGTATCTACGACCACGAGGCGGAAGAAGGCATTCGCGGCGTCCTCACCCTGGTGGGTGGCAAGCTGACCACGGCCCGGGCCTTCGCCCAGCAGGTCCTCCATCACATCGCCGCCAAACTGGGCCGTCCGGCCTCGCCCCGCTGGCCGCAACCGACTCCCGCAACTGACGGCCGGCCGTCGCGCCTGACCGCGATCTACGGCCGCGGCGCCGCCGGGATTCTCGATCTGATCCGCCAGAATCCGGACCTCGACCGTCCCGTCATTCCTTCCAGCCCCGCCACGGCCGCCGAGATTATCCACGCCATCCGGCACGAAAAGGCCCAGACCCTCGGCGACCTGATGCTGCGCCGCACCGGCCTGGCCTTCGAGCCCGACCGCGGTCTCGACGCCGCCCCCGAGGTCGCCCGCCTCGCCGCCCCGCTGCTCGGCTGGAACGCCGCCGCCACCTCGCAAGCACTCGCCGACTACCAGGCCGAGTTGGACCAGACCCTCCCGCGAGGTCCCCTGGCATGATCGCGGTTCTTCCCATCGCCGTGACTCTCTTCGTGGTCTGGGTCTACATCTTCAGCTCCCGATCCCGCTTCCCCAACGACAGTCTGTTCGAGGCCTTCGATACCCAGCGCGCGCCCGACCGCTGGCCGACCCTCAGCGTGATCATCCCGGCGCGCAACGAAGCCGAGGTCCTCCACTTTACCCTGCCGACTGTACTGTCATTCTATTATCCATACCTGCAGATCGTGCTGGTCGACGACTGCTCCGACGACGGGACCGCCGAGCTGGCCGAGGAGATCGCCGCCGCCACCGGACACGGCAGCCTCCGCGTGGTGCGGGGCACGCGGCCACCCGCCGGATGGCGCGGCAAGCTGTGGGCACTGGACCAGGGCGTCCGCGCCTCCACGGGCGAATGGCTGCTCTTCATCGACGCCGACATCCGCTTCCTCCCCAACCTGGCCCGCGACCTGGTCCGCATGGCTTTGCAGCAGCAGTTCCGCATGGCCTCCTTGATGGTATTGCTCCGCACCGAGACCCTCTGGGACCGCCTCCTCCTCCCGTCGTTCTTCTTTTTCTTTCACCTTCTCTACCCCTTCCACTGGGTCCGCAACGCCCGCTCGAAAACGGCTGCGGCTGCCGGAGGCTGTATCCTGGTGGAACGCGCCGCCCTCCAGCAGGCCGGAGGTCTGGAAGTAGTGCGCGACGCCTGGATCGACGACGTAGCGCTGGCCGGCGCCCTCAAACGCAGCGGCGCGCGCATTTATCTGGGCGCCACGGTCCAGGCCGCCAGCTTCCGCCGCTACGGCACCCTGCAGTCCATACGCCACATGGTAGCCCGCTCGGCCTTCACCCAGCTTCGCTACTCCTGGGCCCTGCTGGCCGCCACGCTGCTAGGTTTGGGATTCGTCTTCGTCCTCCCGCCCTTAGCGTCGTTCCTGGTCACTTCGGGCCTGGTCTTCTACCACGATTTGTTCTTGGAATACCTACTAAGCTTTGCGGTAGGCTGTACCCTGGGCCTGATGATCCTGGCTTACACCCCGGCTCTCCGCATCTACCGCCTACCAGTAGTATGGGGCCTCACCCTCCCGGCGGCCGCCCTGGTCTACGCCCTCATGGCGGTGGAGTCCGCCCTGATCCACACCTTCGGCAAAGGCGCCCGCTGGAAAGGCCGCACGGCCTTGTAGGACTGTCCTACCGGATCACCATCGAGAGGGCTAAGCCGTTCTCAGAGGTGGGCGGAGTCTTGCGGGTTACGGCTACGCTAATGGTGACTTCGGCGCCGGGAGTAGCGTCGGCGGGCACGTCCACGTCGGCCTCAATGGCCGCCGCGCCGCCGGTGGGCAGGGTCAGCCGCATGGGGGGTGGCGTTCGTATGAAGTTGCGTCCGAGCCATACTATCGACGCCTGGAACACTCCCGCCGTGCCCAGGTTCCGCACCTGAAAGGACATCTTGGTGGTCGTGCCGGCCCGCAGCTCCTCCACCGGTGTGAGCGGCGTAATCTCAATAGTCTGTAACTCCATGCGGTGGCCCAGGACCCGCTGGTAGGGAAGACCGCGCTCATCGGCGCCTTCGACGGCTACCCGGAAGGGTTGCTCGGGGAGTCGCAGGTTACCGATGAACTCCTCGCGATCCGTAGTGGTGAGGGTTAGGGTCTGGAGGGTGTCGCCGGCCTCGGAGAGCAGCTTGAAGGTTGCGGTTTGGAAAGGGCCAGAGAGTCTGGCACGGGCCATCTGATCCGGGCTGGTGGGCTGGCCCTTGATGGGGAAGAGCCCTTCGTGTCCCGGCCGGCCGCCGAGGCGGACGAAGTCGAAGCCGATCAAATCCAAATCGCTCTTGGCGAGCACGGAGACCGAATACTGTCCCGCGCCGGACACCCGAACGCGCCAGGGGCCGGTTTCCGGACGGGTTACCGTGACGATGCGGCCGGCCACCATCTCGGTATCGCTGAAGCCAGCGGAGCCGCCCGGGGTGATGAAGTCGCCGGAGGGACGCCACACTGCAATAGATTCCTTGCATTCCACGGTAACGGAGAACGAGACGCTCTCGACGGTGGAGTCCACCGGGATCTGGAAATCGCGGGGCTCGCCCTTGCGCAAGACGCCGCCGGCGAACAGGATGTTCGCGCTGTGGAGCAGCTTCGATCCCATCACCGCGCCGCTCTTCTCTACCTCGGAGGCGCGCAGCAGGTACTGTTGGCCGCCGGTGGCGTTGGCAATCTTGGCGTAGACGGGGTCGGCGGAAGCGCAGGGTCCGGTGAAGCGGCGCGACGTCTGGCCCCGGGTCGCTTGCGCCGCGGCGGCCGCCGGGGACACCAACATCAGAAAGAGGCACACGCAAGGTCGCACGGGTCCACTATATACCGAAGGGCGGGCCGGCGGAATTCGTCGTTTCGCCTAGAAGACTACGGGATTCACCCTACCGACCGCAAAAGCGGCGGGCGGCCTCGACCAGCACCTGGGCGCAAGTCACCACGGAATCCAGGTCTACCCACTCCACGGCCTCGTGGGCGCCGGCGCCGGCGGGACCGTAGTTGACCGTGGGGATGCCGGCCTGGGCGAACAGAGCCGCATCCATCCAGTAGGCGACGCCGGTTTCCTCGGGCGAGCGCCCGGTGACGGCGGTGGCGGCGTCGCGGACGGCGCGGGAGATGGGGGCGTCGCGGTCACACACCAGGGGCGGACGGTG
>JBGOUV010000256.1:0-10249 GCA_041477815.1 Terriglobia bacterium | reverse complement strand
GCCCGCTCGCCAGGCCGAGGCTGAGTGTCAGAAAGACAATCGCATTCCTCATGACGGTATGCTATCACGGCGGTATAATGCCCCTCAACGGGCCTATGCGCAAACTGTTTCTCCTCTTGACTCTAACTGCCGTCCTGGCCGCGGAAATCACCCCCGCCGAGGAGCGCCAGATCGCCCTCTGGATTCTGCGCTTGGGTGGCCAGGTAATGATCGACGGAGTGGCCCAGCCCATCGCCGACCCTTTCGACCTGCCCGCCCGGGATTTCCGGATCGTCATGGTGGATATGCATGGGACGGTCACCGATCCCAAGGAGCTGGAGCCGCTCAGCAAGCTGGCGGAGGTCCGCGAGCTCTACATCCCGGCCCGCGTGTGGAGCCCGGTGAGCGACGTCAAGGCCCCGTTCGCCGACGAATCGTTCCAGTTCTACCAGGGCCTGAAGAAGCTGGAGAAGTTCCACGCCGGCCTGACCACGCTGGCCTGGCTCGACATCGGCGACGAAGGGGTGAAGCGGATGGCCCCGCTCACGCAGCTCAAGCATCTTCGCCTGAACAACACCACCATCAAGGACCCCAAGTGCTTCGAAGCCCTGGTCAACCTGGAGTCGCTCGATTTGGGCGACGCCTACGTGCTCGATTCCTCGCTCGCCCCCCTGGCCTCCATGAAGAACCTGCGGCGCCTCAACCTGGTCGGCACCCTGATCACCGACGATGGTCTTAAGTATCTGCGCGACCTGACCAAGATGGAGGAGCTCGACCTCTATGGCGTCAAGATCACGGACGCCGGCGTGGAACACCTGCGCCAGCTGAGCGCACTGCGCCGTCTGAACCTGCTGGGAGCCCAGATCACCGACGCCAGCGCCGACATACTGGCCCAGTTCCAGGAGCTGCGGGACTTAAACCTCTACCGCAGCCGGATCACCAACGCCGGCCTGCCCAAACTGTACGGCTTGCGCCATCTCGAGCTGCTGGATCTGCGTTATAGCGGCGTCACCGGCGCCGGCGTGCAGGCGCTGCGGGCGGCTTTGCCCCAGTGCAAGGTGACGTTCGTGGACGCCGCTCCGTCCGTCCTGGCGACGCGCGCCGCCGCCGCGCCGTCGGGCCGGGGCGATCGCGCCATAGCGCAGTGGATCCAGTCGTTGGGTGGGCAGGCGCGTCTGGCCGACGGCCGCCTCCAGTCGGTGTCGCTGGCGCGGACTTCGTTCACCGACGCGCAACTGAAGCACCTGGCGACCTTGGCCGGTCTCGAAAAATTGAGCCTCGAAGCCACCGACGTGAGCGACCTGGGCCTGGAATCGCTGGCCCGGATCACCAAGCTGCGCGACCTCAACCTGAGCTTCACCTCGGTGTCGGACCGCGGGCTGGCGCACCTGGCGAAGCTCACCGGCCTGCGCCGCCTGATGCTGGCCGGCGTGCGCGTCACCGGGCCGGGGTTCGCGCACCTGGCAGGACTCACCGCGCTCCAGGAGCTCGATCTGACGACCACCTCCGTTACCGACGAGGCCCTGCCGCACATCGCGAAAATGATCGCGCTCGAACGGCTGGCGCTGAGCAACTCCGACGTCACCGACGCCGGCCTGGAGCATCTGGTCAAGCTGGCGCATCTGGCTTCGCTCGACCTGCGGGGCGTCGACGTCAGCGATGCCGGGATGACGAAACTCGCCGCCGTGAAGACCCTCCGGGAGCTGAACCTGAGTCACGGCCGGTTCACCGACAAAGGTCTGGCCCAGCTTGCGGCCCTGCCCCGGCTGGAGCGTCTGGAAATGAACCAAACGCGCATCACCGACAAAGGCATCGAGTCTCTGGCGGCGATCCCCAGCCTCCAGGCCCTCAAACTCGATTACACGCCGGTAACCGACAAGGGGCTGGAGGCCCTGAAGCAATTGCCCCATCTCAAAGAACTCAGCCTGGACCATACCAACGTGACCGACCGGGGGGCGGAGGTCCTGCGCTCCATCGTGACCCTGCAGTCGCTCGACCTCTATCACACGACAGTATCCAAGAATGGATACGAGGCGCTGCGGACCTCGCTCCCACAGTGCCGGATCTTCTACGAGGAGCAGTCCGGGTTCCCGACCCGGCGCGGCATCTATGGGGGGCCGGGGGCCGGGGGCGGGGGAAAACATGAGCTTGCCGAAACGCCTGGTGCTCCTGGCCATGACCGTATCGGCAGTATTGTTCGCCGCCGACTGGATTGCCGACCTGGGCGGCAAAGCCGAGCACGACCCGGCGGGCAACGTGGTGGCGGTCAACCTGCGCGGGAGCTGGATCAACGACGCCGAGATGATCGGGCTGGCGCGCCTGCCGCACCTGGAGCGGCTGGACCTCTCGCACACCCGCATCACCGACGAGGGCATGCTGCACCTCAAGACCGCCCCGAAGATCGCGGATCTCAACTTGTTCTACGCCGAGCTGGTCACCGACCAGGGCCTGACCGCCATCCGGGAGTGGAAGCACCTGAAGCGCCTCAACGTGCGCGGAACCAGAATCTCCGACGGCACCCTGGAGATCGTCAGCCGCCTGACCGGCCTGGAAGCCCTGGACATTGCTAATACGCAGGTCACCGACAACGGCCTGGACCGCCTGATCACGCTGACCAGCCTGAAGGAGCTGGCCCTCGGGCGCGGACGCTTGAACGAGAACGCCCTGGAGGTGCTGCGGATGCTGCCCACGCTGACCCATCTGGACCTGAGCGGCGCGCGGGCCGCGCCTCCGGATATGGGGCGCCGCCGGAGCGCCGGCGGGGCGATGCCGGAGAGCATGGTCCGGGCGATGGCCGAACTCCAGGACCTGCGCGTTCTCCGGCTCGGCTACTCGAATATCTCGGGGGACGGCCTGAAGATCCTCAGCGCCCTGGAGAAGGTCGAGAAGCTGGGACTGGAGTCGTGCACCCGCATCGACGACCAAGCCGCGGCCGAACTGGCCAACTGGAAGGGCCTCCGGTATGTCGATCTGCAGGAAACCCGGGTCACTCCCCAGGGGGCCGAGGCGCTGCGCAAGGCCAAGCCGGGGCTGGTGGTCCTGGCGAGTCCGGCGGCGGCAAAGTAGCCGGAAAGGCCTCCGCCCGGCGCAAGGCTGGGAATAGCCTGGTCCATAAAGCCACGATGGCCATGGCGCCCAGGCCGCCCAGGATTACCGCCGGCACCGTCCCGAACCACTGCGCCGTGATACCCGATTCGAACTGACCCACCTCGTTGGAGGCGCCGATAAACACCATGTTGACGGCGCTGACACGGCCGCGCATGTCATCCGGCGTGGCCAACTGGACCATGGTCTGGCGCACGATGACGCTGATCATGTCGCACGCGCCGAGCAACACCAACGCCGCCAGGGAGAGCGCCAGGTGGCGCGAGAGTCCGAAGACGATGGTGCAGAGGCCAAAACCGAAGACGCACCAGAGCATGGTGGCCCCCGCCCGCCGGCGTACGGGCCGGTGAGCCACGATCACCGCCATGAGGACCGCGCCCACGCCGGGCGCACTCCGCAGGAGGCCGAGTCCGGAGGCGCCCACCCGCAGGATCTCGCGCGCGTAGACCGGCAACAGCGCCACCGCACCCCCCAATAGTACCGCGAACAGGTCCAGCGAAAGGGCGCCCAGGAGCAACTTATGGCGCCAGATGTACTTCAATCCGTCGAGCACCAGGCCCACCGAGGCCGCCGTGCGCGGACGTTCCACCGCCGGCGTCCGGATAGCCGACACCAGGACCAGGCCGGTGAGATAGGCGAGTGCGGCACAGGTGTACACCGGCGCCGGACTCCCGGTCCAGCCGTACAGCAGCCCGCCCGCCAGCGGTCCCAGAATAGTCGCACCGTGGAAAATGGAGGAGCTCCAGGCCACCGCATTCGGGAAGTGTTCGGCCTCCACCAGCAGCGGCAGAAAGGCCTGACCAGCCGGTCCGTTGAAAGCGCGGATCGCTCCATTACCAAGCAGTACGAGATAGATGGGATAAACCGCAGCGAGACCGCCCATCGCCAATGCCAGCAGCGACAGGGAGCAGAGTGAGAACGCGGCGCAGCAGGCCTGCAGGATGCGCTGCCGGGCGATACGGTCGGCGGTATGGCCGGCCGGGAGGAACAGAAAGATGCCGGGCAGGAACTGCGCCAGGCCCACCAGCCCGAGATCGAGAGGACGATGCGTCAGCCCGTACACCTGCCAAGCCACCGCTACCGCCTGCATCTCCGACGCCGCCGAGATCAGGAAGCGGGCGATCATGTAGTAGCGGAAGTTAGGGTAGCGAAAGGCGACGCGGCCGGGAGACTCGGAGGCGGTGTGGCGCATTCGGCGGTGCTGTCAGTGTCGCGCTAATCTGAGTTGGCCCGCCTTCTAAAACAGAAGGCGGCTATTCTGTTTCGGGCAATCGCAGCGTTCGATCCAGGCCATCAGGGCGAGGGTGTCGCCGGGCATGGGGCGGAGGTTTTGGGCGGCCGCGTGCATCCCTTCGTTAGGCGCTGAGCCTGTTCTTTGGCAGGAACGACACCACCTTGTGCCCCGACCGGCGTTGTCGTTTCCTGGCCGCCTCCAGGATCGCTTTGACATCGAAACCGTGTTTGGCGGCCTGTGCCTCGCGAATGCACCGGACGTCATCGACGATGTAATCCTTCGCCATAACCCTATTCTCCCAGCAGTTCCTCCGGAGTGCAAATGCCCGGACACTGGAAGCCAGACCACCTTGCAGATGTTCGCCACCTGCTTGGCAATGATCGTGTTGGCGATAGGCACGCAGTTCCAGGTCCTGAGGAAGTCCATGTCGTCCACAGCAGCGATGGCAATGTGGGCAGCGTCGGTCGCGGCTTTGCGGGGGATGATTCCGGAAGCCAGAATCTCGGAGGCCGGCAACCCCGCGTCGGGCGTGATATCGAGCAACGGGAATTCCCGAATGACCTTCATCCTTTCACGCGCTGTCACAGGGTCCCCGGCGCTAGCTTCATCGACGACGAGCTGTGAGATGTAAATCCGAAATGCCTCCCTTCGCTTCTCCCACCATTCCCTGGTGATCTGTTGGTGGCCGGCGATGATCAGGTCTCGGCTCGGCCACGAGGTCAGGTAGCTCGGTATGGTTGTCCCCACATACAGTTTCGGTTTCATTTCGATCCGGCCGGGTGTCTGCCCTGGCAGACCGGCGCTCATCGCCGACTCCAGTACCCGGGGCGGCGTTTCTGATGAGCCACAGCGACGATGACGGTCTCCTCCGGGCCGACGCGATAAAACAGATTGTACGGAAAGCGCTGCAGTACGAGGCGCCGCGTACCGTGATCGGCGATTGGATACCGCATGGGCGCCGCAGCGATCCTTGACACGGCGGCGTCAACCTCTGGGGCGAAAGCGAGCGCGCTTAACGGGCTGCGCTCCTCGTACAGAGCCGCGGTTCGCGAAGCTCTTCACCGGCCTCCGGATGGAACCTGACGGTCATTTTGCCGGCCGAACAGCTCCGCGCGCACTTCCTCCCACGGGATCGTTTTGACCGTCCCGGCATCGAGCTCAGCGACACGCCGCGCGATCTCTCTCGACCAGGCTGCTTCCACGTCCGGCTCCGGCACCGGTTCGAGGGATTCAATCAGGAGGCCGGCTAGCGTGGCACGATCTTGCTCCGGCAACTGGGCTGCCTCCCGAAACAGTTCCTCCAAATTGCGAGTCATCATCAGTGATTGTACCTCCAAGAGCGATCATCGCGTGGTCTAACGACTGGGCGCTCAGGCGCGGCCCGGCTTTGGCCGTCGCTTGCAGCGCCCGGTTGAACTAAATCCGCCTTCGGCGGATAGATGAAAACCTCCCCCAGAATCGGGACCTTTCCCAATCGCTTCCATAAAGGTACAGGTTCCGCGAAATGTATTCGTCTCGCAACTGATAATAGTCATCCAGGGACAGTACATCCATGGCGAGAAGCGTCGAGATGAGGTACTCGTACTCTTTAAACGGGTAGACCGACACCAAGTTCTGCAGCCGATCGAAAACCTCTTCTTCATTTGGCAGCGCCGCCAAGAGGCGTCGAACTTCTTGGTCGAGGCGCTCCATGCAGGATCATCAGAAGAGCGACGGCTGCCCTGCCGATTCCTGCGCTAGGACATTCTCCGTCTTGGGTGCAAATCGTTACGGCAGTTCAAGCTCGAAAGCGTGGCCGTTCTGCCAGCCTAGGCGCCCCGTGCGCCTGAAATGCTCCAGCCGCCTGACTGAAATCTCGCAAAAGACCGGAGATCCACGTCGGCGGTGAGGCAGCGGCGTCGGAGCCGCTCGGCCGCCAGCAAGATCGTGCCAGAATGTGCGAACAGGTCCACGACGGTGTCCTGTTCCTGGGAACTGGCGCGAATGATGCGTTCGGTGCTCTTCAGGGGCTTTTGCGCGTAACAACCGGAGACACCGGAGACATTCTCGTCCATCTGGTAAAACACCTGCTGAATATCCACCCAAACATTCCCAGCTCGGATCGTATCTGATCTGCCTCGTTCGAGGTTCTCTGTCAACTTGCCGTTTACTTCCTTGTAGTACCCGCGCAGGATCTTTGGAATCTCCGTGCACTCTGCCGCCGCGTTGAAGCCCGGTTCACCCTTTACGTAGTAGAGCAGTTCCTGCCGGACAGCCATCCAGTTCTTTTGAGTGCCGTACCCCCGTTGATTTCGCATGGTGATGAAGCTTCGGGCTGCAAACGGTGAGCGTCGCAGCATCAGCATGAAGTCGGCGAGGGGTTGAAATCCGTCGTTTTGATCGGCCCCGAGCCACACGTAGAGGGAGGCATTCCTCGCGAGTAGTTGGTGCGTGCAGGTGCGTGCTCATCACCCAGCGCTCGCACCAAGAGATGTACTCATTGACGCGGTGGGTCTCGAAAGCCGCCAAGTTGTAAGGGGGATCGTAGATCGCTAGCTTAGGGGGCCGATCAAGAGCCAACTGCGCTACTGCGGGGCCATCCGCTGCGTCGAGTCATGCTACGCGGTGGCCGAACTGCGGATCCTCCCAGGTTTCTCCTATCCTAAGTCGGCAGAGCGGCAGCAGTTCTCGCCGGACTTCCGGATTTGTGTCCAGCCGTGGTAACGGGTTGTTCTTCATGCGTTGTCTATTAAAGCAGATCCCCCGCGGCACCGCAGGGCCACGATTTGGCTAACACCCCGTTGACCTTCGCCAGATCGAACATGCGGCTGCCCTTGACCAAAGTGTTGCCGGCAGGATCGCTGACGATGGCGGCCATCCGGTACTCCATGGTGCCGCCGATGAAGGTCGAGTAGTCGAGCGCCTGAAGGGCGTCTTGCGCGAAGGCCGCGCCGAGACCCCCAAAGAGCAGCAGGTCCACAGGGTGCATCGGCCTCCATGCTAACGCAGTCCACCCGTGGCTGTTCCTACAATGGCTTCAAGTCGCCCAGCAGCGTCGGAATCAGCTCCGACACCGTCGGATGGATATGCATCGCCCGCTGGATCACCGTGTACGGCGCCTTCGCGTACATCACATCTAATATGGAGTGGACGATCTCGTCCCCTTCGATCCCCAGCATGGCCGCCCCCAGAATCAGCTTCGTCTCCGCATCCACCAGGACCTTCATGAAGCCTTGCGTCTCGCCGCGTTCCACCGCCCGCGCCACCTTCGTCATGGGCCGCGTCGCCATCAGCACCGGCCGGCCCGACCGCCGGGCCTCCTTCTCGGTAAGACCCGCCCGCCCCAGCGGCGGATCAATGTACAGCGCATAGGCTGCGATGCGGTCGCTCACCCGGCGCGGGTCGTGGTCGAGGAGGTTGGCGGCTACGATCTCATAGTCGTTATAGGAGGTATGGGTGAAGGCTCCGCGCCCGTTGCAGTCCCCGATCGCCCACACCCCCTCCACGCTGGTCCGGCACTGGTCGTCGATCTGGATATAGCCGTTCCCGTCCACGGCGAGGCCGGCCTTCTCCAGGCCCAGTTCGTCGGTGTTGGGGCGGCGTCCCACCGCCACCAGCAGGTGCGACCCCGCCACGTCGCCGACCGCGAAATCGCGGACGTTGGTCAGCACCCGTACGCCCTCGTTCTCCAGGATCTGGCGGATCGCGTCCGAGATGTCGTCGTCCTCGCGGCTCAGCAGCCGCGGGCCTCGCTCGATCACGGTCACCTCGCTCCCGAAGCGCCGGTACATCTGCGCGAACTCCAGCGCAATGTAGCTGCCGCCCAGGATGACCAGGTGCTGGGGCAGGAAATCGACCTCCATCATGCTGGAGTTGTTGAGGCAGGGAACCGTGTCCAAGCCCGGAATCGGCGGCTGCCAAGCGCGCGCCCCGACGTTCACGAAGATCCAGGGCGCCTCGAGAATCTCACCGTTCACGCCCACCTGGTGCGGTCCTTCGAAGCGGCCGTGGCCCTCGTAGACGGTCAGGTTTGGAGTGGATTTCAGCCACTTCTCCACCCCCACCGAGGAGCGCGCCACAATGGCGTCCTTGCGCTGCTTGACCTTTTTCATGTCGACCCGGACCGGCCCGTCCAGGGCCACCCCGAAGTCGCCGCCCCGCCGCGCAATGTAAGCGGCCCGGGCGCTGGCCACCAGCGCCTTGGTCGGGATGCAGCCGTTGTTTACGCAGGTGCCGCCAAACCGCTTCCGCTCGACGATGGCCACCTGCCGGCCGGTGGCCGCCAGCTGGGCCGCCAGCGACGGCCCCGCTTGTCCCGTGCCAATGATGATGGCGTCGTATCGCATCGGTAGTGGTCTGGTTTCAGTCAACGGCGGAAGACCATGCGGAAGCGCACGTCACCGATAGGCGTCTCCGAGGAGCCGCTTTCGTGTCCAGTCGGATCAAGGTTGATCAGGTCGTCCATTGCAGCCTGTGGGAGGGGCTCCCCGTGGAGGCGTAGCGGAGCATTGACCCCCGGCTGCCAGCTACGGCTTGAGACCTGTAGCCATGGTTCGCCATTTTTCGAGACCTGCATTTCGACGCTCAAGACTTCATTGTCCATGCTATCATCCTACCATGCCTTCCCGAGCAAGCAGGCCAAAGCGCCCCAGGGATACCAATCAACTAGCTTGGCAGATCTCCCAGGAACTGACCGGGCAGGTCGAGCGCCCGCCCGAACCGCCCGACACCCGGAACCCGGCAGCGGTGGCGCTGTCCAAGCTGGGGGCATCCAAGGGTGGCAAGGCGCGGGCGGAAGCCCTGTCGGCCCGAAAGCGAAAGATGATAGCAAAGAAGGCAGCAGAGGCAAGATGGGGCACGCGATCATAATCAATACTTCCCTATCGCCTCAAAATCCAATTCTAGAATCCAATCCTTGATCGTAGCTGCTTCCTTCTTTGTGATGACGATAAACCCCAGAGCACCAAGTCGGTGAAGTTCCCTATAGAAGGTACGAGCGCTCACGATTCTTATAGGCCGCCTTCACGTATTGGGCTTCGCGCAGTTCGAAGAACTTCAACCGCCGCGATGGACTGTCTGAAAATGGATCTGTTGGTTCCGTCGCAGTGAGCAGGAAATCCAGAAGGCTGTACTCTCTTTGAATGAGCAACCGTCGATAGCTTGCGATGCGTTTGTTAAAGGCCCGGACCAGCATGGTCCGATACGACGCGATTCAGCTGGGCCTGGATGAAGTTGTTTATACCCTTGATCGTCTACACGATAGACGCCCCGCCATCGACCACGATGGTCTGGCCGGTGATGTGGCTGGACGCCTGCGACGCCAGGAACACGGCCACCCCTTTCAATTCGCCCTCGCGGCCGATGCGGCCCAGGGGGATCTGCTCTTCCACCCTGGCCTGGACCAAAGGGAGCACCTTCTCGGTCATGCGCGAGGGGAAGTAGCCGGGGGCGATGCAGTTGGCGCGGATGCCGCGGCGGCCCCAGCGGGCGGCGAACTCGCGGGTCATGGCGATTAGGCCGCCTTTACTTGCGACATAGCCGACGGTGGAGGGCGCCGACTCGTGCATCCCTTTGAGTCCTGCCACCGAAGCCACGTTGATGATGGAGCCGCCGCCGCGGGCGAGCATGCTGCGGCCGGCGCGCTGGGAGAACAGAAACGCCCCGGTCAGGTTGGTTTCGACGACCAGATGCCATTTGTCGAGGGGCATGTCCTCGATGGGCGCGCCCCAGCTTACCCCGGCGTTGTTGACCAGGATGTGGATGCCCCCGTGGACCTCGAGGGTGCGCCGGACGACGGCGTCGACCTGGTCCGGGTCGGTGACGTCGCAAATCATGCCCTCGCAGGCGAAGCCGGCGGCCTTCATCTCGGTCACCGTGGGGGTGAGCCACTGCTCGCGGCGGGCCACCAGCATCAGGGACGCGCCGGCTTCGGCCAGTCCCTCGGCGATCTCG
>JBGOUV010000477.1:0-4588 GCA_041477815.1 Terriglobia bacterium | reverse complement strand
CTTGGTCTATCGTCTTCCCAGTCGCCACACAGCCGGGCAGGTCCGGAACCGACGCCCCCCAATCGCTGTCTGGATCCTTGTTGATTCGAACCAAATACTGGAGCCTTCTCATCGCTTCCCTCGCTTGAGGCCCGCCTGCCGTATCACGGAGGCGAGCGTTCCTTTGGGCATGTCGTCGCGTGGGTGGCCGCTGACGGTGACACGGCCGGACTTGTTGGGATGTTTGAACTGCCTGTGGCTCCCCTCTGTCTCCACCAAGCGCCACCCCTCGTCTTCGACCAAGCGGATGACCTCGCGAACCTTCACGATGCCCCCACATCAAAATAACAGACTATTCTACCCTACCCGTCTGGGCTAGCGGACCGCCACCCTCCGGTAACCCGACACCAGCCGCTGCCAGTACGGCCCGAAGTCCTCCCGCTTGGTCCCGTGGCTGGTCGAGGCATGGTAGAACTCCCGGTCGCTGCGCAGGATCCCCACGTGGTGGACCTGGTCAAAAAAAACCAAGGTGCCGAACCGTCCCCGCTCCTCTCCCCGAGCCGCCGGCAGCGCATAGAACATCTTCCGCGCCGTGGTCCGCTTCAGCAGGACCCCGGCGTCCAGCAACGACCGCCAGACGAATCCCGAGCAGTCATACGCCTTGAGCCCCGCCGAGCCCCACACGTAAGGCAGGCCCAGCTTCTGCTGAATGGACCGCTCCAGCGCGTTGTCGTCCAGCGCCGCCGCCGGCAACACCAGCAGGACGGCCAGCCACAAAACCCTCATTTCACCGCATTTCCGATGACCAGTCCCAGGCCGATAAACAGTCCGGCCAGGAAGATGGCCACACTGAGGTTATTGTTCTTCAATTCGTCGGGAAAGTCCAGTTGGGGGGTCAGCCAGTCGAAGATCTTGTAGAGCAGCAGGAACCCCACGATGCCGGCAACCACCGACACCACCACCGAAACCAGGTAATTTCCGATCTGCATAGCTGAAAACACTCGCACAGACGACGTCCCAGGGTCAAGCGTGCACCCGCCCCCCGGATGTGAGAAACTTTGGGGTCCATGTCCCCCACCATCCGCAAGGCCGCCGTGCTGGGCGCGGGCACCATGGGCGCCCGCATCGCCGCCCATCTGGCCAATGCCGGCCTGGACGTCCTCCTGCTGGATCTCGATACCCCCACCGTCACCCGCCTGTTCGAGGCCATGAAAAAGTCGCGCCCGTCGGCCTTGTTCACGCCGGCCCAGGCGCAACGGATCCGCGTCGGCACCTTCCAGGACGACCTGGCCCGCATCGCCGACGCCGACTGGATCATCGAAGCCGTCGTCGAGAACTTCGAGGCCAAGCGCGACCTGCTCCCCAAGGTCGACCGGCACCGGCGGCCCGGCGCCCTGGTCAGTTCCAATACCTCCGGTCTCCCCATCGCCTCGCTCGCCGCCGGACTCTCGCCCGACTTCCGCGCCCACTGGCTCGGCACCCATTTCTTCAACCCGCCCCGCCAGATGCGCCTGGTCGAGGTGATCCCCACGCCCGACACCAAGCCCGAAGTGGTCGACTTCGTCCGCGACTTCGCCGACCGCCGCCTGGGCAAGGTCGTCGTGTTCGCCAAGGACCGGCCCAACTTCATCGCCAACCGCATCTTCATGTTCGCCATCCTGCACCTGCTCCAAACCATGCGGGCGCAGGGCCTCACCATCGAGGAAGTCGACGCCCTCACCGGTCCCCTCATCGGCCGGCCCCAGACCGCCACCTTCCGGCTGGCCGATTTCGTCGGCGTCGACGTCTGTGTATTCGTGAGTGAGAACCTGTACCACCTCGTCCCCGAGGACGAAAAACGCGATGTCTTCCTCCCGCCGGACTTCCTGAAGAAGATGGTCGAGAATCGCTGGGTCGGCGACAAGTCCGGCCAGGGCTTCTTCAAGAAGGCGAAGGACGGCCGCCTGGTGCTCCACCTCGATACCTTCGAGTACGGCCCACCCCGCCCGGTCGACCTTCCGGGGTTGGAGGAGGCCAAAAAGATCCGCCCCACCGGCGAGCGGATCCGGCATCTGGTCAACCGCGACGACCGCGCCGGCCGGTTCCTGTGGGAAACCTGGAGCGAGCTGCTGCTCTACGCCGCCGCCCGTATCCCCGAGGTCACCGACGACATCATCAGTATGGACGCCGTCATGCGCCACGGCTTCAACTGGGAGCTGGGGCTCTTTGAGATTTGGGACGCCCTCGGAGTCCGCGAGTCGGCCCGGCGCATGGAGGCCGAGGGCAGACATCTGCCGCCGCTGGTCGAAAGCCTGCTGCGCTCGGGCGCCGAGTCCTTCTACCAACAAGAGAAGGACGAGCGCTCCTACTTCGACCTCGCCAGCGGCGCCCATCACCCCCTGCCCCCCGAGCCCGGCGTCCTGCGCCTGGCCACCCTGCGGGCCCGCGACCAGGTCCTGCGCTCCAACCCCAGCGCCGCGCTGCTCCACTTGGGCGACGGCATCCTCGGCGTCGAGTTCCTGTCCAAGGCCAACTCGCTCGACCCCGACGTCTTCGCCCTGCTCCGCGAGGCGGTGGAGGAAACCGAGGCCCGCTACGAGGGTCTGGTCATCGGCAACGAAGGCCCCCACTTCTCGGCCGGCGCCAACCTGGCTTACCTGCTCGAAACCAGCCGGGGCGGCCGGTGGAACGAGATCGGCCAGGCCATCGACGCCGCCCACGCCACCTTCCTGGCCCTGCGCGACTGCCGCAAGCCGGTGGTGGCGGCGGTCTTCGGCCAGACCCTGGCCGGCGGCTGCGAGCTGGCCCTGCACTGCGCCCGCGTCCAGGCCCTGTCCGAATCCTACATGGGCCTCGTCGAGGTGTCAGTCGGACTGATACCCGGCGCCGGCGGCTGCAAGGAAATGGTTCGCCGCTGGATGGCCGGCCTCCCGCCCGACGGCGATCCCACCCCGTACCTGAAAGAAGCCTTCGAAACGATCGCCCTGGCCCAGGTGTCCTCCAGCGCCGCCGAGGCGCACCAGCGCCGCTTTTTGCGCGACGACGACCCCGTCACCATGAACCGCGACCGCCTGCTCGAAGACGCCCGCCAGACCGCCCTCGCCCTGGCCCGCACCGGCTACCACCCCGACCCCGCGCCGCCCCTGATCCGCGTCCTCGGCCGCGCCGGCCTGGCCTCGCTGCGCCTGGCCCTCTACCTGATGCGCACCGCCGGCTACATCACCGACTACGACCGCCGGATCGGCGAGCGCCTCGCCTACATACTGTCCGGTGGCGACCTGCCCGAGCCCGCCGCCGTCCCCGAAAGCTACCTCCTCGAACTCGAGCGCGAGGCTTTCCTGAGCCTCTGCGGCGAGCCGCAGACCCAGGCCCGCATCGAGTCGATGCTCCAGACCGGAAAGCCGCTTCGGAATTAGATATGAATACTATCCAAAAACTGCTGGACCTCCGCCGGCCGCCGGCTGCCTGGTCGTTTCGGGATGCTACTCTGCCAGGAGTGTCGTGCCACGGTTGCGTCTTAGGCTCCCACACCGCCAGCATGGCAGGCATGATAGTCCAACTCCAGTACATTCACGTGCAGGAGATCCCCGCCCTGGTGGATAACCCGGAGTTCCACCAAGGCCGGCTGAGCTCCTAAATGGCCCACTCCGAGATGCATCGGAGGCTAGGCGTCCTCAACGCCACCTCCATCAACATGTCGAACATGATCGGCACCGGACCGTTCATCACGGTGGCCGGAGCCGACGGCATACTGGCGGCCATGCAAGGCCCCCAGGCCCTGATCGGGTGGCTGCTGGGCGCCGTCATCGCCCTGGCCGACGGCCTGGTGGTGTCCGAGCTGGGCGCCGCCTTCCCCCAAAGCGGCGGACCTTACGTCTTCCTCCGCGAAGGCTTCGGCCGCTGGGGACGCCTGCTGTCCTTCCTCTTCGTCTGGCAGTTCCTCTTCTCCGGACCGCTGGAGATCGCCAGCGGCAACATAGGTATTGTACAATACCTGGGCTATTTCCTCCCCGGCATGACCCCGCTCACGACCAAGCTGATCGCCGCCGCCATCGGCGGCATCGCGCTGTTTGCCCTCTACCGCCGGATCACCGACGTGGCCAAGCTCATGATGTTCCTCTGGGTGACTATGCTCCTGACCACCGGCTGGGTCATCGCCGCCGGCCTGTGGAACTTCGACGCCAAGATCGCCTTTGACTTTCCCCCGGACGCCTTCCGTCTCAGCCTGGGCTTCGTCCGCGGCCTGGGCGCCGGTACTCTCATCGTGATGTATAACTACCTCGGCTACTACCAGATCTGCTACCTCGGCGCCGAGGTCAAACAGCCCGCCCGCACCATCCCCTACGCCGTCATCCTGTCCATCTTCGGCGTGCTCCTGATCGACCTGCTGATTTCTCTGTCCTTCATCGGAGTAGTCCCCTGGCGGGAAGCGATCCAGACCCCGGCCATCGGATCCGTCTTCATGGAGCGCCTCTACGGCAAGTGGGCCGCCGGCCTTCTTTCGGTGATGATCATGGTGACCGCCTTCGGCTCGGTCTATGCGCTGATGCTAGGCTATTCGCGACTCCCCTACGCGGCAGCGCAGGACGGCGTGTTCTTCCGCTGGCTGGGGGAGCTCCACCGCGACGAG
>JBGOUV010000092.1:0-18613 GCA_041477815.1 Terriglobia bacterium | reverse complement strand
TACCGGCGCTTCTACCACCCGGAGCTGGACCGTCTGGAGAACACTGAGGCCATCAGCCGCGGCGTGCTGAGTCTCCCCATCTACCCGCAACTGCGCGATCCGGACGCCGCGCGCATCGCCCGCCGCCTCCTGGATATCCGGAATTGGATCACTTGACTCCCAGCCGTAGGTACAGGTTCTCGGCCCACCACCGCGTGCGGTTCGTGTAGGGCTCCAGCTCGGCGGCCAGGCCGGCGTAGCGCCGCGCGGCCTCCCCGTCCCCCCGCGCCTCGGCCAGATAGGCCCGTTCGATCCACAGTGGCGCCGCGTACGGATTCGCGGCCAGACCCCGGCGCCAGGCCTGCTCGGCCGCGTCCACCTGGCCCTGGTCGAAGGCCCGCCGGCCCGCGGCATACTGGGCTTCGGCGTTCCAGGCGTCCAGCCGGGGCAGCGCGAAACTGAGCACCCCCAGCGCCAACGCCACCACGGCTACCGCCCGCCGGCCCGGCCCTCGCTCGGCGTCGCGCGCGGCCAGACCCAGCAGAATCGCCACCAGTCCGGCCACCGCCGGCACCCGCAGCGGGAAGTCCGCCAGCCCGTGGACCAGGATACCGGCCACCCCCGCCAGACACCCCCACTCCCTCCCGGCCGGCTCGTCCAGATGGCGCATCCGCCAGGCGACACCGCCCACCAGCGCCCCGATCAGCAGCAGTCCGGCCGGCGCCCCCCATTCCACCAGCGTCTCCAGGTAGTCGCAATGGGCGTGGTCGATCGTGTAGGCCCCCAGATATTCATGCGACCTTCGGAAGGCGTAGGGAAACGCGCCGGCCCCGGCCCCCAGCGTGGCGTAGCGCCGGAGCGCCGTCAGCGAATCGGTCCACATGGCCACGCGCCCCTGCTTCTCGAGCGCCAGCACTCCGGGCCGGTACCGCGCCGCCAGGGCCGGAATCCCGACCAGCGCCGCCACCGCGGCGACGGCCAGCCCCGTGCCCAGAGCGGCGCGTCCCCGGGTGGCCCCGAATACCACCGTAGCCGCAACCAGCGCCAGCAGGCCCATCCGGGAGAACGTCAGCACGGTAGCGGCCCCCAGGGCCACGGCCGCCGCCGCGCCGAACCACCGCCGGCGTCCCGTCTCCCCCGCCCACAGCGCCAGCGCCGCTCCGTAACAGCCCACCAGCCACGCGGCCAGCACGTTGCGGTTGCCGAAGGTGCCGCGCAGCTCCCTATCCGCCAGCAGCCCGGCTTGGGCCAGCAGGTACTGGCGCAAGGTGAGGGCCGCCTCGATCAGCCCGGCTCCCGCCAGAGCCACTAATACCCAGGGGCCGGCCCGGCGGCGCGTCTCCCGGGCCAGCAGGAACAGCGCCGCCGTGCCCGCCAGCATCACCAGCGTCCGCAGAGTGGCGTAGGGATACAAACTGATCGTCGCAGCCGCGGTAACACCCGCGCCGGCAAACCGGGCCAGCTCCGCCGCCCGCTCCGGCGCCAGCCACCGCAACACGAGCGGCGGCCAGGGCACCAGTTGCAGCGCCGGCCAGACCAGCAGGAGCCCCGCGCCCCAGCCCGCCCGCCGCGGTCCCCGGGCTGCCAGCGCCAGCAGTATGGCGCCATAAGCGACCGCCTGCGCCTCCACGCTCGTGCCTCCCCGGCCCCAGGCCAGGTACAGACACGGCGCCACCACCGCCGCCAGCGTGTAGATTGTCACCACCACTAAAGGGATCGGCATAATGGCCTGGACGCTTCGGCCGATAGTACTTGTGAAAGACCAACATGCGAATTGTGGCGCTAGTGGTGTTCTCGACAGTGCTGTGGCCGGCCGGTCCGTTCCTCACCGGTAATCTTCGGACCCGCGGGGTGGTGGTGGCGAACGCGGTCCCACAACCCGACGGCGCGACGGTGCGGAGCGGGGATACCATCGCCACCGGATCGGGCAGCCTGGCCATCATCACCTCGGCCACCCACGGCCGGGTCGAGATACGGGCGGATTCCGAGGCCCGGCTGGGCACCGACGCTATCGAGCTGGCGCGCGGCGCGGTGGCCTCCAGCCTGCTTCCCGTCACCGCCGACCGCTTCACTGTCCGGCCGCAAGCGAGTGACCGCGCCTGGTACGCCGTGGCCCGCCGGGACGGCCGCCTGCTCGTCGCCGCCCACCGGGGCAACGTCCTGATCGCCGCCGCCGGAGTCCCCCCGGTGCTGGTCCCCGAAGGCAGCTACGCCACCGAAGACGACGAACCGGCGGCCGTGCCCCCCGACCAACACAAAAAGAAGAAACGCCGTACCCGCGCCGCCGCGGGCGCCGCCTCCGCCGGCGGGTGGACCATCGGCGGGCTGGGCCATGCGGCCAGCATCGCCCTCGTGGCGGGGTTGAGCGCCGGTGTGGTCGGCGCCACCGCCGGGGTCGCCCTGCTCAACGACAGCAGCCCCAGCCCCGACGACTAACCCGCTATACTGTCCAGGTGCCTCTCCGCTGGTGGATCGGAGCCCTGCTGTTCGCTTCGACCGTCATCAACTACATCGACCGCCAGACCCTCTCGGTACTAGCCCCCTACCTGATGCGGGATAACGGCTGGTCCAACAGCGACTTCGCCTCCCTGGTCATCGCCTTCCGTATCGCCTACGCGCTCATGCAGGCTGTTTCCGGCCGTCTGCTCGACCGGCTCGGCACCCGTCGCGGCCTCACCGCGGCCGTCGCCTGGTATTCGGCCGCGGCCATGCTGACTTCGCTCGCCGGCGGACTCTGGAGTTTTCGGATCTTCCGGTTTCTATTGGGGTGCGGCGAGGCTGCCAACTGGCCCGGCGCCACCAAGGCCGTCGGCGAGTGGTTCCCCGACCGGGAACGTGGCTGGGCCGTGGCCCTGTTCGACTCCGGGTCCGCTATCGGCGCCGCCATCGCCGGTCCGCTGGTGGTCTTCCTGTATCAGGGCTTCGGAACCTGGCGTCCGGTATTCCTGATTACGGGTATGCTCGGCTGGCTGTGGCTGTTCGCCTGGTGGCGCCTGTATCATCCGCCCTCCACCCATCCCCGACTCACCCCCGCCGAGCGCCGCCTGATCACGGAAGGCCAGAGCCGGGCCTACGACGCCTACAAACCCTCCCTCCGAGACTGGGCGCGCCTGCTGACCCTGCCCCAGACCTGGGGGATCGTCCTGGTCCGAGGCGTCCTCGATCCGTACTGGTTCCTGATGTCGGATTGGTTCGCGATCTACCTGGTGAAGAAAGGCTTTCGCCTGGAAGACACCCTGGTGGGCTTCTGGGTTCCCTTTCTGGCCGCCGACCTCGGCAACTTCTTCGGGGGAGGGCTGTCGAGCTACTTCATCCGCCAGGGCATGCCGGTGCTCGCCGCCCGCCGCCGGGCCTTCTTCCTGTGCGCCCCGGGGATGCTCGCCATGGCCGGAGTCACGGTATTGAACAGCTTTCCCGCCCTCATCGCCTGCTTCGCCCTGGCCATGTTCTGCTACGCCGCCTGCGCCACCATCTACCTGGCCCTACCGTCCGATCTCTACCCCAGCCACGCCATGGCGTCGGTAAGCGGCCTGTCGGGTACGGGGGCGGGTATCGGTACGATCGTCTCGACTTATACCATCGGCCGCGTCACCGACGCCACTCAGTCGTTTACTCCCATCTTCCTGGGCGCTTCGCTGGCCCCCGTTTTCGCGGTGGTGATGCTCTCGTTGTTGGTCCGGCGACACGCTCAGCTCAAATAGCGGGTAGGCAGGTACGCCTCCACCAAATCCGACTGCTGCAGGTGACCCGCCAACTCCAGGGCGCGACCCAGCAGATCACCGACCCTCTGGCCGACGGCCGGGTCCTCCAGGTGCTCGGGGCGAACGTCGACCTGCCCCACCAACCGGCGAACGAACCGCGCTCCGTCCTCCGCGCCGGCCCACAATTCCAGATCGCACCCTCCGGGCGCTTCGGTGAAGGTAAGGAACACGAAGCGATCCAAATCGCCCTGGCTATGCAGAGCCATTTCCCAACTCCCGTGCCGGTCCGCCGGCGGGCCTAACGGCCGAAACCCCCGTCCTTCCGCAAGTCCAGCAAGTCGCTCGAACCATTCCGCTGCTGTGATACTCATAGGTGTCAGTCCGCCGAGGCCCCGCGTTGTGCCTGGAATCGCTCGGGCAGGTAGGTGTCGTCCAACTCCGTCGCCTGAAAGCCTTCGGCCGCCGCCATGGCCCGCTCCAGGCCTGGGCTAACTCGCAGCCACAGTTCCTGAGCCTCGATGCTGAACTCCTCCACCAGCCTGCGGGTAAAGCGCCCGTGCTGCTCCGCACCTGCTCGTAACTCGATTTCGTATTGGGAGCCAACCTCGGTGACCGTCAGGGAAACAAAGCGATCGAGAGTGTCGGGAGCGGAATTCTTCCAAAGGACCAGCTCCCAACTCCCGTGCCGCTCCGCAAAGGGGCCCAGCGCTTGGAACTCACGGGCCTGCCCCAACCGGCGAACCAGTGTTTCCAGCTCGTTAAGCGTCTCCGTCATGTGACCTCCAACTCCCAGCGGCCCACGACCGCCTCTCGTGGAAAACCGTGGGGCAGGATGTATTCGATGCCTTTTCCCAAATGAACCCACCGGGGCCCTTGCACGTAGGGGATCTTCGCCGGATCCAGCAGCATCACGTATCGCCTCTTCTCGTTCGGTTTCGGAAGATACAGCCACGAGACCGTATCTTCGGGGGAGTATGCCGTCGGGGTCACGAAATGCCTGTCCGGGCTCCCGAGGGCGTACTTACCAACTTGGCGCGGCAACATGTACCTTAAGAGATATCGGCCGCCCAGCTCGATCGCAACATCCCTACCCGACTTCGGGGGTAGAGAGTCGTCGGGAGTCACGCCAGCCGCTATCTCCACTCGTCGAACCACTTCCAGCATTTCCTGATCCAACACTGTTGCTAATCGGCCACATTGACCCATCCGTCCATCTTACCTCTCGAACAACACCATGGGCGGCTGGTTGCTGACCAAGGTAGTGACAGCGCCGCAACTCGACGGGAAACTTCCCGAGCTGCCGTTGTTGCCCGCCTGGGCGAATTTTTTGTTGCTGAAGGTATTGAGCAGGCTGATGGCTTGGCTGGGCAGAGCCAGCGACCGCAGCGTCAGCGTGGTGCTGTTGGTGGTCATGGCCAGCCAGTAGACCCCGGCGGGCAGCGTCACCGGCCCTCCCGAGATGGTCTTGCTCTTGATGCCCGCCGTGTTGATGTCCGGGCTGCCGCCGGCGGTCATGACGCCGGAGCTCAGCGCCAGGCTGGAGCACCCTGCGTCCCACAGACCCAGGCTCATCGAGTTGCCGCTCCCGCTGGTTGCCACGACCTCAAACGAAATCTGGTTCACGGTCGCAGCCAGAGGCAGCACAAATTGCCAGACCCGGTGCACGTTGGCCGTGAACGTCGAAGTGGTGCCGCTATTGTCCGGCGGCTGTACCGAGACGCCGAAAAAGTACCCCCGGTCGGCGGTGTCGATCAGGACGTTGCTGGTTCCGTTTCCGGCCCGGTACGACGCCAGCAACAGATCGCCCGTCTGCGGGATCGCCGACCCGGTGAAGGTAATCGTGGCGCCGGACAGTGTAAAGTCCGTCCCCGATTTCTGCACCAGGCCGTTTCGCGTCAAATGCAGGCTGGCCGCCGGATTTGGCGTGGACGGCACGGTGAACACGGCGTTCGATCCGTTGATGGTTCCCGACGGCGTCACCGCGTCCATAAACAACGGCGTGCCGCCTCCACTGCCGCACTGCGCGCCGGTCCCGACCAGGTTTCCGTTGGCGTCGAACTTCGCGCACTCCTCCGCGCTGGTCGACCCGGTGAACAGTTGCACCTGCGCCGCCGTTCCGTGCTTCTGTCCCGCCGGAAACTGGAAGAACCCGCTCGAATCGATGCGCGACAACACGGTTCCCGCGCTCGATTGCCACTCCTGCAGGTTGGTGGAGGCCTGTCCCGCCCCGGCCTTCACGGTCAGCTTGGTCGTGGCGCCGGCATTGGGGTCGTTCACGAGGAGCGACGTGTTGATGGAGGTATCGCCGGCGCGGATGAACTGCATGGCTACGTCCTTGAAGTTCCCCGCGTTGTCGTAGCGGTTGAAGTTCATGGCGTTGGCGAAGGTGGTCATCGAGAACCGGTTCAGGTTGTCGATCTGGAAGAAGAGGCTGGTAGCCGTGTCGCCGATCTTGGGGACGAAGAAGGCTTCCTGGAAAACCACGCGTCCGGTGGAGGTGACCGAGGCCAGCAGGTTGTCGCTGGAATCGCGCCACTCCTGCAGGCTGGCGGCCTGCCCCGGCGCTCCCTTGATGATCAGACCGATGTTGCTGGCCGCCCCGGTATTGAGAATATCGCTGGTGTTCTTAAGCGCCCCGATGCTGTTGGGCGTGACCGGGTCGGTGCCGGCCCCGGCGTGAGTGGCGGCATGGGCGGTGGGCGTTCGGGCATTGGTGTTGCGCGGATCGGTGTCGGTGACATATCGATTCGCCCCGCCGGGGCTGCCGTTGGTGCCGGCCAGGGCCGACTTCTCCGCCGCCGTCGGGAACCGCGCGTCGTCGCCCTGGGCCACCGTGTTGGCGGCGGCGCCGTAGACCGGGCTGACGTCGGTACGATCGGCGCCCGCGTTATCCGCCGCCTGCAGCCCGTTCAGGAAGTTGGCGTTGTGGCGCTGCGCCAGCGATGTCGCGGAATTCTGGAAGGTCTGATAGAACTCGCCGACCACGGCCCCCTGCGGCCCTGACCAGCTCAGGTTGCCGAGTCCATCGGTGTGCAGGAAGTAGCCGGGCAGCCCGTCCTGGGCGGGCCAGGTATAAGTGGTATTAGCTCCGAGGGGCGGCACGCGGAATCCCACGAAGTTGCCGCCCGAGTGGAACGACAGCAACGGGGTCGTGCCTTGTCCGGCCCCGGCCCGCAGAATTTGGCGGGTAGCGCCAGTCGACGGTGTGGCGTTGTAGACTTCCCAGGTAGTGGACGGCGAGAACGCGGTTGGCCCGACGCCGGTATTTCCACCCAGCGTGTAGATGTTCGGCGAACCGCCACTGGCAGCCGATATCACCGGCGGTTGCGCCGCCCGCACCTGGCCCAGCCGCACCGGCTCGCCGCTCGACGGCACCACCCAGGTCTCAATAAAAAGGCGCTTGCCGTCCAACAGATAGGTCACCGTGTAGCTGGTTCCCGCGGGGTTGGGCACCAGATCGATCCGCAGCACTCCGTTGACGATCCGCAACGTGATCGAGTTGGCGGCGACGGCCGCCCCGTCGCCCGCCGTGAACCCGTTCCACTGAATGGTGATCTGGCCATTGGCCAGGGTCCCGTTGGCGTTGAACAGCGTGTCCTGTATCCGGGTCTTCGTGATCGCCTCCGATGCCAGCGTCCAGCACGCCAGCGCCACGAGCGCGGCCCACACAAAGCGCAATCCCCTCATTGTATCCGCCTCCCCAAAAAGAAAAACCCGAGCCAAGACGACTCGGGTAGGTGAGAACACCCCTCACCTCCAGCTTAATGCCTGCCTGTATCGATCCGGCGGGAGGTGGAAGCTAGGTTGTTGATTTCAAACTGGAAATTCTTTCGTTTTTTCCGTGAATGACTTCCGCGGCCCAGCGACTTAGTACGTAAAGAGCCCAGGGACGGGAGAAATTGACTTCCCCCTGCCAGAAGTCTTCCCACACTCGAGTCGCCGCCCCCAGGTCCCACAGGCTGCCAGGATTGGCGGCGATGGTCCCTTCCACCTCGCGCCGCAACGGTCCCCGCAGCCAAACGTCAAACGGCAAAACGAACCCACTCTTCTTGCGGGTGAACACCTCCTCGGGGAGGTCTTTGGCAAACGCCTGGCGCAACCACAACTTCGGGGTCCGGCCGAATCCCTTTTCTTCGCCGGGGGTGGCCAGCAGCCGTCCGGCCAGGACGTGGTCGACCAGCGGCACCCGCAGCTCGAGCGAGTGGGCCATGCTCATCTGGTCGCTGTCGCGCAGGAGCATGTTGGACATGTAGGTACGGGCTTCCAGGAGCGAGACCTGGTTCAGCGGATCGAGCGCGGCGGCCTGCTCGAGTATCGACTGCAGGCGGGCCTCGGCCAGCCGGTCGGCTTCGAGTGACGGCCGCCCCCCGCGGCACAGCGCCTCCACCTGGTCGGGGAAGAACAGCGTTCTCTGGAAAAAATACGGATGCTCCCAGAACTCGCCGCTCTCGAGATAACCTCCCAGCTTCCTCCCGGCGCGGCCCAGGCCCCCCAGCATCCGCCCGGCCATCCCGGCCAGCGCCGGCGCCCGCTGCGCCCACCGCTGCATCTTCCCGACCAGGGCCGCCCGCCCGAAGCTGGCATAGCCTCCGAAGAACTCGTCCCCGCCCAGGCCGCTCAGGGCCACGGTGAACCCGCACTGCCGGGCCGCCTGGCTGACCACATAGGTATTGACGCCATCGATGCTGGGCTGGTCCAGGCGCGAGATCGCCTCCAGGGCCTTCTCCAGCGCTTCGCCGCCCCGCAGCAGCGCCTCGTGGTGCTCGGTGCCGATCCGCGCCGCCACCCGCCGCGCGTAAGCCCGCTCCGAGTATTGCTCCTCCTCAAACACCACCGACAGCGTCTGGACCCCGGCCCCCGCCTCCTGGCGCGCCAGCAGCGCCACCACGCTCGAGTCCACGCCCCCGCTCAGAAACACCACCAGCGGTACGTCGCTGATCATCTGCTGCCGCACGACCTCGCGCAGCATCGGCTCGACGTCGCCCGCCCCCATCGGCTCCGCCAGGTCCGGCGTGTAGCGTCTTAGCTCGACCTGTCCCCGCCGCCACCGCAGCGCGTAGCCCGGCAACAGCGCGTAGACCCCGTCGATGACGGTCACCGGATCCTGAACGGCCCCGAACCGCAGGTAATCTTCGATCCCGCGCCGGCTCAGCTCGCGCGGCACGACCTCCGCATCGAGCAGCGCCCGGACCTCCGAGGCAAAGGCCACGCCGCCCTCGTCGAAGTGGTAGTAGAGCGGCTTGATCCCCCAGGGATCCCGCACCAGCCACAGCTCTTCGGCGGCGGCGTCCCACACCGCCGCCCCGAACATGCCCCGCCAAGTCTCCACGGCCGTCAGGCCGTGCCGGCTCCAGGACGCGAGCGCTACCTCCGTGTCGCAGTGCGACCGAAACAGGTATCCCTCCCGCTCTAGCGCCGCCCGCAGGTCCAGGAAGTTATAGATCTCGCCGTTGAAGGCGATGGCCCGGTCGCCCGCGACCATGGGCTGGTGTCCCGCCGGCGACAGATCCTGAATGGCCAGACGCCGGCTGCCCATCCAGACGCGATTGTCCCCGCCGGCCGCAACGCTATAGGTCCCCTCATCGTCGGGCCCGCGGTGCTGGATGGACTCCAGCATCCGCTGCAGCTTCTCGTCGCTGAAGCGGCCGGCCGGTCCGCAATAACCCACAATCCCGCACATGGTGTAGTCCCATGCTACCCTTTTTCCTATGCGTCGTCTCGCCCCGGTCTCCCTGCTGGCCCTGCTCTGCAGTTGCGCTCCCGCGCCCGCACCCGCCCCGCCCGACATCTCCGCCGGCCGCATCTCCGCCCACGTCCGCTTCCTCTCCGACGACCTGCTGGAAGGCCGCGGCGTGGCCTCCCGAGGAGAGGCGCTCGCCACCCTGTACATCGCCGCGCAGTTCGCCCAGCTCGGCCTCGACCCACTAGGCGACCACGGTAGTTACTACCAGAAGGTGCCACTGGTCGGGGTGGAAACCCTGCCGGCCTCGATCCTCAGCCTGGGCACGCGCCCCCTGAAGCTCCTCGACGAGTACGTGGGGGTCAACCACCGCCAGGCGCCGGACACGCCGGTCGACGCGGAAGCCGTCTTCGTCGGTCACGGCATTGTGGCGCCCGAGTTCAATTGGAATGACTACCAGGGTGTCGACGTGAAGGGCAAGTGGGTGGTCCTGTTCACCAACGAGCCGCCCTCCACCGATCCCAAGTTCTTCGGCGGCGCGGCCCTCACCTATTACGGACGTTGGACCTACAAGTACGAGGAAGCGACCCGCCAGGGCGCGCTCGGATGCATTATCGTCCACACCGACAGGACCGCCGGGTATGGCTGGAAGGTAGTCCGCAACTCCTGGGGCGGCAAGGACCCCCAGGTGAAGCTCGGCGCGGGCGAGCCGGCCCTGGCCTTCGCCGGCTGGGTGACCGAAACGATCGGCGACCAGATCTTCGCCCCGCTGGGCAAGAAGGCGGCGGAGCTGCTCCAGCAGGCCGACACGCGCGGCTTCCGCGCCCTCCCGCTGCCCCAGATCCGCCTGCGGGGCCGTATCCGGAGCAGTATCTCGGTGATGGACACCCGCAACGTGATCGCCCGCCTGCCGGGCAGCGACCCCCAACTCAAGGAGGAGGCGGTCCTCTACACCGCCCACTGGGACCACCTGGGTATCGGTACGCCGGTGGAGGGCGACAACATCTACAACGGCGCGGTGGACAACGCCACCGGCTGCGGCCTGCTGCTCGAGACCGCCCGCGCCTACGCCGCCCTGCCGTCGCGCCCCAAGCGTTCTATCATTTTCGCCGCCGTCGGCGCCGAAGAGGGCGGTCTGCGCGGCTCGGAGTACTACGGGCAGCATCCCCCCATCCCCGCCGGCAAGCATGCCGTCAATCTGAACTACGATGGCATCTTCGTCCTGGGGCGTACCTCGGACATCACCCTAAACGGCTACGAGCGCACCACTCTGAAAGACCTGGTGGAGCAGACCGCCGCCCGCTTCCAACTCCAGATCAAACCCGACCCCCAGCCCGAGCAGGGGCACTACTACCGTTCCGACCACTTCAGCCTGGCCCATGTCGGCATCCCCGCGTTCTCTCTCGACCTGGGCACCGAGTACGTGGGCAAGCCGCCCGGCTGGGGCCAGAAGGCCTTCGAGGAGTACAACGAGAAACACTACCACCAGCCCTCCGATCAGTTCGATCCGAGTTGGGATTTCTCCGGCCTGGTCCAACTAGCCACCTTCGGCTTCCACCTCGGCCGGGAGGTGGCCAACCTGCCGCAACTCCCCACCTGGCAGCCCGGCGATGAGTTTCTGGCGGCGCGGGAGAAGTCCTGGAAGCGCTGACCAGGGAACGTCGTCCAACAGCTAAATTTGCATCCGCTCGATCTGTACCGGGAACGGGAGAGTAGGCTGTTTGGGGAAGCGGCGATGTTCTCGGCTCAGCTTTCCGGCCAAACCAGAACCCGATGGGAATGAACGCGGATATCGCCAGGCAGACCCCGCCGTTTCCGCGGAACGTGATGCACTGGCTGACCAGGCGGCGGTGAGAGTGCCGCCCCATAGCCGAGGGCAAGGAGGTCGGCGCCAGATCCCGTGCTCCGGGTTCGTCCGGACCCTAACCCCTCCCCCGTTCCGTTTGGCGTCAGTCAGTGTTTATTGAGGAACGCGATTAGATCGGCCATCTCGGGGCCGGTGAAGTTGGGCCAGCGGGTTTTGTGCTTTTCCATTTCCTGGAGCATCCTGGGACCATGCTGCCAGAGCGCGGAAGCCATCTGGGGGGCTGAGAATTGGCCCGCTTTGCTCTTCAGACTGGGCGCCGGCGAGCCGGGCTGGTCGTGACAGGCGCCGCATTTTCGGGAAGCGAAGATGCGGGCGCCGCGGCCTGGTTGGCCCTTCTCCTCGAAGTAGCGCTTGGCGAACAGGAAGGCGATGAGCTGGCTCATCTCGCTGCTGGAGAAGGTCGGGAAATCGATCTGGCTCTGGGCGGCGCGGCGGCGCATCTGGGGCAGGTGATTCCACATGCGGACGCCGAGCTCGGTGAAAGTCCGCGACTCGCGGGCCGCTCCGACCAGGTCGATCTTGCCCGGTTCGGCGGCGCCGGTGGTGTGACACTGGATACAGCCGCGCTCGCGGAATAGCTTTTCTCCGGTCTCGGGATCTTCAAAGACCAGGGTCGGCAGGAGGTCGGGCTTGGTGGGGAGATTGCGCAGGTAGACCAACAGGTCCACCATTTCCTGGAGCGTAAAGGTGGGCCAGGGGATGCCGCGCTTCTGCATCTCGGCCTGCATGGGGCCGGCATGGTTCCACATGTGCTCGGTCCAGCGGATGCGGTCGGCGAGGGACGGCCATTGGGACACCGGGGGGCCCGGCCGCCCCTGGCTCTCGTCCGGGGTCAGGGCGTGGCAGATGCTGCACTTTTTGGCGGAAAAGACCGTCTTCCCGCGCCCGGCGTCACCCGCCTTGTCGAAGTAGCGAATGGAGTAGAAATAGGCCCACAGGTCCGCCATATCTGTAGTACCCAGGGAGGGCACCTCCAGGTTCTTCGCGGCCATGGCCCTCCACATGGCCGGTCCGTGGTTCCACATGGCCGCGGCCATGGTAGTGGGGGTGAACTCCTTGGTGGAGCGGCGGGACAGATCGGGGGCTATGGCGCCTCCGGCGCCGCGGATGGAGTGGCAGAGGGTGCAGTTGCGCCGCTGGATGAGCTCCGCGCCCCGCCGGGCATCGCCGAACTGGCCGGCCAGGGGCAGGATCGCCAGGGCCAGGAAGACCAAGGCCCTACCAGCCGACTTGGAGACCAGTGGAAAACAAGTGGGCGTGAAAACCCTCGGACGCATAGAGCCTCTCTGTGAAGCCGAACCACCGCCAATCGCCCATCCAGGCGAGCTTTCCCCGGAGGGGCAGCAAGAGCCGGGTATAAGGCTGATAGTAGCGCGTGGGCCGGCTGCCGGCGGTCACGCCAAAGCCCCCTCCCAGGTGGACCCGGGCGCGCCCGCCGGGATGGATTTCCACCGTGGCGCCGCCGTAATGTCCGTCCTCGCGGTAGCGGGAGATCTCGAAAGTCCGGTCCTGTGGCGCCAGGAACGGCAAAGTGCTGCGCAGGGTCCCGCGCATGTAATCCAGAAGCAGGTTCCAGCGCTTGCCATCGCCTGGCGCGAAGAGCAACGCCAACGAGCTCTGGCGGCTCTGGTAATCGAGGCTGCCCTCGCGGACGGGAGTCTGGTTGTTGAGAACGGCGAAGGAGCCGGAAAAGGTCAAGTCCCGGCGGAGACGATAACGGCCGCGCAGCCGGGCGCGCTGGTAATCGGCCAGGTCGGTGCGGAAGAACGTGCGGTCCCGGGCCGACGCCTCCAGGTCCACGTCGAGCTCGGCGTTGGCCCGCAGCCGCAAGGAGCCTCCGGCCAGCGCTACCTGCCGCCGGATCTGGCCCGCCTCGCCGGCGGGCAGGATGCCGATATTGGACCGGATCACCGCGTCGCCCCACTCGTAGCGGTGCCCGCCCCGCAGGGTCAGGAATGAGGAAATCTCGGCGATGGCATCCACCTGGTGCTGGTTCCAGTTGAGCACCAAGCGGTCCCGCAGCGCCGTCTCCCTCGACAGGGACCCGCCGGAGGCGGGCAGCAACGTGGTGGCCAGTGACGATGCCCCGGCAGTGTGGAGGCGGTCCGTAAACCAGGATTGTATCACACGGACGCGGGGGGTGAGCCGGAGCTCGGTGGTCCAGCTCCCCGAGGAATGCGGCCGGCCGGCTTGGGTGAGCGAACGATCCAGTTGTCCGGTGTAGACCTGAAAGGTTTCGAGCCAGATGAAATTACCGGTATTCCGCTGGGAGTAGTTGGCGTCGATGGAGGGCAGGCTGTACAGGAAGTGCCCGGTGAAGTGCAGCTTGCTCCACGGCCGCCCTTCGAGCACGCCTCGGCTGAAGATGCTGTCCCCGCGGGCGCCATATGCGGCGGCCAGGTCGCGCAGCAGGATGTCCTGCCCGAGCAGCGGCACGCGGCGGTTGCCGGGATTGACCGCGCCGCCGAAGGAGAGTTGCTGGTCATCCTTGAAGGTGGTTCCGCCCTGCTCCAGGGTCACGTTCCACTTGACGAGATTGAGCCGCAGGCCGCCGCGGTAGGAATCGGTGGCATCGCGCAGCCGGGTGCCGACGGGGAACTCGTTGCCGTCGGTGACCAGGGTAGTCACCCCGCGGCCGAAGCCGGAGCTGTGATAGAAGCCCACGTAGCCGGAGAGCCGGGCGCCGGGCCGGCACTCGAGCTCGGTGTCGATCAGCCGTCGTTTGGTGTCAAGCGAGCGCTGGCTGAACAGTACGCCCTGGCCCAGGAAGGGATTGGCGAACGAAGGGAGGGAGTTGAAATAGCTGACGTTGCGATAGTCGAAGCGGAAGGCGTAAGCGCCGGTGCGGGCGGCCTCCAGGCGAGCGGTGTTGTAGGGGTCGCCGCCCCAGGACGAAGCGCGGGCGTCCAGGCGATCGTACCAACGGCCGCCCGGGCGGCGGATGGTAGTCTCGGCTCCAAACAACTTGGGCCCGTCACCGAGGTTGACGATGCTGCGATACACGTCCTCGTTGCCACCGTTGCCGACCACCCAGCGATAGCCGAAATCCACCGAACCGTGGACTTCGCGTTCGGCGACGGGCGGCGGAACCGTCTCCGCCGGGGCCTCCGCGGGCTGCTGGGCCAGGCCCAGGGGTCCCAGGAGGAGCAACGCGACTAACGTCAGCGGCCAGTGGCCAGTGACCGGTGGCCAGTGGGTACCCAGGGGTCCCAGGACGCGCAACGCGACTGCGGCGCCCGTTCTCATCGCAACAGATCCTTGCTGACAAACGACCCGTGAATCTTGGAGTGACAGGTGGTGCAGTTTTGAAATCGCGGGCTGCGGAGATCGTGGAACGCCGGCGGGGTGATGCCGATGGTTTGCAGGCTGCTGGTGTGGCACTCCAGGCAAAGGAAACGCAAATCGTGCCGGACGAGCATACGGGGGTTCATGGACCCGTGCGGTTCGTGGCAGGTGGCGCAGCGGCCCAACCGCGCCGGGGCATGCTCAAAAGGAAACGGCCCGCGCTTGTCGCCGTGACATTTCAGGCAAATCACTTCGTTGGCCGAGACGCGCCGCAACTGGCGGGCGGGCAGCTCGCCGTGGGGGTTGTGGCAGTCCACGCAGGCCATGGCGCCTTCCTGGAGCTTGTGGTGGTAAGGCCGCGAGAACTCGGCCTGGACACTGAGATGGCACTTCTGGCAAAGCGCATTGGGCTCCAGGGCCAGCAGCGGCCGCCGGACGGCCTGGTGCACGGTGTGGCACTGGGTGCAACTGATCTGATTGCGGCCGTGAGATCCCCACAAGCGGTTGCTGTGGGTGGCGTCGCCGGCGTGACACTTCAAGCACCGTTCGTTGATGCGGCCGGCCGGCGGCGGCACGGGATTCCGCAGCGAGCCCCCGAACATGAAGATATCCTTCGCTTCCGCCGCTTCCATGTGGGTTTTGCCCGGCCCGTGACAGGCCTCGCAGGCTCGTCCTTTCCACTCCTGGCTGCGAGGGGCCTTGCCGGCGGCGCTATCCACAGAGAAATGCGGATTGCTGCGGAAGGCTCCGCCCAGTTGTTCGTGACAGAGCCGGCACGTTTCCGAGCCGAGGTAGCCGGCGGGGAACTCCTGGGGGGGAGCTGGCGTATCGGCCGGAAGGGCGAAGAGCGCCAAGAGAAGGATCTCGACCACCATGATCTCCAGAGGTCGGAGCCAGCACGGCAACTGCCAAACTCGACGGGAGGCCGGTGCGGGTGTATCGTGTAGCTGTGCGGATCCGGTCCAGCCAGAGTGGCAGAAGCCGTGCTCACCGCTCCGCCCGAAGGCAGGCCACCGATTGAGCGGAACGGATCCGGACGCGCCCGAGCGCCGTTGGTTTTGGATCACGCTGATACTATCCAGCGTCACCATTGTGGCGCTGGTGTTTGCCACCTGGGAACTGCTGGAAAACCGGTTTTTCCGGTCGGTGGATTACGTCACCCTCCATTACCTCTACATTACCCGCGGCATTTTCTCTTCTTTGGTGCTGGCTTTTTGGGCCGGGTGGTTTGTGCTGCGACAACGGCGGCGCAGTGAGGAAGAGCTGCGCCGGTCGCGCGAGCGCTACCGCGGACTGCTGGAGGTCTCTCCCGGCGCGGTGGCCCTGTATGACCAGTCGTTACGGGTGACGGAATGGAATGCGGCGGCGGAACGGCTTTACGGCTTCAGCAAGGCGGAGGTGCTGGGACAGCTTCTGCCCACGGTGCCGCCCGAGAAAGAAGAGGAATTGCGAGGCTTTCTGAGCGAAGTGGAGAAGGGCCGGCCGATCCTGGAGGTGGAGACGCTGCGACGCGACAGCCAGGGCGCCGCCTTTGAGGTCCAGCTCAGCCTGCTGCCCTTTCGCGAGGCCGGGGCGCCCGATTCCTTTCTGGAGGTCACCGCCGACATCCGGGAGCGGGTACGGCTGCGGCAGAGACTGCTGGAAATCGAAAAGTTGACCAGCATGGGCCAGATGGCGGCCGGAACGGCCCACCACCTCAATACGCCCTTGGCCGCCATGCTGCTGCGGCTGGAGATGATGCAGCGACGGCAGCCGGAGACCTACGGCGCCGACCTGGAGCGGTTGGGGTCGGGGCTGCGCTTTTGCCAGCATTTTGTCCAGCGTTTGCTGGAGTTCAGCCGCCGCCCGCGGGTGGCCAAGCAACCGCTGGAGGTGACGCGGGCCATTGAGTCGGTGGTGAGTTTCTTCTCGCCACCGGTGCTGACCAAGCGGGCGCGGGTGTCGCTGGATCTGGCGGCGGCCGACGGCGCCCAGGTGCTGGCGGACAGCAATTTGCTGGAGGCCCTGCTTTCCATACTGCTGAGCAATGCGCTGGATGCCGTCGCCGAGCAGGGCACGATCGCCATCCGCGCCTGCCGGACTTCCGGCGAGTGGATCGAGATTCAAATCGCCGATGACGGTTGTGGTGTGGCGCCCCAGGATCTGCCGCACATTTTCGAGCCGTTCTTCACCACCAAAGGTCCGGGGAAGGGCACCGGATTGGGGCTGGCCATTGCGCGCAACATCGTCCTGGAGCATGGCGGGGCCATACGCCTGGAAAGCACGCCGCCGCAGGGAACCAGTGTGTTCGTAGGGCTGCCCGTTTATCAACCCGCGGCCGCGGGTGTGGAGGTGCGCACATGAAACCGTCGCAGGTGAAGCGGGCCGGCCGGATCCTGGTGGTCGATGATGACGCCGAGCTGGCCCGGACCCTTCAGGAGTTCTTGCAGCAGGAGGGCTACAGCGCCGAGATCGCCCTTTCCGCCGCCGAGGCGCTGGCTGTGCAGGAGCGCAACCCGCACCTGGCCCTGGCCCTGGTGGATTTGATCATGCCGGTGACCGATGGCCTGGCGCTGATGCGGGAGCTGCACCGCCACGATCCCGAGCTCTCGATCCTGATGATGACCGGGTACGGGGCCATCGAAACGGCGGTGGAAGCGATCAAAGCCGGGGCCGAGGACTATCTGACCAAGCCGTTCGACTACGAAGCGGTGCGGAAGAAGATCGGCCGGCTGATGGAGATCTCCGAGCTGCGCGAGCGCGTGGCGCAACTGGAGGCGAACCTGGAGTGCTGTCCTTCGTTTGAGAGCGTGGTCTATGTCTCGAGCCCCATGCAGCGCGTGGTGGAGCGGGCGCGCGCCGCGGCCTCCACGGATGCCCCGGTCCTGGTGGTAGGTGAAACGGGCACGGGCAAGGAAATGCTGGCCCGCGCCATCCACGCCGCCAGCCGGCGCGGGCGCGCCCCTTTCGCCCCCATCAACTGCGGCGCCTTGCCCCACGACCTGGTGGAAAGCGAGCTGTTCGGGTATCGCCGCGGGGCCTTCACCGGGGCCACCACCGACGCTCCCGGTCTGTTTATGGCCGCCAATGGGGGTACGGTTTTCCTGGACGAGATCGGGGAGATGCCCAAAGAAGCCCAGGTCAAGCTGCTGCGGGTATTACAGGAAGGCGAGGTGCGGCCGGTGGGCAGCCCCAGGGCTTTGCAGGTGGACGTGCGGGTAGTCGCGGCATCCAACCGTCCGCTGGCGGATTTGCGCGGGGAGTACCTGCGGGAAGACCTTTATTACCGCATCGCTACGGTGGTGATCGAGGTGCCGCCGCTGCGCGCGCGTCCCGAGGATGTGCTGGTGCTGGCCCAGCATTTCACCGGCCGCCTGGGGCGGCGTTACGGCCGTCCGATTACCTTGGCTCGCTCCGCCCTGGAGTCCCTGCTGGCTCACCCTTTTCCCGGCAACGTGCGCGAGCTGGAGAACCTGCTGGAAGGCGCCGCGGCCCTTTCGTCGGATAATACGCAGGTGATTACCGACAAAGACTGCAAGGCCCTGCTGCACGAGCGGGCCTCCTCCGCGCCGGCCGGCAGTCTCAGCGAGCAACCAATGTCCATGGAGCGCCTGGAACAGTTCGCCATTCAACAGGCCTTGCGCGTCTGCGAAGGCAACCGGACCAAGGCCGCTTCGGTGCTGGGGATCTCCCGGGATACGCTCTACCGCAAGCTCCGGCAGTATGGCAGCGGGGCGTAGCCTCCCCCGCGCGGGGTGTACGATTTTCGGACACCGCCTGTTTCTCGGACAGTCGCGGCGTTGCCACCGTCGGCTGCCCTCGCCAGGTGTAACCCCCAACGGGCGCAAGTCATTCTGTTTCTTTTCTTTTGAACTGCTGTGGGGCGATGGCCCGGGTCTCGGATTGTGGCACCTGGGGTGCTCCAGGGCGCTGCGGCGAGGACCGGGGAGTCCGGGAGGAGTATGCCGATGAAGTAGGTACGCTATGGGGCCAGTCCGCCGGCGGCGGTGTCGATTCTGGTGGCGCACTGGCGCTAACCAGCGCCACGAAGGCGCCGTTCACCGTACATCAGAAGGCCTTTTGCCCTTGATCCGGTACAGGTGAATTTTGTGTGGCCCGGAT
>JBGOUV010000222.1:0-11599 GCA_041477815.1 Terriglobia bacterium | reverse complement strand
CTGGACGTCTATGAGAACATCGCCTTCCCGCTCCGCGTCCGCGACCTGACCCAGGAGCAGGTGGAAATCCGCGTCCGTCGCGCCGGCGAGCGCCTGGGACTCGGCCCGTTCCTGCGGCGCCGCCCCCGCGAGCTCTCCGGCGGACAGCGCCAGCGCGTCGCCCTCGCCCGCGCCATCGTCCGCCAGCCGCACGCCTTCCTGTTCGACGAGCCGCTCTCCAACCTCGACGCCAAGCTACGGGTCGAGATGCGCGCCGAGCTGAAGCGCCTCCAGCACGAGCTGGGCGTGACCTCGCTCTACGTCACCCACGACCAGGCCGAAGCCATGACCCTGGGCCGCCGCATCGCCGTCATGCAGGACGGCGTCCTCGAGCAAATCGGCCCCCCCGAGGAAATCTACTCCCGCCCGGTGAACCTCTTCGTCGCCGGCTTTCTCGGCAGCCCCTCGATGAACTTCCTCCCCGGCCGCGTTGACGCCGGTGTCTTCACCTCGGGCGCCGTGACCATGCCCGCCCCTCCCCTCGGGTCCCACACCTCGGTTACACTCGGATGTCGGCCCGAAAACATCGACCTCAGCCGGACCGCAGCCGACGGCTGGACCCCGGGCCGCGTCTACGTGAGCGAAGCCATGGGCAACGAGAACCTGGTCGTGGTCGCCGCCGGGGAGCAGCACCTGAACTGCCGCACCGCCCCCGAGCTGCGTCTCGACTTCGAGGCGCCCGTCTGGTTCCGTTTCCGCCCCGACCGCATCCACTTCTTCGACACGGCCACCACGCGAGCCTTGTGGCCATGACCGGTCGCGGCATCTACAAGTCCTTCGGCGACGCCCAGGTCCTGCGCGGCGTTGACTTCGAGGTGCTGGCGGGCGAGGTCCACTCCCTGGTAGGGGCCAACGGCGCCGGCAAATCGACGCTGGTCAAGATCCTCTACGGCGCCTTGACCCCCGACGCCGGCCAGATCCTAGGCCGCACCGGACCCACCGCCGTCGCCTATATCCCGCAAGAGATCCAGGTCATCCCCCATCTTCCGCTCGACGAGAACCTCTTCCTGGGCCACGCCCTGCGCCGCGCCCGCGTCCTGGTGGACCACGCCGCCCAGCGCGAGGCCGCCGCCCGCGTCCTGGCCCGTGTGGGCATCCAGCGCGATCCCGCCACCCCCGCCTGCGACCTGTCTGTTGCCGAGCAGCAGCTTCTTATGATCGGCCGCGCCCTGGTCCGCCGCGTCGAGGTGGTGATCCTGGACGAGCCCACCGCCTCCCTCACCCCCACCGAGGTGGACAAGCTGTTCGCCGTGGTCCGCGAGCTGCGCGGGTCCGGTGTGGGACTTCTATATATCAGTCATCGGCTCGAAGAGATCCCCCTGGTCGCCGACCGCGTCTCGGTCCTGCGGGGCGGGGAAGTGGTCTTCACCGGTCCCGCCTCCACGCCCAAACCCGACCTGATCCACCAGATGATCGGACACGACCTGCCCGCCCCCTCAACCCGCACCGGCGCGGCCGCCCAACCGGCGGTCGAGCTCCGCCACGGCAACCTCCCCGGCCGCCTCCACAATATCGCCTTCACTGCCTATCACGGCGAGGTTCTGGCGTTCACCGGTCTGATAGGCTCCGGCCGCACCTCGCTCGCCCGGTCGCTGTTCGGCGCCGAGCCCGGCTTCACCGGCATTCTCCAGCTTTTCGGCAACCCGGCCCGACTCACCTCGCCCGCCGCTGCCATCGGCCACGGCATCGCCCTCCTCACCGAAAACCCCAAGGAACAAGGCCTCGTTCTAACCGCCGACGTCGCCACCAACATCACTCTGCCCAGCGCCGGACTCTTCTCCCGTGCCGGATACCTCGATCACCACCGCGAACACCAGGTCGCCGCCGACTATGCCAGCCGGCTCGCCATCCAACCCCCCGACGTCTCCCGCCTGGTGCGCCTGTTCAGCGGAGGTAATCAGCAGAAGGTAGTCATCGCCCGCTGGCTCCTGAGCGGCGCCCGCGTGCTGCTGTTCGACGAGCCTACCCGAGGCATCGACGTCGGCGCTAAAGACCAGGTCTACACCTGGATCCGCCGCCTCACCGACGAAGGCAAGACGGTGCTCCTGTTCTCCTCCGAAATCGAAGAAGTACTGCGCCTGGCCGACCGCATCCTGGTTATGCGCCTCGGCCACATCGCCGCCGAATTCCCCGCGTCCGAAGCGACCGAGAAGAAGATCCTGCAGGCGGCCTTCTCCTAAACCAATGCGGCGCTTCGGACCACTCCTCGGACTCGCGATCCTCGCCACGGTGCTGAGCCTCGCCTCCCCGCAGTTCCTGACCGTCGACAACATCCTCAACGTGTTCCGCCAGAGTTCGATAAATGGCCTGCTGGCCCTCGGCCAGCTCCTGGTAATCCTTACCGCCGGAATCGACCTTTCCGTCGGCTCGATGCTGGGCCTGTCTACGGTGGTCTTCGCCAAGTCGCTCAAAGCCGGGGTTCACCCCGCCGTAGCCGTCCTGCTGGCTCTGGCCTGCGGCCTGATCCTCGGCCTCCTCAACGGCCTCCTGCTAACGGTCCTCCGCCTCCCTCACCCCTTCGTCTCGACGCTAGGTATGATGAACGTGGCCCGAGGTACGGCGATGCTCCTCTCCGCCGGCTTCCCCATCCCCGACCTCCCCGCCGGCGCCCGCCTCCTGGGAGCGGGAACCATCCTGGGCCTCCCCATCCCCATTCTCGTAATGCTGTCGATGTTCGCCCTATTCGGCCTTATGCTGCGCCACACGGTTTTCGGACGCGACGTCTACGCCATCGGCGGCAACCCGGAAGCCTCCCGCCTGGCCGGCATCCCGGTGAAGGCCCGCCTCAACGCCGTCTACGCCCTCGCCGGAATGCTCTCCGGTCTGGCCGCCGTCCTGCTCGCCGGACGCATGAACGCCGGCTTCCCTCTCGCCGGCTCCGGCGCCGAGCTCGACTCCATCGCCGCCGTCATCATCGGCGGGGCCAGCTTCTTCGGCGGTGTCGGCACGGTGTCGGGTACCCTCATCGGCGCCCTGATCATCGCGGTCTTGCGCAACGGGCTCAACCTTCTCAACGTCTCCAGCCACTGGCAAATGATAGTAATCGGCGCGGTAATCATCTGGGCGGTTTGGGTAGACGTGCTACGCCGCCGCTCCGCCGGCTGAGGCTCAGACCAGCGGCAGGAACCCTTCCTGCGCGAAATGGTGATCGTTGGTGAAGATCTCTACGATCTCTTGCTCCCGCATCGCCGTCATGGAGATGCAATCCACCAAGCTGTATCCCTTGTCCAGCCGCTCTTCAAACAAATGGAGCCCGCCTAGGAAACTCTCCCGGGACTGCGGAAGGACCGTTACTTCTTCGTGCTCCAGTACCCGCCGCACCAACTCCGCCCCCACGTTTCGCCAATGCCGTCCCCGCGACGACACGTACGACATGAACTCAACTAGCACCTCGTCTGTGGTTACCAGATGTGAATACCCGATCTCCGCCCCGACCCTCGCCACGGCCGCTCTCCAGGGATCGCCCGGCAAAATCATAGCGACCCAGTAGAAGGTATCCGCGAAGACGACCCTCATCACTTAGCAGGCTTCTTGGGCGCTCCGTAGAGATAGTGATCCAGATTATCGAGGAGGTCCTTCGGAATCTTCTCCCACTCCTCAGGGGGAACCTGGCGGGTCAGCTCCCCCAACTCCCGCATCATCCGAAGCACGGTCGGTTCCCGCTCGGTTGCCACCGGCGCAGGGCCGCCAGGCTGTGGTCGCTGGCGTTTCATGCCTCCAATATAGCACCAACCCTTGTGATACTCTGGCCTGGATGGCCCGTCTTCTCTCCCTGGTCCTCCTGCTCGCTCTCGCCGGCTGCTCCTCCCGCCGCCCCGACTCCGGCCTCCCCCAGATCGGCGTAGTCCTCAAGGCCCTCGACAGCGAATTCTGGCTCGACGTGAGGCGCGGCGCGGAAGCCGGCGGACAGGGCAAGGCGCAACTCGGCATCGTGGCCCCCGATCGCGAGATCAATATCGACCAGCAGGTGGCCATGATCGAGGACCAGATCGCCCGAGGCATCCAGGCCTTGGTCCTGGCCCCCGCCGCCTCCGCCCAAGTGATTCCCGCTCTCGAGAAGGCCGCCGAGAAGGGCATCCCCGTCATCATCGTCGACACCGATGTTCCCTGGCCCAAGAAAGTCACCTATGTCGGGACCAACAACTACGAGGGCGGCAAGCTCGCCGGCGGACACGTGGTCGAGGCCATCAGCGGATCGGCCGAGGTGGGTCTCATCACCGGACTCCCCGGCGAGGAAACCCACGAGGGCCGCAAGCGCGGATTCAAGGAAGTTCTGGCCGCCGCGCCGCGCCTCCAACTGGTCGCCGAGCAGCCGGCCAACAGCGAGCGCGCCCTGGCCATGAACGTCATGGAAAATATGCTGACCGCGCGTCCCAAACTGGCCGCCGTCTTTGCCACCTCCGACCAGATGGCCCTGGGCGCTCTCGAAGCCATCCAGTCCCGCCGCTCGGGCGGAGCGGTCAAGCTGGTCAGCTTCGACGCCGGCCAGGAGGTCCTCAAGCTTATCCGCGAGGGCAAGATCGACGCCGTCGTCGCCCAGCGTCCTTTCCAGATGGGCAAGCGCGGCGTAGAAGCCGCCCTCCGCGCCCTGGCCAGGCAACCGGTCGAGCCGATTATCGATACCGGCACCGCCCTGGTCACCAAAGCGAACGTGGATACCTTTAAGAATGAGTAACCCTATCCGACTAGGATTCATCGGCGCCGGTCACATCGCCGCCACCCACCTGCGGATCCTCTCCAAGGACCCGCGTGCCCGCATCGTCGGCGTCTATGACATCTCGGCCGACCGCGCCCGCGCCACCGGCGCCCCCGTCTTCCAGACCCCCGAGGCCCTCCTCGACGCCGTCGACGCGGTGTATGTCACGCTCCCCAACCGCCTCCACGCCCAGCACGCTCTGGCCGCCCTTCGCCGCCGCAAACACGTCTTCTGCGAGAAGCCCATGACCGTCACCGCCGAGGACGCCGACCGTGTGGTTGCGGCCGCCACCGCCGCCGGAGTCGTCTTTCAGGTCGGACACAACCGCCGCTTCGCTCCCGTCTACCAGCGCGTCAAGTCCGCGCTCGGCGACCTCGAGCCTCTCTGCGCCGAGCTCAAAATGAACCGCGGCGAGCTCGAGAATCCTCCCTGGACCGCCGACGACGCGGTCACCGGCGGCTACCTGTTCGAGACCCCCATCCACATTTTCGACATGGCGGCCTTCCTGATGGGCCCCATCGTCGAAGTTACGGCCCACGCCCAGCAGCTTGTCTACCCTACTCTGGATACCTTCACGGCCCTGTTCCGCTTCGCCTCCGGCCGCACCGCCAGTTTCCTCTCCTGCGCCTACACGGGCTGGTCGTTCCCGTTCGAGCGCGTGGAGGTCTTTGGCCGCCACGCCACTCTCCGGACCGAGGAAATGGACCGCGTGGACATCGCCCGCGGCCTGGGCCAACCGGTCGAGTCCGCCGACTATCGGCACCTCCCCTGGGAAGAGCGCTGGGGCTACGTAACCGAAGATCGCCTCTTCCTCGATTCCATCGAGCAATCGAAACCCGCTGCGGTCACGGCGGCCGATGGCGCCCTGGCCGTACGGGTCGCCTTGGCCGTTTATGAGAGCGCCCGCACCGGCGCCCCGGTGAAATTATGAGCCCGTTACTTCTGAAGTCCACCGCCGGCTCCGGCGAAGTCCTGGCCGTCACCCAGGACCGCGCCGGCTGGCAGACGATCTCCCTCCGCCTCCTCCGCCTCGCCCAACGCCAGCGCCACACCCTCACCCTCCCCGGCGAGGAGCTGGTCCTGGTCCTGCTGGGCGGCCAAGCCTCCATCACCGCCGGCGGCCAAACGTGGCCCGCCCTCGGCGGCCGTCCCAACGTCTTCTCCGGCATGCCCCATAGCCTGTACCTGCCGGTAGGCATCGGCTCGGTGGAGGTGGAAGCTCTCACCGACTCCTGCGAGGTGGCGGTCTGCGGCGCCCGCGCGGAGCGGGTGTTTCCGGCCCGCGTCATCGAGCCTTCCGAGGTGGAGATCGAAATCCGCGGCGGCGAGAACGCCACCCGCCAGATCAACCACCTCCTCAAGCCCGCCTTCCCCGCCGACCGCATCCTCATCGTCGAGGTCTACACCCCCAGCGGTAACTGGTCTTCCTATCCCCCGCACAAGCACGACGTCCACAACCCGCCCGGTGAAGTCGACCTCGATGAGATCTACTTCTACAAGATCTCCCAGCCCGAGGGCTATGCCATCCAGCGCGTCTATACCCGCGACGGCCGCCGCGACGAGACCATCACCGTGCGGGACAACCAGGTCATCCTGATCCCCGACGGCTACCACCCCGTCGTCGCCGCCCACGGTTACGACTGCTACTACCTGAACGTGCTGGCCGGCTCCGCCCGCTCCATGGCCGCCACCGACGACCCCGACTATGCCTGGGTCCGAGGCGCCTGGCGCAGCAAAGACTCCCGCCTACCGTTGGTACACTGATGCGTATCCGTATCGCTAACGCCCCCGTGAGCTGGGGCATCATGGAAGTAGAAGGCTGGAGCCCCCCCTTCCCCTACACCACCTTCCTGGACCAGCTCCAGGCCGCCGGCTACACCGGCACCGAGCTGGGACCCTACGGCTATCTCTCGACCGATGCAAAGGTCCTTAGCGCGGAGCTGAAGCGCCGCTCCCTCACCCTGACCTCCGCCTTCGTCCCCCTCCGCTTGAAGGATCCCCAACTCGATCTGGCCCCCGCCCGCCAAGTCGCCCAGCTTCTCCAGGCCCTGCACGCGCGCTACCTGGTCCTGGCCGACGCCCTCTGGCCCGAGCGCGAAGCGGTAGCCGGCCGCGTCCCGGAAACCGACCTCCGCCTCACCGACCGCGACTGGGAAACCGCCGCCGCCAACCTCCGCAAGGCCTCCGGCCTGGCCGCCGAGTACGGCCTGCGCTGCGTCTTCCACCACCACGCCGGCACCTACATCGAAACCCCCGGCGAGTGCGCCCGCCTCCTCGATCTCACCGACCTCGGCCTCTGCCTCGACACCGGCCACTACGCGTACGGCGGCGGCGACCCCGTCCAGGCGGTGGAATCCCTGGGCCGCCGCATCGAATACCTCCACTTCAAGGACGTGAGCGCCCCCCACCTGGAATACGCCCGCCGCCGCCAACTCGATTTCCTGGACGCCGTCCGCCACGGCGTCTTCTGTCCCCTGGGTGACGGCATGGTCCGCTTCCCGGCGCTGCTCGAAGCCCTCCGCCGCATCGACTACGACGGCTGGGCCGTGGTCGAGCAGGACGTTGACGCCACGGACGCCTCCGCCCCTCCCCCCGCCGCAAGCGCCCGCGCCAGCCGCGACTACCTGCGGTCGGAGTTAGGACTGCGATGAAAGCCTGGGCCGAGCTCCTCGATACCCTGTATGAAGGTTCCTGGTATGAGCCGTTGCAGCGGTTTCGATCGCCCTTCGCCTTTCGCGGCCTCTCCGACGCCGGCTTCGACCTGCGAACCAGCCTGCTGCGTCTGGCCGGAAATCCCGAGTTGGCGCGACAACTGGAGATCCACGTCCTGCGCAGCTTCCGAAAGTACGCCCACGCCGAAGCCGCCGGCGTCGATCTGACCTGGAACTGGCTCGCCCTGGCCCAGCATCACGGCCTCCCCACCCGCATGTTGGATTGGACCTGGTCCCCGCTGGTGGCCCTCCATTTCGCCACCGACAACCTGAACCACTACGACCGCGACGGGTTGATCTGGTGCGTCAACTGCGAAGCCACCCGGAGTCTGCTTCCCAAGACGCTGCAGGAGATCCGGAACAAGGAGGGTTCCTATGTCTTTTCGGTGGAGATGCTGGACCAGGCCTCCAAGACGCTGGACGGCTTCGACGCCCTGGACCACTCCCAATTCGTGGTCTTCCTGGAACCCCCCTCGCTCGACGCCCGGATCGTCAACCAGTACGCCGCCTTCTCCCTGATGAACGACGCCGGATCCCGTCTGGACGAATGGCTGGAGCAGCGCCCCGAGCTCTACCGCAAGGTGATCGTGCCGGCCAGGCTGAAATGGGAGATCCGCGACAAGCTGGACCAGGCCAATATCACGGAGCGCACGCTCTTCCCCGGCCTGGACGGGCTGAGCCGCTGGCTGGCCCGCTACTACGCTCCCCGGCATCTGTCGTCGCACACCGAACCGCGGCCGTAGGGAAGGCCCATCGGTCCTCGGTTCGATAAGGGCGCCAGGGCCGGACAGCCGCCAAGTGATCTACGACAGGTATCCAATGAGAGGCGCTCTGGCAGCACCTGGCGCGCCCTGCAAAGCGAGGGCGGGCAACACCCTCAAGGCCGCAGTCTGTCCGCATGTCGAACAGCACAGATGACCAGCGGCGGCCTCCGGGTCCGGGCCAGGCTGGACTTCTCAAACCGCAGGTGTATGAAGCAGGCGATGAGCGGCACCGTCTTCAGCAGCGAGCAGCACCAGCACGGTATGCACCGGAAGCTGCTTGCAGGCCAGGGAGACCTTGTCGTGTTGTAGACCAGGCCGGCTTGCCCAGTAGCGGCCGCCGTCATTCGACTGGTCACTCAAACGTAGCACTCGCTCTTTCCAAGCTTGGACTTGATGTTCAGGGACGGGCTCCGGGAGACTCCCGGTAGTCTTATCCAGCGAGCAGTCGATTAGGACGCAGGCTTTCGCACTTTAAAGTGCGCCAACGCAATGTGGCGCCCACCCCGGGGCGCATTCAGCCATCGCCGTGTCGCAGTCGTCGGTAAGGTAAGGCACGGAACGTCCTTCCGATTGGCGCGGCCGGGCGCTCGGGCACGCGATGGCTTTCTCCGCTCCGGCATCCGGCGTCCTCCAGCATCCGGCGTCCGCTATCGGATTCCAGCGACTCCCACACCAGCAACGGGGAGATAACTCCCCAACGGCGCCTGGGAGGCGTCGGGACTGCGAGCGGATCGTCGCTGACTCGGAACAATCCACTTGGCCGGGCGGGTCCTCTGAAACGACCCTCTACTTTACAAGGAGACCGCAGCCGGATGCGTCACCGGCGAAACCGGGGGCGCGCCGCCGGCCGCGCGAGGCAGAGTAAAGAAGAAGCGGGTACCGCTGCCCGGCTCGCTTTCCACACGGACGTCGCCGCCGTGGGCGCGGACGATGTGCTTGACGATGGACAGGCCGAGCCCGGGGCCGGTATCCTTTCTAGGACCCCCAGATCCACGGTTCAAGCGGCACACCACAAGAAAGCGTAGTGGGCCGCTCTAACTAACTAGGCTCTAACTCAGATGAAAGAGGCCGCTATTTGAGTCGGATCAGTGCTTCCAGTTCCGCAATGGCTCCGTCCTCTATCTGAGTTGCTTGATCTCGCATTTCATAGGCTTCGACGACCCTTTGACCAATCGCCTCTTGCTGTTTGTAAGGAACGTCGGGAATCCAAACTTGCTCCGTGTCTTCTTGGGTTAGCTCGTCCACCACCCCGCCGTAAACCTTTGCGTTCAGCTGATGCTGGCCGAAGGGAGTTGAAAGGAAAAGCGAGAGGAACCCCTCGTGGCTCACGTTGGGTCGAGCAACGATTCGGAGGATGTGTTGGGAAGCTGCCCAACCGTCCTGGTTCCGGGTAGCTACGGCGGTCCGACCTATGGTTCCGGAACATGTCACAAGTACCCAACCTGCGCGAATAATCCAGCGGTCCATTTTGACAGTCTGGCTATTCGAGATGTACTTTAGATCGTGTGGTCGGATCAGGGGCACATGACTTCCCTGAAGAAAAGGTGTACCGTGGTTGGCCTCGACGTAGACTCGGGCGAATCGCGGGGCGACATACACCGCTTCAACCCTCTCGCTCAGTGGAACAAGAGTGAAGTAGCCCTTGGCCAGCTTTTCGATAGCCGTCCTCGCCAAAGGCACATGATGCGTTGCGTAAAATCGGTCGCGAACCTCAGAAGACCGAATCGAGAAAGCGCGAGCTTCATCCTTCCCGCTCAAGTAGGGTACATCATCTTCCTCGAAGGGCCGAACTCCGACGACGTCATGCAGTTCTTCGTCGGCCTCGTCGAGTAGGGCGTTGGCTGTGTCTCGAACTCGGCACGCCTCGACCATTCTCTCGTGGATTGAATCGCGGGCGCTCTCTGGGATCAGCGGCAGTTGGATGGCGCCTACGTGCTTCGCTTCAAGGTGGGGGACCGTCGAACCGTACTCGTTCTTTGTTAGCAGTGCCCGGCAAGTCCTTGACGCCAGGAAGGCATACACGAAGCCAATGGGTTCAATGCCTTTGAAAATGCGAATCGCATCATCGGTAACCGCAAACTGGGATAGCCATCTCCCAACCAAGACTGGGTAACCCGTGGTCCCCGAACGGCTGAGAAGAATGGTTCCTTCCGGAACCAAAAGCTCGCTCAGTTTCTCCATCCGTCGGGAAAGAAAGCGTTCCTTGTCTGGCCGAAAGAAGAACAATTGCCGCCCCGTAAGGAAAGGCGGCCCTTCTCCTCGTGTAGCCCAGATGCGCTTGAAGTTGCTTCGAGGTTGACTTTCAGTCGGGTGGTATATGCGCCCAACTGCCGTTTTCAGAAACACCTTGTCGAACCGACAAGCCTCAACGAGCTGGAGAGCCGCATAATAGTCCTGCGAGTATGTGGTAGCATCGAAGCGGAAATCGTCCTCGTAGAGGAACTTCGAGAGAATGGCAAACTGACGTACGAAGGGCTCCGACGTCAGAGCTGGAAGACGGAGGGTCGCTGGCATTATTCACTCATCCATCGATGCTGTGCGTGATTCTGAAGCCAGCCAGCGAACAGCCGCGCCACCGAAGGAAGTTGATCGTCAATCATCGGCTCTTCAACCTCGCTCGCTATCTCGGTTACCTCGCCTTTGGCGTTTCGTCCCGTCACAGTGCGCTCTACTTTTCGAAGAATCTCGGCACCTTCTGGAGTACGGACGAAGACTGGCTCCCCACGGAGATCCCACCCGACCTTGTCCGCTATGGCCATGAAGATCTCGTAGTCAGGTAGGCGTCCAACCTGATCCACGATTCGGCGCTCTTCAGACGTGAACTTCTGCAGCACCAGAATAGAGGTCATAGTATGGGTGTCGGACTTTGCGAACATCTCACGGGGAAGGTCCACACTCGCGATAATCCAGGCGTTGCTCAGCATCCACCGCCGGAGCCAAGCGAGTCCCGGATTCGAGAGGATGCTATCGGGAAGGACGATGGCCATTCGCCCGCTCGGCTTCAAAAGGTCCAAGCAGCGCTCTACGAAGATCTGCTCGGGCGGCATGGCCGAACGCGGCGACTTGGCCTCGAACCGGGAAAGCTGAAACTGATCCAGGATGTGAGGGTCATCTATAGGGAGCTTCGACCCGAACGGCGGATTCGTGAAGATCACATTAAACTGTCCCGGTCGGATCGCCTCTCGCACCTCATCCTTCCATTCTCCGGGCGGCAGGAGCGAGTTCTCGTGGTGGATATTGGTAGAGCCGTCCCCGTGCATCGCTAGTGTTCTGTAATTGAAAAAGCTTGAAATAATATCCCAGCCCTGCTATCCTGGGTCCATGTCCCGACCCATAGCGGTTCTCGAACTGACCCCGGAAGAGAAGCTCCAGTTGCAGCGTGTGGCCCG
>JBGOUV010000395.1:0-6278 GCA_041477815.1 Terriglobia bacterium | reverse complement strand
CCTGGCCTCGGTGTTGCCCCCCGCGGAGGCGTTGCCGCTTTACCGCCGCGCCGCCGAGCACGCGGACCCGGGCATTGCCGGGCGTAACCTGGCCAAGCTGGCCTCCTACGAAGAGTCGCGCGACCGTCACGACGCGGCTCTCGTCCTCTACCGCCGAGCTCTCGCCAAAGAAGAAGTGGCATCGGGAGCAGCCGATCCACGCGTAGCCGTCCGGCTGAACGACGTGGCGCTGCTGGTCGAGCCTAAAGAGGCCGAGCCGCTGCTACGTCGCGCGCTCGCCATCCAGGAGAAAGCCCTCGGCCCCCGGCATCCGGAAACAGCGACCACGCTGAACAACCTGGCCAACGTCCTGCTCGCCACCGGCCGCACCGCCCAGGCCGAGCTCCTGGCCCGCCGCGCCCTCTCGATGCTCGAACAGTCCCTCGGCCCCCACCACCCGCGCGTGGCCACGGCCTCCAGCAATCTGGCTGACATCCTGCGCGCCAAAAAGGACCACGCCGCCGCCCGCCGCTTCTACGAGCGCGCCCTCGCCATCGACGAGAAGGCCTACGGACCGAGCCATCCCGAGGTGCTGGTGGATCTCGAAAACCTGGCCGGCCTGCTCGACGAGATGGGACGCCGCGAAGAGGCCCGCCGGCTGCGGGTGAGGGCCGCCGCCATCAAGGACGGGAGATAGCGCGCGGTGGTACACTCTTTGAAGGGGAGGACCCAATGGACAACGGCCACGAACCTGCCACCAAAGCCGACGTTCAGGAGGTCAAGAACGACGTTCAGGCGGTCAAGAACGACGTTCAGGCGGTCAAGAACGACCTTCAGGCGGTCAAGAACGACCTTGAGAGCGGCCTTCAGGCGGTTAGGGACGAGCTTCTTGAGGCGATACGCGACACGGAGACACGCCTTCTCAAAGCATTCTACGACTTCGCCGATTCCAACCAGAAGCGGCTAAGCGCCACGGAAACTCTGGGGGCGCTGGTTGTGGACCGCTTAGGGTCCATCGAGCGGCGGGTCACTGACATTGAGAAACGGCTGAACACGCCTCCTGCATCCTAATACGCGCGAGGCAACCGCTTGAGAGCGGCAGTCTGCCCTCCCTATCGCGGGACGGCGTGTGGGCCCCAGGTACCTCACGGCCGCGCCGTAGGCCGCAGCGGCTTCCCCTCGGCGTACACCCCGATCCAGTGATTCGCGAACCGCAGGTGGGCCTGCGGCTCCACAGCCGGCATGTGACACGACACGCACGCGCGCCCCGTCACCGCCGTCCGATGCCGTGGCCGGGCGTGGCATCCCGAGCAGGTGCGGTCGTAGGCGGCGGCATTCCGGTCGGCCGGCGTGTGCGCGCGGTGGCAGGTCAGGCAGGAGAGCTTCCCTTTGCTCTGGCGGAAGCAGGCGCTCTCGGCCAGATAGAGCGGCTGGTGGCGGGTGTTCCAGGGATTCGTCCAGTCGGTGTCGTCGCCCGCGGCGGCGGGCTTGCGATGGCAGGCGCCGCACAGTGCATTGATCTCGGGGGCGGGGAGCCGCTTGGGGTTGCGTATGGCTTTCTGAGAGGCGGCATGGTCGCCGCCGGGGCCGTGACAGGCTTCGCACTGCACGCCGGGCTCGGACGGCTCGATCCGGAATCCGGCGCTGAGACGCAGCGGGCCGGTCGAGTGGCACTGGAAACAGCGCAGAATCGCCGCGCCGGGATCGAAGGTCCGGTAGCGCTCGCCCGCCGGAGTGCGATGGCCGGGCGTGAGGGCCGGCGACTTCGTGGCGGCGTACCAGCTTAAGCCATGCTCCAGGTAGTAGTCCTCGTCTATGCGGCTGACGTAGGTGATGGCCTGCGTGCCCGCCCCGAAGGCCCACTCGCCCGGACTGCCCGGGGGGGCGGAAGATAAGGACCGGGCGTGTCCCGTCCGGGCGTGCGCCGCGGACTGCTGCGGATGGCAGCGGCGGCACGCCTCGCTGCCGGCGTACTGGCCCGCCGCCGCGCGGGCCAGCAGCAGAAGCAGAAAAACGGCTACTACCAGATGAATCGTCCGCTGAATTGGACCTGGCGGCCGTACACGCCGGCCCGTTGCGTCGTGATCTTGCCGAAAGTGGCCGAGGTCACGCTCACGTCCGGATCGGCCCCGGTGAACGCGTTCAGGAGATTGTAGGCCTCGCCCCGCAGCTCGAATTTCAGCCGCTCGCCGATGACCGGGAACTCCTTGGCCAGCGTGGCGTCGGCGTTGACGAACCGGGGCCCCTTAACACTGTCGTACTGGAGCGGGTTCGCGCGGCGGGTGAAGGAGGGCAGCACCTTGAACTTCGTGGTATCGAACCATTGCTGGCTGGTCGGTTCGCTGACACCCGGATCGCCGTCGACCAGGGCGCCGCCGAACCGGAGGTAGAGCCCGCTGTTGTACGTGAACAGGAACGTGGTAGACCATCCTCCCAGTACGGCGTCCGCCAGGCGATTCGTATTGGACATGTACTTGCGGCCCTTCCCGAACGGCAGCTCGTAGACAGACGCGGCGGTAATGCGGTGGCGCGCGTTGCGGGCTGGCTGGAAGGTGAACGTACGGGTGAAGTTGTCCTGCTCGTCGTAGAACTCCTGGTTGCTCTCGCGGTTGTAGTTGTAGCCCACCACGAAATTGAACCCGTTCACGAACGGCCGCTGAAACCGCATCTGCAGCGCCTTGTAGCGGCTGTCGATCCCTCCGATAAGCCTCTCGTTCAAATCATTGTACTGCGGATAGGGCCGCAACAGCTCCCGCACGGCGACGGTCGACTGGGTGCGCAACTGCCCGGGCATCTGCGTGGCGGGCAGCAGGTTGAAGAACGGGTTCGGCACGGTGGTGTTGACCGTGTTGCCCACCCGGTATCCGATCCGCGGGTCGACCTGATTCAAGTTGTACGTATAGGGCAGGTTGTGACCCACGTTCATGAAGAAGGTTACGTCGGCCAGGACGCGGCCGGGCAGCTGCCGCTGGACGCTGAAGCTGAAGCGGTCGTTGACCGCCGGCTTGAAGTTCTGCTGATACCAGTTGGCGGCGGTACCCAGGTTCGTGTACCGGCCGTAGGTCTTGCCGGTAACCGGCACCAGTCCGCCGGGGAAGGGATTGGAGAGCCGCTGCTGCGGCACTCCCTGCAAGGGGGCAAGGGTGGTGCTGGTGGCGTCAAAGCCCGGATAAAAGACGCTGCCCAGGATGTCCAACCCGTCGCTGAGGGTGCCCGGCACGATGAAGCGTCCCCAGCCGATGCGCACGGCGGAGTTGTTGTTGAGACGCCAGGCCAAGCCGGCGCGCGGCATGAGCAGGGCTTTCGGCGCGTTCCAGGAGTAGCGGTGATCGCTGTCGGTGAAGATCCAGGCGCCGCTGAGCAGGGGCGACGCGTTGCGCAGCGCCGTCGCCTGGGAGGGGAGTTGCAGGGATTGCAGTTCGGCGATGGGGTTGTTTAGATCCAGATAGCGCGACAGCCGGTCTTCGGTATCGCGCATGGCGGTGAAGTACTCGTAGCGCAGGCCGATGTTCAGGGTCAGGTTCTGGGTGAGCTTGAAGTCGTCCTGGCCGAAGAAGCCGACAAAGTCCACGCGCGGGCGCTGGATGGGGATGGACGAGATCGTGGAGTTCTGGTCGAGGACTCCCAGCAGGAACGACGCCCAGGCGTCGCCGCTCAGGGCTGTGTTCGGGTTCAGATAGGTGTTGGAGGTGAGGTCGGGCCGGAAGTCCAAGCTCATGGGCCGGGGGCGGGCGGCGTTCACCTTCTCCTTGCGGTACTCGCCGCCGTACTTGAAGTAGTGGCGGCCGACGTTCTTCGACATCTTCGACTCGATATTCCAGGAGTCGGGCTCCTGGTACCAGTAGCCGGTCTTGCCCAGCGTGGTAGTGGAAGCGGCGCGGACGGTGACGCCCGGATAGTAGATGTCCGGCAGGTCGGCGAGGTACTGCTTGTACCAGGGATTGCCCGGCCAGAACTTCTCCAGGTCATTCGGCTTGAGCGTAGCTCCCGGGTCTCCGAAGGAGTCGATAATGGCGTTGTAGGCGAAGCGGAAGTTCAGCACGGTAGTGGCGTTCATGGTGTAGACGGCGTCGCCGGAGAAGCTGAGGGAGTGGCGCTTGGAGCCGTCCACCGGCTGGGCAGGGGCGCCGCCGGTGAAGTCGTCCCACTTGGTGAAGGTGCGGAACTGGTTGTAGCGGCCGAAGATCTTCCACTTGTCGCTGGCGTTCCAGTCCATGCGCTCGGAGAGGTTCCAGTAGCGGAAGCGGTTGGCGTAGCCGATCAGGAAGTTGTTGACGCCCGTGGGACCCGTGCCCGGCGCGTTCGGTTTCCAGATGTCGCCCAGCATGGTCTTGGAAGTAGGATCAAAACGGCTGGCCGGGATGGCGTTGTTCACAAACGGCGTGCGCGTGACGGTGCTGCCGCTGGTCTGGGTGGTGAAGGGATCGTAGATCGTGCGCAGGGCCCCTTGCGTGTTGCGTGACTGGGAGAAATCGCCGCTGCGCTCCAGGTCGGTGGGCATGGTGTTGAGGACGCTCAGGGGCCCGATCGTTCGCCACCCTTCATAGGAGAAGAAGCTGAACAGCTTGTTGCGCTTGATGGGATTGCCCTGGGTGACGCCCCAGACGTTCTGGCGGGTGAGGTTCTTGCCGCGGGTAATGCGGTCGGCCAGGGCGTTGAAGGCCGGATTGCGGCCCAGGTAGTAGGCCGTGCCGTGGAACTCGTTGGTCCCCGACTTCATCTGCATACTAATAATGCCACCGGCGGAGTGGCCGAACTCGGCGTCGATCGCGTTTTGCTGGAGGTTGACCTCCTGCACGGCGTCCATGGCCGGCGTGTAGCTGGATTTCTGGGTGGTCATCGACGGCGCGCCGTCCAGAATGATGTCGTTCTTGGTGTTGGTGTTGCCGCCGACGTCGAACTGGCTGGCCGCCCAGTGGTGGTAGGGGCTCTGCTCGGTTGTCGAGCGGATCACCACCGCAGGGTTCATCGCCACCAGCAGGAAGGGATTGCGGTTGACCACCGGGAGCCGGTTGGCCATCTTGGTGTCGAGGGTGACGGCCATGGTCGAGGTGTTGAACTGCACCGCCACCGGCGAGGCCTCCACAGTCACCGTTTCGCGCACGTTGCCGACGTCGAGCACCGCGTTCACCGTCACGTCGCCGCGGGCCTGCACCAGCACGTTGCGCTGGACGAACTGCTTGAAGCCGGTCAGCTCCACGGTCACGGTGTAATCGCCCGGCTGGACGAAGTCGAACAGATACAGGCCGGTCGCAGCGGTCTGCTGCTGGGCCTGCACGCCCGTATTGTCGTTGCGGAGAGTAACGGTGGCCCCGGCGACCACGGCGCCCGACGAGTCATTCACCCGTCCCTGCAACTTGCCGCGCGTATCCTGCGCCGGCGCGAGCGAGGCGCCCAGAACGGCTAGACAAAGGATGCTCCCTTTAACGCTAAAGCTGGACCGCATAATCCCTACCCCCTTACGAAGCGGCTGGCCTGTTGGACCCAGAAAACGTCATTATGACATCACGTTTGGGCCCTTCTTGTCAAGGGTTCGGGGTGTGAGCTATTTCCGCGCGGCCGGGAGCCCGTCGGCGGCGTCGAGCTTGGGCTTGAGCTCCGCCAGATTCGCCTTGGCGAACGCCAGATTTGCCGGGGAGGCAACCAGGTTAGGGTTACCCGTCCGCCCGGACGCCAGCCAAATGGCCGCCCGCAGAGCTGGGACACCCACCATATACTCCTGCGCGGTCAGGCCGTTCTGCTTGAGGATGGCCATACCTTTGGGGTCCTTTTCCAGGTCCGCACGCTGTTCGGACCGGGTCTTCTTCATCGCCCCGGCCATGCGTGTCTGCCAGTCCGGCAGCGACACCACGTACTTGGTCATGGCCTCCATCGCCGTTATGAGCTGATTGGCACGCGGCAAGGTGAGGTTGTAATCGAGGATTTCCTGGCGTTCCTGGGGCGTCCTGGCTTGCCCGCTCGCCAGGCCGAGGCTGAGTGTCAGAAAGACAATCGCATTCCTCATGACGGTATGCTATCACAGGGTAGAAGCCGCGCTGATCAAGGGGACCCTCAATTGGCTGGACCGCTACTGGGGTCCGGTGAAGTGAGACCTGATAGCGGTATAATGCCCCTCCACGGGCCCTATGCGCAAACTGCTTCTCCTCTGCACTCTGGCCAGCGGGTTGGCGGCGCAGATCACCCCCGCCGAGGAGCGCCAGATCGCCCTCTGGATTCTTCGCTTGGGTGGCCAGGTAATGATCGACGGAGTGGCCCAGCCCATCGCCGACCCTTTCGACCTGCCCGCCCGGGATTTCCGG
>JBGOUV010000157.1:0-14672 GCA_041477815.1 Terriglobia bacterium | reverse complement strand
GTCAAGAAGCTGGAAGAGCGCAAAGACCTGGGCCGTGCGATCTCTCCAGAAGAGCAGGGAAGGCTCCTTGACGTGGCGGCTACGTTACGTTCACCCGTGGTCCGTACGGCGATACCTCTGCTGATGCTCACCGGTCTTCGTTCGGGCGAAGCGTTGAGCCTTCGCTGGAAACAGGTTGACATCTTCGACCGCACGGTGAGAGTAGGTCGCGCAAAGACCTCCAGTGGAACGGGCCGGGTGATCCCGATGAATGATGACTTGGCAAGCCTGCTCGGCTCTCATCGGGCATGGTTCATTGAGCGGTTTGGAGAACCGCAGCCGGACCACTGCCTCTTTCCGTTCGGCTCTCCTCAGCCCACGTCGCCGGACAGGCCGGTAACCGACATCAGTTCGGGGTGGGACCTTGTTAGGGCAGCAGCGGGCGTGTCCTGCCGATTGCACGACTTGCGCCACACATTCTGTACTCGCCTTGCAGAGGCAGGAGTCCCAGAGTCCACGATGCTCGCCCTCATGGGCCACATGAGCCGGGCGATGCTGGAGCGGTACAGTCACATTCGGATGGCAGCGAAACGAGACGCGGTAGCGGGAGTGACGCTTCGCCCAAAGGTCCAGAATTCCGAGGTAGTCCCTGTGAAAGTCCCTGTAGTAGCGCAGTCCGGCCAAGTCCAATAGCCTGTAACCCCTTGAGAAGATTGGTGGGCCCTGAAGGATTTGAACCTTCGACCAACGGATTATGAGTCCGCTGCTCTAACCGCTGAGCTAAGGGCCCTCTCCTACTTTCGAGTCTAGCATTCGGCCGCAGGATTCGCGTCCTCGCGCGTTCCCATCGCCCGTCTTCCCTGCACCCCACTGAGGCCGGACCAACCGAGCCACAGGAATACGCCGGGCGGAGCCACGACTTACCACTGCCTCGCCCCGGCGGCTCAGAGCTTCAGGAACCCGGGAGAGAATAAGCCCCGGCGCCGGCTCCCGCCTAGTCTTCCAGATGACCCGCTACAAGAATCCTCCCAACCTGACCGCATCGGCGGTACCTAAGGCAATGGCAACACCGGGTCCGGCCCCGCCCCCTTAGGCGTCGGAATCACCCGCACAATCTTCCTCTCCCCCACAGACACCACCACTATCCTGTCCTGCGCCAGCACCCCCGCATAAGCCAGCTTCCCATCCCCCGACAACGTCAGTGACAACGGCTCCCCTCCCAGCGCCACCACCGCCGTCTCTTTCCCCGCCGCCACATCGGCAAACGCCACCCCCTGCCCCGGTTGCAGGTTGTAGACCAGGGTCTTCTCATCCGGCGTCAGGGCGATTCGGCCCGGCCCCTTCCCCGTCCGGATCACCCCCACCCGCTCTTTCCTCTCTGTATCGATCACCGCAATCGAATTCCCGTCCGAGCACGTCAAGTAAATCCGCCGTCCATCGCGCGTCAGCACGCCTCCCTGCGGTCGCTTGTCCACCGGGATCAGCTTCACCTTCCCGCTCTCCAGGTGGATCGCCGCCACGGTATTGGTAGTGGTGTTGGACACATAGGCCCACTCGCCCCGCCCGTCGAGCAGGACCATGTGCGGGTCCTCCCCCTGTACGTCATACTTCCGCAGCACCTTTCGGGCCACCGGATCCACCAGCAGCAGCCCGTCCGGGTTCTCGATCGTCACCACCATCCGCCCCGACCGCGCGTCGACCGCCATCCCATGCGGCCGCCGATACTTCCCCAGGTCGATCACCCCCCGCTTCCGCCGCGCCGCCACGTCCACCACCGAGATCGTGTTTCCGCCCTCTCCCGCCTCGGTCATCCACAGGATGCCGTTGTCCGAGATGTACGCCGTCTTGCCGTCCGGCGACAGGACGATCTCGTGCGGATACGTCCCTACTTTCACCCCCTCCACCCGTTTCCCGTCGTCCGCGTAGAACCCCACGGTCCCGCCGATTTTCTCCACCACCGCCAACACGGTCCACAGCGCCAGGGTCGAAATCATGCTCTTATTGTACCCATGCGCCTCCAGGAATTCTCGCGCCGTACCCGCCTCCTGGCGCCGGCGGCCGTGGTCTTCAACTGGCACGCCACCCCCGGCGCCCTGGAGCGCCTGACTCCCCCGTGGGAGCGCGTCGAGGTTCTGGAGCACAGCGGCCTCCGCGACGGCGCCCGGGTGGTGGTCGCCGTCCGCGCCGGTCCCTTCCGGTTCCGCTGGGTACTGGAACACCGCGACTATCACGAAGGCCGTTCTTTCCGCGACGTCCAGGTTAGCGGTCCCTTTCGCTTTTGGGAACACACCCACCTGATCGAGCCCGACGGTCCCACGGCCTGTTACCTCGAGGACCGCATCCGCTACGCCGTTCCCTGCGGTTTCCTCGCCGCCCCCTTCGTGCGCCGCCGCCTGGAACGCACCTTCGCCTATCGCCACCGCATCACCGCCCAACTAGTGCAGGAGGTAGAATAGGAAGTTCGGATATGGGGAAAAAAGTAAGGATACGCTCCACCACCATCCTGTGCGTGCGCCGCGAAGGGAAGGTGGTCATGGCCGGAGACGGGCAGGTGACGGTGGGGGCGGAGGTGTTGAAACATAAGGCGCGGAAAGTGCGGCGTCTGCATGCCGACAAGGTTCTGGCCGGGTTTGCCGGGTCGACCGCCGATGCGTTCTCGCTGTTTGAGCGGTTTGATTCGAAGCTGGAGCAGTGCCAAGGGCGCCTGGCCCGGGCCGTGGTCGAGCTGGCCAAGGACTGGCGCACCGACAAGATCCTGCGACACCTGGAGGCCTTGCTGCTGGTGGCCGACACCAGCGCCACCTTCATCCTCAGCGGGAACGGCGACGTGATCGAGCCGGACGAGGGGGTGGCGGCAGTGGGGTCGGGGGGACCCTTTGCGATGGCGGCGGCCACAGCTTTGTTGAAGCATACGTCCTTGAGCGCGCGGGAGATTGCCGAGGAGTCCATGGCCATTGCCGGTCAGATCTGCATTTATACGAACAGCAATCTCACGTTTGAGGAGCTGGGCTGATGGTCATCTACCTGCCAACCCAAGCCGTGGACGACCGGCCGGCGCTGGACGAGCTGACTCCCCGGGAGATTGTGCGGGAGCTGGACAAGCACGTGGTGGGACAGCAGGATGCCAAGAAGGCGGTGGCGGTGGCGTTGCGCAACCGCATCCGGCGGCAGAAGCTGCAGCCGGAGATGGCCGAAGAGGTCATGCCCAAGAACATCCTCATGATCGGGCCGACCGGGGTGGGGAAGACCGAGATTGCCAGGCGCCTCGCGAAGCTGGCCAACTCGCCGTTCCTGAAGGTGGAGGCGAGCAAGTTTACCGAGGTCGGCTACGTCGGGCGGGATGTCGATTCCATGATCCGGGACCTGGTCGAGATTGCCATCGATATGGTCCGCGAGGAGAAGCTGGACATGGTGGCCGAGAAGGCCGAGTCGTCGGCCGAGGAACGGATTCTGGACCTGCTGCTGCCGCCGCAGGAGGGGTCCGAAACCAACGAGAACTTTCAAAAGACCCGGGACAAGCTGCGGACCCAGTTGCGCGAAGGCAAACTGGACGACCGCGTGGTGGAGATCGAGACGCGGGAGCGGAACTTCCCGTCCTTTGAGATCATCACTAATACCGGCGTGGAGGAGATGGACGTCAACCTGAAGGACATGATCCCGGGCCTGTTTGGCCAGCGGTCCAAGAAGCGCAAGATGCGGGTGGGCGAGGCGGTGGACTACCTGGTGCAGGAGGAAGAGCACAAGCTGATCGACATGGAGCAGATCCAGCGGATTGCGGTGGATCGGGTGGAGCAGTCGGGGATCATCTTCCTGGACGAGATCGACAAGATCGCCGGGCGCGAGGGCGGGCACGGGCCGGACGTGAGCCGCGAGGGCGTACAGCGGGACATTCTCCCGATTGTGGAGGGGACCACCGTCAACACGCGTTACGGCATGGTGCGGACGGATCATATTCTCTTCATCGCCGCCGGCGCGTTTCACGTCTCCAAGCCCAGCGATCTGATCCCGGAGCTGCAGGGACGGTTTCCCATCCGCGTGGAGCTGAAGCCGCTGACGGTGGAGGATTTTGTCCGCATCCTCAAGGAGCCGAAGAACGCCCTGGTGAAGCAGTACGAGGCGCTGCTCGATACCGAAGGCATCAAGCTGCAGTTCACGCCGGACGCCATCACCGAGGTCGCCGGGTTCGCCGCCAAGGTGAACGAGAACGCCGAGAACATTGGGGCGCGGCGCTTGCATACCATTATGGAGAAGCTGCTGGAGGAGATTTCGTTCGAGGGGCCGGATTTAAAGAAGAAGAACGTGAAGGTGGATGGGGACTACGTGCGTAAGCAGTTGGCGGACATTGTCAAGGATCAGGATCTTAGCCGCTACATCTTGTAGGTATTGGGTGTTGGGTGGTGGGTGGTGGTGGCCCACCCTGCTCCTCGTGCTCTGCGTTGGCTGCGGGGCGCCCGGGGATCCGTTGCCGCCGTTGCTGAATATTCCGGCCCGTACTGTCGATCTGGAAGCGGTGCAGCGCGGGCAGGAGGTGATCGTGACCTGGACCGTGCCGGCGCAGACTACGGAAGGAATGCCCCTCAAGGATTTGGGGCGCGTGGCGTTGCTCGATGGCGAGGAGGAGCGGGAGAGTTGGGAAGGATTGGAGCCGGGGCAGCGGGTGGAGAAGAAGCTGCCGGTACGGGTCGAGGCAGGGAAACGCATGGTCCTGGCGGTGAGGAACTACTCGCGGCGGGGACGGTCCGAAGGGCAGTCGAACGTGGTGACGCTGGAGGTGGCGGCGGCGCCTGCAGCGCCGGGGCGGGTAACGGCGGCGGCGCGGGTGGAGGGAGTGCGGCTCGAATGGGAAGGCGAGGCCGGGGCGTCGGCGTACCAGGTGCGCCGGGCCGCGGGCGATGAGAAGGACTTCGCGGTGATCGGCCAAGTGGAGTCGAGTGCGTATACCGACCGGGACGTGAAGTGGAAGACGCGGTACCGCTACTTCGTGCGGCCGGTGGTGCGGACCTCCACGGGCGTGGCCGAGGGCGCCGATTCGGTCGTCGTCGAGGTGACCCCGGAGGATACGTTCCCGCCCTCCACGCCGGCCGGCGTGCAGGTGGCGGTGACGGAGTCGGCTGCGGATTTGAGCTGGAACCTGAGCCCGGAGCCGGACACGGCCGGATACTACGTGTACCGGGACGGGAGGCGCCTGACCAAAGAGCTCCTGTCCGCGCCGGCTTACACGGACCGCGACGTGCGGCAGGCAGGACAGTATTCCTACGAGATTTCGGCGGTCGACCGGGAGGGCAACGAAAGCCCGCGGTCCGCGCCGGTAAGGGTAACAATTCCATGAAAAGGAGTGGCGCAGGCTCTCAGCCTGCCGGGCCGAGACTCGTCTCGGCCCTGGAGTTTCCATGAAATTCGTACGATTCAGTGTGGACAGAGACACGCCGCCGACCGCCCGTGGCGGGGTGCCCGGCGTACGCTGGGGTCTGCTCGAGGAGGACGGGTACCGGCAGATTACCGGGGATCCTCTGGGCCAGTGGATTTCGAGCGACCGCGTGTATCGGGCGGCGGAAGTGCGGCTCTTGCCGCCTTGCTCGCCGTCGAAGATCGTGTGCGTGGGCCGGAACTACGTGGAGCACGCCAAGGAGCTGAATAACCCGCTTCCCGCCGAGCCGCTGCTGTTTCTGAAGCCGCCGTCGGCGCTGATTGCTTCGGGAGATACGATCCTCTATCCGCCTGAGTCCCAGCGCGTGGACTTCGAGGGCGAGCTGGGCGTGGTGATGGGAAAACGGTGCTCGCGGGTGGAGGCGGACGCGGCCCTGGACTACACCTTCGGCTATACGTGCGTGAACGACGTGACGGCGCGGGACTTGCAGAAAAAGGACGTCCAGTTCACGCGGGGCAAGGGGTTCGACACGTTTTGCGTGGTTGGTCCGTGCCTGGTTCCGCGAGGGGAGCTGGACGGGGCGGCAGTGGGGGTGCGGACGTGGCTCGACGGGGAGCTGAAGCAGGACGGCAACACCCGCGACCTGATCTTCCCTCTAGGTGTTATAATTTCCTATATATCCCGGATCATGACGCTGGAGCCGGGCGACTTGATCGCCACCGGGACTCCGGCCGGGGTGGGGCCCATGCAGCCGGGCTCGACCGTGGAAGTGGAAGTCGAAGGGATCGGCAGGCTGCGGAACGTGGTGAAGAGAGTATGAAAATCTTCTTGGATACGGCAAGCTTGAAGGACCTCCGCGCCGGCGTGGAATTGGGCGTGGTGGATGGCGTGACTACCAATCCTACCTACATCGCCAAGGAAGGTCGCCCGATCCACGAGCAGATCCGGGCGATCTGCGAGATCGTCGACGGCGACATCAGCGCCGAAGTGGTGTCCCTGAAAGCGCCGGAGATGGTCACAGAGGGCCGGTCGCTGGCGAAGATCCATCCCAACGTGGTGGTGAAGGTGCCGCTGATCCCGGAGGGGATCAAGGCCACCAAGGCGCTCAGCTCGGAAGGGATACGCGTGAATGTCACCTTGTGCTTCACGCCGGTGCAGGCGATGCTGGCGGCCAAGGCCGGGGCGTATATCATCAGCCCGTTTGTGGGACGGCTGGACGATATCGCCCTGGACGGCATGGAACTGGTGCGCGATATCGTGACCGTGTACCGGAACTATGGCTATCCGACGCAGGTGCTGGCGGCGTCCATGCGCGGACCGCTGCACATTCTGGAGGCGGCGCGGGCCGGGGCGCATATCGCCACCATGCCGTTCAAGGTGCTGGAGTCGCTGTTCCTGCATCCGTTGACCGACAAGGGCCTGGCCCAATTCCTGGCCGATTACCAGAAGGTCTTTCAGGAAGCTCCGGTCGGGTGAGAGCGGCGCTGGCACCACCGGGGTGGATCGTGGCGGTCGCCGTTCCGGCGGCAGCGGCGCTGCTGGCGGGCCTGCTGGTGCTGGTCCGCCGGCGGGTCACGCCCGAAGAACGGGAGCGGCGGAGGCGGTCGCAGGTGGACACGCAAGGCCGTATCACCGACGCTTACATCACCGAGGTACGGGTGGTGGAGTCCGCGACCGGAGGGACCTCCCATTGGCTGGACTACTCCTATGATTTACGAGGAGTCCACTATACGGCGTCGCAGGACATAACGGCGCTGCTGGCGCACCTCCGCCGGGATCCGCGGCGCATCGCCGGAGCGGCCAGCGTGAAGTACCTGCCGGACAATCCCTTCAACTCCATCATTATCTGCGAGAAGTGGAGCGGGCTGCGGTAGCGCCTCGGATCACTCGATCACCCCTCTTCGGCCGTCGAACCCGGTGAACGTGAAGCCCGGAGACTCCTCGTTGAACGTGCGAACCTGGTCCTGGAGGAAGCGGCTGGCGGCTGCTTCCCCCAACTGTGTCCCTATCCGACTCCAAGGTAACAGAGGCCCGGTCCTACGGGCGGTCCAGCAGGGCCTCGACGTCGATGTCGATGTAGACCTCGCGGCCCACCACCACGCCGCTCTTCTCCAAAGGGGCGTTCCAACTGCACTGGAAGTCGTGCCGGTTGATGCTCGTGGTGGCGCTAAAGCCGGCTCGGGTGAGGGGGCCTTTGTCTACGCCATCCTCCCAGTAGGGGGTCTGCCACTGTCCGAGATAGTGGACGTCAAGCGTCGCCGGGCGCGTGATGCCGCGGATGGTCAAATCGCCGGCCACCTGGTAGTGGTTGGCGCCGATCTGTTCCACGCGCGAGCTGCGGAACAGGATTTTGGGATGGTTGGCGACGTCGAGAAAGTCGGCGCTCTTCAGGTGGGCGTCGCGGTCGGGTTCACCGGTCCATAGCCGGCCGGCGTCGATCTCGACGTGCAGGGACGCGGCGGCGGGATGGTCGGGGTCGAAGTCCATCCTGCCATGGACATCCTTGAAGTGGCCCCGAACCCAGGTAATCATCATGTGCCGGGCCCGGAATTCCGCCGCGGTATGTCCCGGCTCAAAGGTCCAGTTGGCCATAAGGATAGTTTACCCTCTTAGTCGCTTCTCGGCTGGCCCGTACAAAAATTGCGAGCACCCTATCATCAAATGTCCGGAGCCTGCCGATGCCGATCTCGTAACTCGCTGAAACAAATGGCATAAGCGGGTCTTGCTAGCTTGGCACACCTCGTGCCCCGACAAGGCGTGAAGAAGGGAGGCAGCCCCATGAGAACGATTCTGGCAGTTCTGGGGTTCGCCGGTTGCGGACTGGCGTGCGCGTGGTGGTACCACCGCTACAGGCAGGTCCAGCGCTGGCGCGAGCTAGCGTTGCAGCGCCTTCGCGAGGTATGTGAGACCGCCCCAGCGCCCCGCCCGGCGCTTCGTCCCGAGGTGGATGACCGGCGTCCCTTTGCGGCATGATGGTGGACTACGGCAACGGAGTTAGCTCGCCGAAGTCGATGCGGGGGCGGGTAGAGGTCTGGGTCCCCACGATGGCGTCCGGCAGTTGGAGCCGGCAGATACGCGGTAATATCAAAGGGATGGCCAGCCAGCAGCTTGTGACCACTGCGGTACCGGAAGCACCGGCGGCGACGGGGCGGCCGGGGTTCTGGCTGCCGGGAACCACGCTGTGGTGGCGCGAGCTGGTACGGTTCTATCGGCAGCGCAGCCGCGTGGCCGCCACGGTGGGCACGCCGTTGCTGTTCTGGCTCCTGATCGGGCTGGGGTTCGGCGACTCGTTTCGCGGCGGCCCCATGCCCATGAGCTACCTGGAATACTTCTTCCCCGGCACGATTCTGCTGGTGGTGCTGTTCACATCGATCTTTTCCAACATGTCGGTGATCGAGGACCGGCGCGAGGGCTTTCTCCTGTCGGTCTTGGTGGCGCCGATCTCGCGGGGCGCCGTGGTGATGGGCAAGGTGATGGGCGGCGCCACGCTGGCGATGGCCCAAGGACTCATCTACGTCGCGCTTGCTCCCTTGCTTGGTATCCGGATCGGCCCCGGCCAGGCGGTGGAGGTGATCGGCATCCTGTTTCTGGTTTCGATCGCTCTGACGGCGCTGGGCTTCTACTTTGCCTGGCGCCTGGATTCGGTGCAGGGATTTCACGGGATCATGAATCTCCTGCTGCTGCCTATGTGGCTGCTCTCCGGCGCGCTGTTCCCGGTGGCGGGGGCCCAAAGCTGGATCGGCTGGGTGATGCGGGCCAATCCGCTGACCTACGGGCTGGCGGCGCTGCGGCGGGTCCTCTACCAGCCGCCGCCGGCCGACGCGCCGTCGCTCGGGGTGTCAGTCGGGGTCATGGCCGGGTTCGGGTTGCTGGCCGTCTGGGCCGGGCTGCGGGAAGTGGGGAAACCCTCCGCGTGAGTGTCACCGATCTTCCGGCTCTGAACGCGGCGTTGAACTCGGTGGCGGCCGTGCTGTTGCTGGCCGGCTATCGAAACATACGGCGGCGGCGCATCGCCGCTCACCGCGTGTGTATGGTGGCGGCGTTTTGTGTGTCGGCGATGTTCCTGGTTTCTTACTTGATCTACCACGCTCAGGTGGGGTCCATGCCGTTCCGGCGCCAGGGGTGGATCCGGCCCGTATACTTCACCATCCTGATCACGCACGTGGTGCTGGCGGGGACCATTCTGCCGCTCGCGCTGGTGACGATCCACCGGGCTTGGAGAGGCCGGTTGGAGCAGCACCGCAGAATCGCCCGCTGGACACTGCCGTTGTGGCTGTATGTCTCGGTTACAGGCGTGGTGATCTACTCGATGCTGTATCGGTTATAAGACCAGGCGCCGGCGCCACCGAACCGCGACTTGTCCGAACCATTCCCTCCCGCGGCCATGGATTCCACGTGGGCGGATACAGGCGCTTTCACGCCCTCCGCGCCGCCTTCGCCGGTTGCCGGCCTTCCCAGACGCCGCCAGAGCAGGACCCGCTGGTACAATCGGAAACTTGACTGAGGGGAAGAGAGCTCCGGGCCCGCGCGAGATCCTGCTGGCGGTGGTAACGCTGGCGGCATTCGTGCTGGCGCCGTATTTGTTCTGGCGCGGGACCTGGTTTGGACGGCCCTTGACCGACCCCCAGCTCGATCAGTATCTGAACGACGACACCAAACCCCGGCATATCCAGCATGCCCTGGTGCAGATATCCGGGCGCCTGGAGAAGCGCGACCCGGCCGTCCAGCGGTGGTACCCGCGCATTGTCGCGCTGGGCCGGCATCCGCTGGCGGAACTGCGCGTCACGGCGGCCTGGCTGATGGGGCAGGATAACCAGTCGCCGGCGTTCCACGAGGCGGCGCGTGGCCTGCTCCAGGATGCCGAACCGCTGGTCCGGCGGAACGCTGCCCTGGCCCTGGCCCGCTTCAACGACGCGCAGGGACGGCCGCAGTTACGGGAGATGCTGCGGCCCTTTACGGTGCGCGCGCCGCGGGAGGGCGTGTTGCGCTACCGCCTGACGGTGGGGGACGTCGTGAACCCGGGAACGTTGATGGCGCGGCTGGAGGTGGCGGGCGGGGAGCCCCTGGAGATCCGGTCGCCGGTCCCGGGGAAGCTGGAGCGCAAGATTGTGGTGGAGGGGGCGCGGGTGGGGGCCGGGGAGGAGGTGCTGGCCATGGCGCCCAGCGCCGACCATGTTTGGGAGGCCTTGCGGGCGCTCTACCTGGTGGGGACGGCCGAGGACTTGCCGGAGGTGGAACGGTTCACCCGGCTGGTGCGGGACTGGCCGGAAAAGATCACCCAGCAGGCGCAGTTGACGGCGCAGCGGATACGGGCGCGGTAATCCTTGCGGCTCTGCTACTCAAGTCACCAATCCGAGCAACGGGGAACTGATGATGAGCACCACCAAGTTCCAGGCAATCAGGGCCGCGAAGAAGAAGTTCACGCGGGAGAGCAAGCGGAGGCGGGAGCGGCGTACACAGTAAACCGCCAGAGCCACGGCGAACATCTTCATCAGGAGTAGGCCGATGAGGGGCGAGGGCCCTACTTCCAGCACCAGTCGCACTACCGGGTTGGCCTCTTTGACGCCGTTCATCAGGAACGCCATCGTGGTCAGGACGTCCAGCATCTGCAGGTAGAGGAATGGGGCCAGGATATTCAACACAAGCTCAATCTAAACCAGTGGTGGGCGAATGTAAATAGGCCAAACCGGGCAAAACTAGGAGGGTTCTGGTTATGGTACGAATCAGAAGAGACTGCGTATGCTTTCGTACTCAGTCTTGAACCGTTCGAGAATCTCGGGCATCTTGCCGCGCAGGCCGATCTCTTCGAAGACCCGCTCGGTGAGGCCGGCATTGTTCCGCTTGGTGGGGAGAATCTCCAAACCGTATTCGTTGACATAGAGGTCGGCGGCGTAGATGATGTGGGCGAGGGTGAGGGTCTGGTCGGGCGCGCGGGGACAGTCGGCGGGACGGTGGTGGTACTCCACCGCCTGCTGGATGGAGTCGGGAAGCCTCCATTTCTCCATGACGATACGGGAGACCTCGGAGTGGCTGATTCCGAAGATATTTCGTTCGCAGTCTTCCCAGGAAAGGTCGCCGGCCTCGTAGTCTTCGGTGAGTTTGGGGGTGAGGTCGGGGAAGGTGGTAAGGATCAGAAGCTTGCCGATATCGTGCATGAGGCCGGCCGCGAAGGCGGTGTCGGGATCTCCTGCATTGGTGTAGCGTACCAAGTACTGGGACAGCAGGGCGCAGGAAAGAGAGTGCTGGGAGTACCGGGCGTACAGCCGCGGCGGGGGGACCCGGCTGCCGGTGAGCATGCGCCGCAGGGAAAAGGCGAGGGACAGGTTCCGGACCGTGGCGAAGCCCAGCATGGAAACGGCGTGCCGAATAGAGGTGACATCCGACTTCAGGCCGTAGTAAGCCGAGTTGACACACCGCAGAACGCTGCCCGAGAGGACCGCGTCCTTTTCGATGAAGGCGGCGATTTGGGAGCTGGAGGCATTGGCGTCGTTGAGCAGGGCGATGACCCGGTTGAGGACCATCGGGAGCGGGGGCAGGTCGTCGACGGCGGCCAGCAATTCGGCCCGGTAGTCCACAGCCAAGCGTTCCGGAGGTCCGGACGGTGATAGGTAACGGTAGCCCATCTGGGGCACAGGTTGTGCCAATGGAAAGATCGGCAGGGCGGGGGTGGGACTTCAACCGGAGTACGAACCGGCGGATTAACGGGCGGTGAAGCGAATCTCCAAAACCACCACGGAGTCGGGACGACCGCTGCGGTTGACGGCGTACACGGTCTTTTCTCCGGCCCTTCCTTCGGTCACTAAATCCTTTGGATTCAATGCAGTGCGTATCTTTTCCACCACCGCATCCGAGATTTCCGGGGGCGGGGCCGCGGACACCGTATTCTCAGCGGCGAGCGGGCCGACCAGAGTTTCCAGATCGCGCAAGGGCTCGCGGGCCAAGACCACCAGGACGCGCTCGGGGCCGCTCTGGAACAGGAGCGGCAGGCCCTCCTCTGGGGGAATGGAGTAAATCACGCCCCCGCGCACGAAGTGGCTCCCGCGGTCAATGTCCGGCGTTGGGAACAGCCGCCGCCACCGGCCGGTCGGCTGGCGATGCACCAGGTACAGGTAGCCGCCGTCGTTCACCTCGATACCCAGGCGGATGGTGTCGCCCGGCGTCCAGGGACCGTTGGTATCGGCGTCGACGGGCTTCTCGTCCTGCATCTTCCAGACCCGGTATTTCAGACCGAGGGTAACGGCGAGGACGGATTTCTTGGCGCCCGAGAACTTCCCCTTGCCGCGGTCGCGGGAGGAGACGATGAGGCCGGCCTCGGAGTAGAACAGCTCGCGGGCGGTCTCTTTGCCGGTGCGTTGGGGAAAGACGGCGGGCGCGGCCGCCAGCAGGATGGTCAGCAATGGCAGGGGGGCGCGCATGGGGGCATTACTCGACGCTCTCCACCAGGACCGCCGTGATGTTGTCGGGACCGCCCCTCTCGCGGGCGTGGCCGATGAGGTCGGCGGCGATTTCCGGGAGACTGCGGTCCGGGGCCAGGGCCTGCCTCAACTCCTCGTCGGCAACCACTCCGTGAAGGCCGTCGGAGCACAGCAGCAGCAGGTCCCCGGGTTCCAGGATCAGCTCGTAGCTGTGCACTTCGATGCGCTCGCGGGCGCCCACCGCCATGGTGAGAACGTTGCGAAACGGATGCGTTTGGATCTGCTCTTCGGTCAGGCCGAGACTGCGGCCGACCTCGTTGACCCAGGTCTGGTCCGAGGTGATGCGCTGCAGGACGCCCTGGCGGCACAGATACAGGCGGCTGTCGCCGACGCTGGCGATGTGCGCTGCCGGAGGCTGCACCAGGACGGCGACCACGGTGGTGCCCATGCCCTGGTGGTCGGGGTCTTCGGCGGCCCGGGCCAGGATGTTGCGGTTGGCTTCCCGAATGGCCTCCACCAGGCCCTCGGTGGTGCGGGCGGGGGCGGCGCCCCGGACCCCGTTCACGATGGTCTCGATGGCAATGGCCGAGGCCAGCTCGCCGGCCTGCGCGCCCCCCATACCATCGGCCACCACGAATAGACCGAGCTCCGGCTCGACGGCGTAAGCGTCTTCGTTCGAGGTGCGGGAGCAGCCCACGTCGGTAAGGCCGAAGCAGCGGATCACAGTCCAGCCAGTTTACCATTCGCCAGACGCTGTACGAAGTCAAGATCGCCTTCCAGAAAATCAAGAGCCGCCAGCTCGCCGGGGGAGGCCCAACGGATCTCCGCGAAGATCCGGTTTTCGAGAGGGCCGGTGTAATCGGCAACGCGATAGAAAATGAGCAACAGGGGGGGACGGCCGGGATACTGGTAGGGGTAGCGGGCCACCTCACGCGCAGCCTCGATGCGAATGCCGAGCTCTTCCTCGAGCTCGCGGCGCAGGGCGGCCGGGGGGTCCTCGCCGGGTTCGACCTTGCCGCCGGGGAATTCCCACTTCAGGGGATGGGACTGGTCGGCCCGACGGCGGCAGGCCAGTATCAGGCCGTCGCGCTCGATCAGCGCGGCGGTAACGGTGGTCATCCGGGAATTTCCAGGGCGTGATAGGGCTCCAGGTCGCCCACACGGCCGTTCTCGAAAAGCTGGCGCCAGTACATCCAGGGGATGTGAAACAGCTGCGTGCGCGCCGAGAACTTGGAGCTGTCCTGCAGGAAGCAACTGTGGGTACACCAGCAGTTGGCCCCGGGGATGGCGGCGACCTCGGCCTGCATGGCCGGCGAGGCCAGGGCGGCCGAGACGTCCCCGTCGTAGTCCTGGAGCCGGCCCACGATGCCCCGCAGCTCGCAGGCCCGGAAGGCGCCGTTGTGGTCGATGACCAGGGTGGTGGCGCCGGCCGTGCAGGGCATGGGCCAGGGATGCGGCTTTTCGAAGCAGCGCTCGTGCCATTCGAAATGGAACCGCACGTTGCCCAAGTAGTACAGTGTGGCCAACCGGCGGACCAGCCAGGGCAGATGCCCGAACAGCTTCTCGGCGTAGTGACCGTAAAACGTCATGAGCCGGCGGTGCAGGGCGCGCAGGTCGTCGAGGGAGAGGGACTTCAGAGAGCCATCGGGGGCCTGGCCGCGAATCACCTCGAAGTAATGCCCGTCCACGCGGTCGCCGGCGACGAACCGGCGTCCCAGTTCCACCAGCTCGCGATAATTCTCGCTGGTGATGACGCTGACCACGTTGCGGCGCAGCCGGCGGACCCCCTCGTAGCGGCGCTGGGCCTCTTCGATAGTTTCCAGGCTCTTGCGGAAATTGTTGGGGACGCCGCGTATCGAGTCGTGGGTGCTGGCCAGGCCGTCCAGCGAGAAGTTGACGTCGATGGAGAG
>JBGOUV010000259.1:0-10159 GCA_041477815.1 Terriglobia bacterium | reverse complement strand
TCGGTGGAGGGCCAGGCGCGGGCGCGGTTCGTGCCACGCTCGCAGTCGAAGGGGAGCAGGAGGTGCTCCAGGGGCTGGCCGTAGCCGGGGCCCCAGTAGTTGTGCTGGGACGTGAAGGCGGAGCCGTCGAGGTACTTGGTGACGCGGGCGTCGTAGGAGGTCCAGTCCAGCGCGGGCTTGAGGTCCGGACGATAGGCGTAAACGCCGGGCTGGAAGCGGTGTTGTTGGGCTAGTTGGTAGTACTTGAGCTCCTGCTCGGCGGGCATGCGGGCGAGGGAATTATTGAAGATGTCGCCGCGGAGGGAGGAGGCGTCGGGCAGGGTCAGGCTACCGACTTCGAGGTCGAGGGGGAGGGACGATTCGCCGCCCTGCCAGCGGACCTGTATTTTTGATTGGTAGCGGCCGGGGGCGGTGTCGCGCGGGACGTAGACGTCGATCCAGAGGGTGTGGCTGGTCTGGTTGGGGATGTTGTTGTGGATGTCGGGGATGGAGAACGGGAAACCGGTTCGCAGGCCGGAGGGGCGTTTGGGGAGGAGGGCGTCGGGGTACCAGCCGGGCCCCAGGGAGGTGGCCTCGTATCCGGTGGAGGGGCGGCGGATGCGGACGTACCAGGCTTTGAAAATTTGCAGGCGGGCGTTGGAGGCGCCTAGCGGGGAAATTTCGATGTCGATGCCGGAGGTGGGGTGAATGGCTTCGAGGACGACCTGAAAGGCGACGAACTCGTTGCGCGCGGCGTGGAGCGAGATGACGCGGCGGGAGCCGTCCCACACGGAGCTGCAGTGGCGGTAGTTCGAAGAGATGGTGCGCTCCTCGAACAGACGGCCGCTCTGCGGGTTGAGGCGGACCGAGTCCGGGAGGGCCCAGACGTTGAGATTGGCGAGGGCGGCGCGGGCGAGGAAGAGTGCGAGTATGCAAGAATATTTCAAGACAGCCTACAATGTACCGCACCTTGGTGTTGGCGATCATGTTGGTGGCGTTGCAGGCGGCTTGCTCGGTGAAGCGGTTCGCCATCGGGAAGCTCGGGGACGCGCTGGCCGGGGGCGGAGCGACTTACGCGTCGGACGATGATCTGGAGCTGATCCGGGACGCGGTGCCGTTTAGTCTGAAGTTGATCGAGAGCCTGCTGGCGGAGAGCCCGAAGCACCGGGGACTGTTGCTGGCGGCGGCGAGCGGGTTTACGCAATACGGGTACGCGTTCGTACAACAGGAAGCGGATGAGCTGGAGGCCAAGGACGTGGCCGCGGCGGCGGCGCGGCGGGGACGGACGCGGCGCTTGTGCTTGCGGGCGCGGGGGTACGGGTTGCGGGGGTTGGAGTTGAAGCGTCCCGGCTTTGCGGCGGAGCTGCGGAAGGAGCCGAAGCAGGCGGTCGCGGGGATGAGGAAGGAGGACGTTCCCTTCCTGTATTGGACGGCGACGGCTTGGGGGGCGGCGATCTCGGCGGGGAAAGATGACCCGGCGCTGGTGGGAGAGCAGCCGCTGGTGGAGGCCTTGATCGATCGCGCCGCCGAGCTCGACCCGGACTGGGACCACGGGGCCATCCATGGATTTCTGATTGCATATGAGGCGAGCCGGGTGGGGACGAAGGGGGACTCGGCGGAGCGTTCCCGGAAGCATTTCGAGCGGGCCCTGGCGTTGACGGAGGGGCAGATGGTCTCGCCGCTGGTGTCGATGGCGGAGACGGTGTCGGTGGCCAAGCAGAACCGGAAGGAGTTTGAAGCGCTGTTACAGCGGGCCCTGGCGATCGATGTCAACGCCAAACCGGAATGGAGACTGGCCAACCTGGTGTATCAGCGGCGGGCCCGGTGGCTGTTGGGGAGAGTCGAGGAGCTATTCGTCGAATGAGGATACTACTAGTATTTTTCTTGGCGGTGGCGGCGGAGGGGCAGGTGCGGGTGCGTCTGGCGACCCTGGCTCCGAAGGGGACCAGTTTTCACCAGATCCTGCTGAGCATGGGAGAGAAGTGGCGGCAGGCTCCGGGGGGCGGGGTGCTGCTGACGGTGTATCCGGACGGGGTGATGGGGGGCGAGGCGGACGTGGTCAGGCGGATGCGGGTGGGGCAGATCCAGGCGGGGATGTTGTCGGCGGTGGGGTTGTCGGAGATCGATCCATCGATATTGGCGATACAGAATATGCCCATGGTGTTCCGGTCGCTGGAGGAGGTGGAGTTTGTGGCCGAGAAGCTGCGGCCGCAGTTCGAGAAGCGGTTTGCGGATAAGGGCTTCGTGCCGCTGTTCTGGGGGGATGCGGGGTGGGTGCGGTTCTTCTCCAAGTCGCCGGTGGAGCGGCCGGCGGACTTGCAGAAGCTGAAGCAGTTCTGCTGGGCGGGGGACACGCGGCAGGCCGACATCATGAAAGCGGGTGGGTACCGGCCGGTGCTGCTGGAGACCAGCGACATCCTGCCGGGGCTGCAGACGGGGCTGATCGAGGCGGTGGCGATGCCGCCGTTTTTCGCCCTGGCGGCGCAGGTGGATACTCAGGCGAGGCACATGCTGGCGCTGAACTGGGCGCCCATCTTCGGGGCGACGGTGATGGCGAAGAAGACCTGGGACGCCATACCGGCGGCGACGCAACAGTCGATGCTGCAGGCGGCCCGGGAGTCGGGCGAGCAGATGAAGACGAAGAATCGGGCGGAAGCGGACCAGTCGGTGACGGCGATGCAGAAGCGCGGCCTGGTGACCCACGCGGTGACGCCGCAGCTCGAGACGGAATGGCGAAAGGCTACCGAGGAGTACTACCCGAAGATCCGGGGGAGTCTGGTGCCGGCGGACCTGTTTGACGAGGTGCTAAAGCTGTTGCGGGAACACCGTGCGGCGAGGCAGAAGTGAACCTGCGCGGCGTCGAGAACGCGGCGCTGGCGGTGGCCCTGGCGTTGATGGTGGCGCTGCCCATGGCGGAAGCGGCGCTGCGGGCAGCGGTGGGGACGGGGATCTCGGGGGCGAGCGCGCTGCTGCAGCATCTCACGCTGGTGGTGGGGATGCTGGGGGGAGCGGTGGCGGCGCGCGAGGATCGGCTGCTGTCGCTGTCGACGGCGCAGTTATTCCTGAAGGGAACGCTCAAGTCGGCGGCCCGGATCTTTGGCTACGGCGTGGGGGCGGGGATCAGCGCGGTGCTGTGTTGGGGCGCGGTGGTGTTTGTCGGGACCGAGCGGGGGGCGGGCAATATTCTGGCCTACGGCGTGCCGGTGTGGGTGGTGCAGGGCGTGCTGCCGCTGGGGTTCGGGGCGGTGGCGGTGCGACTGGTGTGGCACGGCGGCGAGGGTTGGAGAGGACGCGCGTTGACGCTGGCGGTGGCCGTGGCGTTGGTGGCGGTGGGCGTGCGTCCGCCGCTGGAGGCGTCGCGCCTGGTGACCCCGGCACTGGTGCTGGTGGTGGCGGCGACGGCGCTGGGCGCGCCGGTGTTTGTAACCTTGGGGGGCGCGGCGGCGATCCTGTTCTGGGGCGAGGGGCTGCCGGTGGCCTCCATACCTCTCGATCATTACCGGCAGGTGGTGAATCCTTCCATCCCCACCGTGCCGCTGTTCACCCTCGCCGGGTACCTGCTGGCGGAGGGCGGGGCGTCGCGCCGATTGATCCGGGTGTTTCAGGAGCTGGTGGGATGGTTCCGGGGCGGGCCGGCCATCGTCACGGCGCTGGTGTGCGCGTTCTTTACTTCGTTTACCGGAGGCTCGGGGGTGACCATCCTGGCCCTGGGGGGATTGCTGATGCCGATCCTGCTGGCGTCCCGGTACAGTGAGCGCAACGCGCTGGGACTGCTGACCGGGGCGGGGTCGCTGGGACTGCTGTTTCCGCCCTGTTTGCCGCTGATCCTGTACGCGATCATCGCCAAAGTCCCGATGAAGGACATGTTCCTGGGGGGCATCGCGCCCGGCATCCTCCTGGTCCTATTGACGGCGTGGTGGGGAATCCGGCAGAGTCCGCCGGCGGCAGCGGGGGAGGGCGCGGTGTTTCGGTGGCAGGAGGCGCGGCAGGCGCTCTGGGAGGCCAAGTGGGAATTGCTGCTGCCGGTGGTGGCGTTTGCCGGGTTGTTCGGGGGATTCGCCACGCTCGTAGAGGCGGCGGCGCTGACGGCGTTGTACGCCTTCGTGGTGGAGGCCATCATTCACCGGGACCTGAAGCTCCCCGACCTGGGGCGGGTGATGACCGAGTGCGGCCTGCTGATCGGCGGGGTATTGCTGATCTTGGGTGTGGCGCTGGGGTTCACGAACTACCTGATCGACGCGCAGATCCCGGCGCGCGCTGTGGATTGGGCCACGGCGTCGATCCACTCCCCGTGGGTGTTCCTGCTGCTGCTGAACGCGCTGTTGTTGATCGTGGGATGCCTGATGGACGTCTTCAGCGCCATCGTGGTGGTGGCGCCGCTGGTGATCCCGATCGGGACCGCGTTCGGCGTCGATCCGGTGCACCTCGGGATCATTTTTCTGGCGAACCTCGAGTTGGGGTACTTGACGCCGCCCGTGGGCATGAACCTGTTCCTGGCCTCGTACCGCTTCGGGAAACCGATGCCGGAGGTGGCGCGGGCGGCGGTGCCGATGATGCTCGTGCTGTTGGTGGGAGTACTACTGATAACATATCTGCCGGCTTTGACCACTACCTTGCCGCGGTGGGTGGGGAAGTGACGAAGCGGGCGGAGGCGTGGCGATAGCGCAGGGCGTTGACGGTGGCGGAACCATTGGTCGGACCCAGGACGAGCAGGACCACGTCGCGCTCGGGGTCATAGACCAGGGCGCGGTTTTGGGTGGGGCGGGTATTGGGGATAGCGGCGATGTCCGGTTGGCGCCAGCGGTTCTCGCCGGGTTTGTAGGCCCACAGCGTGGAGCCATACAGAAGCAGCACGTCCTCTCGGGGGAGGTAGGCGGCCTCCCTCGCGGCCGTGGGGGCAGGAGCCGGGGTTTCGAGGTTGCGCCAGCGCTTGGTGGCCAGGTCGAAGGCCCAGGTTTCGTCGCGGCGCGGACCGGCGCCGTGGAGGAGGAGTTGGTCGCGGGTGGAGTCGTAGACCAGAGCGGTCATCTCGTAGAGGTTTGGGGGGGACGGGGCTTGCGGTTGGCCGAGGCGTTCCCATTGGCGGCGAGTAGGGTCGAAGTGATACACGGCGTTGTCGACAGGGGGGTGCACAGGGCTGTAGGGGAGCTGGTAGCCGGCGTCGTTGAGGCGGGAAGGCCAGTCGACGGTGACGCCCATGACGCCGTGCTTAGTAGTTACCAAGGTATCGAGTCCGGCGGGGGCGGGGCCGAGCAGGTCCCACTGACCGGTGTCGGGGTCCCAGGACCAGGTGGCGTAGCGGGTATAGGAAGTGGGGGGAACCAGGGCGTCGGGGGCGGCGGCGCGCCTGGCGGGGAAGAGCCGGAGAGGCTCGGGGTTGTAGCCGGAGGTGAGGCGGATGGGTTTTACCAGGATCATGCGGCGGGTGGCGGGGTCGAAGGCGTAGACTTTGCGGCCGTGGTCGGTCCAGGGGGCGCCGGAGAAAGTGACGCCGGCGAGGCGGACGCCGTGGTCCCAGGTGCGCTCGGGAAATTCCGCCGGGGTGGGGGAGGGGAGCCAGGCTTGGGAGGCGACGTCGTAGGAGTCGACGTCGTTGCCCTCGTAGCCGCAGTGTCCCCCGCCCCAATAGAGGATGCGGCCGCGGGCGGTGTCAAACGTGGCCGAGCCCCACGTGCGCGTCTGGCCGTCGCCGGGGAGGGGGACCCACAGGTTGGGGAAGCGGACGGCCGTCTGGGTGTTGGGTGATGGGTGTCGGGTGATGGGGGAAGGGGGCGGGGTGACGGGTGATGGGTGTTGGGTGATGGGTGTTGGTTGGGGATTGTTGAGGTAGTAGGCGTAGGTGGTGCGGACGGGATATAGAGTGTTGCAGGTGGAGGAGTCGTTGGGGCGGCGCGTGGAGGTGACCAGGAGAATGAGGCGGCGCTCGGGGTCGTAGTCCGCGGTGAGGTAGAAGCCAGTGGGGACCTGACCGGGGAGTTGCAGCCAGCGGTCGGACTGGGGGTCGTAGGCCCACATGTCGGTGAGGTCTTTGGTGTTGTAGCCGCCGCCGATGATGGTCCAGCCAGTATGGGGATCGTAGACGGTGAAATGGCCGGCGCGGGCCTCCGGGCCGGTGGCGCCGGAGCGGCGCCAGGTGAGGGACTTCAGGTCGAAGAGCCAGGTGTCGGCCAGGGCGTGAGTCTGGGCGTGGCCGCCGAACAGGACCAGGGTCTGACGGCGGGTGTCCAGCGCCATACGGGTATTCATACGAGGTGCCGGGAGGGTCATCAGGGGCCAGGGGCGCCACTCGTTATCCTTGGTCTTGTAGACCCACAGCCCGGTGTAACCGGCGATACGCCCGTTGGGGGCGCGCTCGGCGACGTGGCCGCCGCCGAACAGGACGAGCTGGTCGTTGACGGGGTCGTAGACGAGGGAGCCGCCGACCACGGGGGGCGGGGAGGAAAGGGGCGCGAGGTCTCGCCAGCGGCGGTCGGCGACGTGGTAGGCGAGGGTGGCGCCGCCGGTGAAATAGACCAGGGAACGGAGGGTGGGGTGCCAGGCTACCTGGTCGTGGACGATGTTCAGGTCGGGGCGGGGGACGCCGGGGCGGTCCTCCGTGGGCCAGCGCAGGACGGTCCGCTCGCTGCCGGTGGTGATGCCGGAGTAGGTGCGGGGAATCGGGGCCAAGGGGTGAGGACGGCTGGGCGGGAGGTGGTTCTGCCAGCGGGGCTGGTCGGGATGGAAGAAGACTACATCGTACTCGGGGGTGGGCTGGAGGGGGAGCTCCTGGAGCAGGTTGGGGTCGTCGTTCAGGAAGCCCCAGAGGAAGAAGGACTGCGTCTCGGGGACGTAGCGTACGGCGGAGGCGCGGCGGGCGCCGGTGGGGTCCTGAGCCAGTTGGACCCATGACGCGGAGGCGGCCAGGGCCAGGAGGGCGGGAAAAATCATAAGGGAATGCTATCATCCTCTTCATGCGCCGAATCATCCCGCTTCTCCTCACCGCCTTCACCCTGCTACCCGCCGCCACCGACGAAGAGATCCGCAAGGCCGAGAAAGGGTGGACCGCGGCCGTCACCGGACTGGACTACGCCGCCCTCGATCGTATCCTCGGCGACGGGCTCATCTACGCCCATTCCACGGGCAACATCGAGACGAAGAAGGAGTACCTGGCCCGGCTCCACAGCGGCGCCCAGAAGTACGATGCCATCGAGCTCCAAAGCACCACCGTCCGGATCTACGGCGACTCCGCCGTCGCGCACTCCAAGGCCCGCATGACCGGCAAGAGTAACGGGAATCCCTTCGATGACCGCCTGATGATCATGCACTTCTGGGTCAAGCAGGGTGTACAGTGGCGGCTGGTAGCTCACCAGACCACCAAGCTGCCGTAGGAGGAGGATCACATGGCGCTACACTTCAGCCGACGCTCGTTTCTTCTGGCCGCTCCTCTCGCCGCCCAAACCCCCCGCGACTGGAGCGGCAAGGCCCCGGTCCGCTACCCCGAGCCCGACGTGGTGGTGCTCGACCAGCGGTTCGCCAAATACAAGATCAGCAATACGCCGATCCAGCGGCTGCATACTGGCATGATGTGGGCGGAGGGGCCGGCCTGGAACGGCGTCGGCCGCTACCTGGTGTGGAGCGATATTCCCAACAACGTGCAGATGCGGTGGCTCGAAGAGGACGGGCACGTCAGCGTGTTCCGCAATCCGGCCGGGAACAGCAACGGCAACACCTTCGACTGGCAGGGCCGGCAGATCGCCTGCGAGCACGGCAACCGGCGGGTGGTCCGCTACGAGGCCAACGGCAAGACGACCGTCCTGGCCGACAAGTGGCAGGGCAAGGCCCTCAACGCCCCCAACGACGTAGTAGTACATCCCGACGGCGACATCTGGTTCACCGACCCGGGCTACGGCGCTCTGCTCGACTACGAAGGCAACAAGGGCGAGCTGCTCCTCAAGGAGGCCGTCTACCGCATCGACGGCAAGACCGGCCGCATGGACCTGGTCACCGACGAGCTGTTCAAGCCGAACGGCCTCTGCTTTTCGCCGGACTACAAGAAGCTCTACATCGCCGACACCGGCGCCACCCACAATCCGCAGGCGCCGAAGATCATCCAGGTGTGGGACGTGGCCGACGGCAAGACGCTGCGCAACAGCCGCCGGTTCTGCTCGATGGAGCTGGCCGGCAAGGGCGCCGGACTGGCCGACGGCATCCGCGCCGACGTCGACGGCAACATCTGGGTGGGGGCCGGCTGGGTGGGGCCCGGTTACGACGGGGTCCACACGTTCGCCCCGTCGGGTGAGCGGATCGGCATGATCCTGCTGCCGGAGATCTGCTCCAACGTCTGCTTCGGGGGGACCAAGCGCAACCGGCTGTTCATGACCGGCAGCCAGTCGCTCTACGCGGTGTACCTGGAGACGCGGGGGGCGCACATCGCCTAGTCATTTCAGACTGGACATCCGGATGTCAGTCTCCACTGAGATCGTGGAGAAATAAATCAGGCGATCATCCCTGGAGAGTCCCAAAACGATAGGGGGAGTGGCGGACAGAATTTCGTGAGCCCTGCCTGATTTTGTATCGGCCACCAAGATCTTGTCCCCGTGGCTGAACATCAGTCTGCGGCTGTCGCTCAACCAAATAGGAAAGTTCCCTGCATCCGTGAGCTGCTGGCATGTCCAATCCTTTAAGGAATGAACGACTATCCCGCCACTACCGGTATCGCCAGCAGTCGGGAGAGAAAGCGGGCTGCCAGTGGTGGCTCGTCGAATCTTTGGTGCGGTCGATCCGACTCTTCTCGCCAATGTGTTGTAAAAATATGTGTCCACTAGCCGGGTAGGCTACGAATTTGGCATCCCGAGAAAGGCTCGGGAACAGCTCTTGGCCAGGCTGATCGGTAAGCTGCGCAAGCATAGCGTTTTTCGGTGAGGGTTGTTGCTGGCCAGATCGTATGAAGTACCATGCTGCGAGGGCGTACAGACCGGCTGCGGCGAGCCCCGCTCCCAGCCGAGATCGGCGCCGCCAGAGTGGAACAGGAGGGGTGGGCGAGGTGGTCTTGGTTGGCAAAGGGTCCTCCTCCTACCCGTATTGTACGGGGTTCGGCGGTATACTTGAAACGTGGCAAGGGTCACCATAAGAGGGCTGACACCGGCGACAAGCCGGAGAACGCTCGGGCAGAAGGCTCGATCAAAACGCGGGATCAGTCGGGAGGAACTTCTCCGGCATTCCGTGGCAGCCGATCCTGTGGAAGCCGCGCAATTCGTCCGCCTCATTTACGGTCTACGACGGCAGAGCCGTTTGGCGCCTGAATGAAGTAGTAGCGGGGAGACAACCTCATGAGCTACCGAGGCACAGTCAAGAGCAATGGAATCGCCCTGGATGAGCCGCTCCCATTCGCCGAAGGCACCAGAGTGGAAGTGATCGTGGAGCCAGAGAAGGAGCGACGGAAGGGATCGCCCCAAGCCATTCTGGAATTGGCCGGGTCGTTAACCGATGAGGAAGCGGAAACTCTGGAACGGGCTGCCCGGGAGTGCCGCCGAATCGATTGGTCGATGTGGCGTTAGAAACCGTGAAATACCTGCTGGACACGAATCACTGGAGCAGCATCCAACGGAGACGACCTGAAGTTGTTGCTCGCATTCAAGCCCTCCCCGCGGAGACCACCCTGTACATGCCGGTGGTAGCCCAGGCGGAATTGTTGGCAGGCGTAGAGTTGATCGAGGAGGAAGGGCGCAGAGATCGTTTGAGAGAGCTCTATCGATTCGCTGTGGCGCAAGCCACCGAAGTGCTCGGGATCACATCTCAGGTAGCCGAGCAGTATGCGCAGATCTTCGCCGACCTTCGGCGCAAGGGGACGCCGATCGAGACCAACGATATGTGGATCGCAGCGATCGCCCAAGTCCATGACCTGATCTTGGTCACTAATGATGCCGGCTTCCGATTCGTGGATGGTCTTACGATTGAAGACTGGGTGATACATAGAAAGCAATAAATGGGGCACTCCAGCCGATGGCGACCGCCTACCTACGGCCCCGGCGCGCTCGGCGGCCCCCGGGGGGCCGGCACGAACGTCCGTCCCCCGGTGCGGTCGAAGGCCTCGAGCGTCGCCGCCACGTTTCTGGCAGCGGACGGGCGGGCACTCGGGCGTCAGTACTCCGATCTCGCGCCAAGACGCCAAGATCGCAAAGTCCTTCTTGGCGGCTTTGCG
>JBGOUV010000140.1:0-15468 GCA_041477815.1 Terriglobia bacterium | reverse complement strand
GTTACACAAGGTCCCCCTCGACGACGGGGTGTACTGGGCCAACGGCGAGCAGCCTGCGGCGCTGAAGCAGGGCGAGCCCAAGATGAAGGGGGACAAGCGGCGGTCGGTGCTGAAAGCGATCAGCCCGATTCCGATCATATCGGGCAAGGCCACGGTGGAGCTGGAGGGGGAGAAGTCGGCGTTCGTGGTGAACGAATCCCGGCCGGCGTTTTACATCCGGCTGGACAAGACCGAAAGGTTCGGGATCATCAAGCTGACGCCCAAGAAGGACGCGCGCATCGTCGAGAACATTACCATCGTGCCCGTCACCAAGGAGACCATCGAGGAGCAGAAGGAAGTCGAGGTATTCCGGCAGCAACTGGCGCCGAACGTGTACCGTATCTGGCCGGTGGAGCCGATGGAGCCGGGGGAGTACGCGGTGGTGCAGTTTACGCAGGACCAGGTGAATGTGCAGGTGTGGGATTTCGCGTATAGGAAGCAGTAGTAGCGTGAAGCGGATACTACTAACGGCGGCGGGCGTGGGAGTGGTCATCACGCTGTTCGTGTACTCGCGGCGCAGCGGCCCGCCCGAGGCTCCGGCGGTGCGGGTGGGGCGGGCGACCGTGATACAGGTACTGACCACCAATGGCAAGGTAGAAGCTCTAGGTAGAGTGGCCGTGCCGGTCCGGGCGGCAGTGGTGGTCCGCGAGGTGCGGGTGAGCGAAGGCGATCCGGTCCAGGCCGGCCAGCCTCTGGCCACCGTGGAGGATCGGGCCGCGCGGGAGGCCGTGGATCGGGCCCGGGCGCAACTGGAGATCGTCCGGACCGAGCGGGCCGTGGTGGAGCGCGGCGGCGGCGCGGCGGCGTTGGCCGAGCTGGACGCGGCTCTGGCCAAGGTGGAACTCGACCGCGAGGCCTCGAAGCGCGAGGTAGCCGCCCTGCACCGCCTGGTCGAGCGCCAGGCCGCCACCCGCCTGGAGTTGATGGACGAAGAAGCCAAGCTGGCCCGGCTGGGCGCCGACCTGGAGGGACTCCAAAAACGCCGGCGGTCGCTGGTGGCCCCCGAGGACCGCCGGCGCGTGGAAGCGCGCATCCGCGAGGCCGAAACCGCCGTGGCCCAGGCCGAGACCACGGTGCGCGACTTGGAGATCCGGAGTCCCGCCACCGGAGTCTTGTACGCTCTCAACCTGAAGCCCGGCGTCCTCTACAACCCGGGGTACGTCGCCGCCCAGGTGGGTCTGCTGGATAAGGTCGCGGTGCGGGTGCTGGTAGACGAGCCGGAGCTGGGCCGCGTGGCGGCAGGTCAGGCGGTTGAGATCGGCTGGGACGCCCTGCCCGGGCAGCGCTGGAAGGGGACCGTCGAGCGGCTCCCGTCGGAGATCAAAATGGCGGGCACGCGCAGCGTAGGCGAGGTGCTGTGCACGGTGGACAATCCCGCGCGCCGCCTGCTGCCCAACGTCACCGTGAACGTCTCCATCCAAACCGGACGTGCGGAAAACGCGCTCTCCATCCCGCGCGAAGCGGTAGTCCGGGAGGCCCGGCGATCGTTTGTCTTAACCATAGATAAGGGAGCCTCAGTAACCCGCCGCCCCGTCAAGCTGGGCATCCAGGACCCCACCCAGGTAGAGGTCCTGGAAGGCCTGTCGGAAGGTCAACTGGTGCTCCTCCCCGGCGAGCGGGTGTTCCAGCCCGGCGATAAGGTGGATCCAAAGGTGGCCCCATGAACCACGTGGGGCGGCCCCCCGGGGCCGCAGCCGGCCCCCTAGCCGGCTTCTTGCATTCACTGGAATTCGGCAGGCTGGGCCAGGGGGCTCGGATCGTCTCGCTGCTCACCCTGGCCCTGGCTCTAACCGCCTCCCAAACTCCCGAAAAACTCTTCCAAGCCGGCCAGCAGGCCTACGCCGCCGAAGACTACGAGAAGGCCATGTCGCTGTTCGAGCAGGCCATCCAAGCCCAGCCGCAAACGGCGCGCTACCACAACTGGTACGGCAAAGCCTGCGGCCGTCGCGCCGAGCGCGTGGTGTTTTTCCGGGCCATGGGATTGGCCAAGAAGGTGGCCTCCGCTTTTGAAAGGGCCGTCGGGCTGGATCCCGGCAATACCGACTTCCTGAACGATCTGCTGGAATTCTACCTGGCCGCCCCCTCCGTGGTGGGGGGCGGTGCGGACAAAGCGCCGGCGCTGGCCGAGCGGCTGGCCCAGATCAGCGCCCCGGAAGGCCACCGGGCCCGAGCCCTGATCCTGGCCAAGAAAAAAGACTACGCGGGAGCCGAGCGCGAGTACCGTCAGGCCCTGGAGCTGGAGCCGGACAAGGTAGGCCGCCTCCTGGAGCTGGCCGCTTTCCTCGCCGAGCGCGGCCGCCACTCCGAAGCCGACGCCCTGTTCGACCGCGCCGCCCGCCTCGCCCCCGACTCTCCCGAGTACCTCTTCGCCAGAGGCAAGCAGCTCGCCGTGGCCAACCGCCATCCCCAGCAGGCCCGTGAGCTGCTGGAGAGGTACCTGAAGTCGTCGCGGAAGCCGGACGACCCGCCGCCCTCGGAGGTCGAGGCGCTACTGAAAAAACTGGGGTAGAACACGGTGTTTCTCGAGTCCATCCAGTTCGCCCTCGCCGCCCTGCACGCCCACAAGCTCCGCGCCGGGCTCACCGGACTGGGGATGGTGATCGGCAACGCCTCGGTCATCATCGTCGTCACTGTGGCGCTGGCGGGCCGGGCGTTCGTGCTAAGACTGATCGAGGGGGTCGGATCGAACCTGGTTTACGCCTTCTACGAGCCGGGCGGAAGCGCCACCGGCGAGCAACAGAGCGACTACCTCACCCTCGACGACGCCGACGCCGTCCGCCGCCAGTTGGGGGAGCGGGCCCTGGGCGTGGCCGGAGTGGTCAAGAGCTTCGACCGCATCGTGGTCGACGGCCAGGAGCGCCAGGTGGCCGTGCTCGGTTCTAACATCGACTACCGCATCGTCCGCCACCTCAGCATCCTGGCCGGCCGCTTCTACGACGAGGAGGAGCTGGTCACCCGCCAGAAGGTCTGTCTGGTCACGGCCGACCTCGCCCAGCGCCTCTACAGCGGCGCGCGTAACGCCATCGGCGCCCGCCTGAAGGTCCACGGGTTGCAGTTCACCGTGATCGGAGTGTTCCGCGAGGGCGTCGAGACCTTCGGCCAGTCGGAGATCTCGGGCGAATCGATACTGATCCCCATCACCGTGATGCGATACTTCGACCCGGTGCTGCGCGTCGACCCGCTCTACGTCGCCATCCGGACCAGCGGCGACGTGGACCCGGCCACCCGGCAGGTGCGGCAGATCCTGGAAAGCCGCCACCGTCCCGGCGCCCTCTACAAAGTGGACAATCTGCGCTCGCTGCTGGCCGCCGCGCGCCAGATCTCCTTCGGCCTCACCATCGTTCTGTTGCTGGTTTCGGCCATCGCCCTGACCATCAGTGGTATCTTCATTATGAATATCATGCTGGTGACGGTGACCGAGCGGACCCGCGAGATCGGGCTGCGGATGGCGCTGGGAGCCACCCGGCGGCAGATCCGGGAGCAGTTTCTGGTGGAGGCGAGCACCATGAGTTTCCTCGGCGGGATGGTGGGTATCTTCGCCGGCGTGGCTGTGCCGCTGGCGGCGCGACACCTGGCGCCGGGTGTGGAGATCCCCATCTCGGCCCTGTCCATTGTGGCGGCGCTGTTCGTCTCCTGCTCGGTGGGAGTGGTGTTCGGGCTGCTGCCGGCCTCGCGGGCCAGCCAACTGAATCCCACGGAGGCTTTACGGTATGAATAAGATCCTTATCCTGCTGGCCGCCGCGGCGGCCGCCTGGGGCGAAGCTCGTCCCCTCACCCTGCAGCAGGCCGTCGACCTGGCGCTGCGGCAGAATTCCGACGTGCTGCTGGCCAAGCTCGACGAGGAGAAGGCGCGGCTGGGAGTGCGCGAAGCGCGCGCTCCTTTCGTGCCTCGCATCGCCGTGGGCAGCGGCTTGGCTTACTCGAGCGGCTTCCCGCTCTCCATCGAGGGCTCGGCCCCGTCCATCGTACAGGCGCAAGGCTCGCAGTTCGTCTATAACCGGCCCCAGTCGATGCGGGTGAAGGAAGCGCGCGAAATGGCCGGCGCCGCTGAGCACGCCACCGGCGCCCGGGCCGAGGAGATCGCCTTCCGCGTCGCCACGACCTATCTCGACTGGGAGCGCGCGGTGCGGGCGGCGGCCGCGGCGGGCCGGCAGGTGGAGACCGTGCGGCGGGTCGAGCAGCTCGTCGAGGAGCGCGTCGGCGCCGGTCGCGACTTGCCTCTGGAGCGTACCCGGGCCCGCGTCGAGACGGCCCGCGCCCGCGCGCGCCAGCAGGACCTCGAGTCTCACGCCGCCCTGCTCGAAGCCACCCTGCGCAGCGACCTCGGCCTCGGCCCGGACCCCCTCGCCCCCGTGGAGACCCGCCTGCCCGGCCAGGCCGCCCTCCCGGAAACCGAGGAAGCCGCCATCCAGGCCGCCGTCGCCGCCAGCCAGGAGATCAAGCGTCTGGAGGCCGTCGCCCGGGCCAAAGGATATCAGATAGACGCAGAGAAGGCGGCCAAGTACCCCCGCGTGGACCTGGTGGCTCAATACGCCATGCTCGGCCGCTTCAACCACTACGAGGATTTTTTCAGCAGCTTCGAGCGCCACAACGGCCAGCTCGGCGTGTCGGTTCAAGTTCCGGTCTTCGCCCGCAGCCAGATCGAGCCGCGGGTGGCCCAGGCCCAGACGGAGGCCGAACAGGCCCGGCTGCGTCTGCAAGCGGCGCGCGCCGGGGCCGCCCTCGAGACCCGGCGCCTGTTTCGCGAGACCCAGCAGGCCGACTCGGCCCGCGACCTCAGCCGCCTGGAGCTGGACCTGGCTCGCGAGTCGCTTACCGTGTCCCTGGCCCGCTTCGACGAAGGCCGCGTGATCCTGCGCGAGGTGGAGCAGGCCCGGCTCCTGGAGGCTCAAAAATGGGAGATCTTCTACGACGCCCAAACCAACGCCGACAAGGCCCGTCTCAACCTCCTCCGCCAGACCGGCGGCCTATTGGCGGCGTTACGCTGATGAACCACATGGAGCTCGATGAAAATTGACCAAAAGATCCGCGCTTTCGTCGAGATCCTCGATCCCATGATGGGCAGCGGCCTCATCACGCAGGAGAAGGTGACCGTGCTGCAATACGGTCCTATGTTACACTGACTCCAGAATGTTGCTTTCCAGGGCGTTTATCGCGTATCTGGCGCGGCAGTTGACCAAGCGGCTGGTCGCCGGACCACTCGAGGCCGGCGACGACAACCTGGTCCGGGAAGCTGTCGACGGCCTGATCGTCGAAGAGCTGTCGGTCGAGGACCGCATCAACGACGAGGTGCGCGAGTTGCTGGGGCAGTACGCCGACTACATGCGGCGCGAAAGCGTCAGCTACCAGGACATGTTCAAGCGCACCAAGCGGATGCTGCTGGCCGAGCGCAAGATCGTGAGGTCCTCGGGACGCGAGACCGGCGACCGCATGAAGCTCTCGCGCGAGAAGATCAACGAGATCAGCCACAAGATGGCCGCCCATCTCCGCCGCACTCCCAAGGTCAAGTTCAAGATGGAGTGGAACGACGTGCGCCTGGAGATTGTCCGCGCCCTGACCGAGATTCTCCAGACCGAGGACAAGATCGACCACGCCGCCCGCGTGAAGATCAAATCCCAGAAGCGTGAGATCCCGGAGGGCAGCGAGGAATGGGATCTGCTGTTCCGGCGCTACTACGAGGAAGAGAGCAAAAAGTACGGGATCGACCTGGCCGCCGTGTAACTAAATCCCTTCGAAGAGCTGCGACACCTTCACCGCGAATCCGGGCAGCAGGTCGGGTTCTTCCAATACCTGGTCCCCTTCCAGCCAGCGGGCGATGCCGTCGGCGTGGAACGCGCGAACCCCCCGCTCCTCCGGATAGGCAACCCAAACCGCCCGGCTCCCGGCCCGCAGGTAGAGGCGAACCTTCCTTTCAAGCTGGGCCGCCGTTTCCGAGGACACGACTTCGACGGCCAAATCTGGAGCTCCCTGGAAGTTCTTCTCCGGGTCCTGGCCGGCCAGCCTCTCGGTTCGGACGAACGAGACATCCGGCTGGAACGCGTTTCCGTCCCCCAGCACAAACAGGGTTTCCGAAAGAACGACACCGATGGGGTTGCCGAGCGCATACCCTGTAAGGAACTTGTTGAACTCGGCCTTGCCAAGCTCATGCCGCAATCTTCCTCTTCCCATCTCAACCACGACTCCTTCGATCAACTCGGCCTTGACGTCCAACTCTTCGGGAAGCTGCAAGAACTCCTCTACCGTGAGGAGGCTGACGGCGGTGCTCATATCCGGATTATACTCCCTATCGCGGCTGCGCGGAGACAAAGGTGCTCATCGCCGGACTGGTGACGGCGCCGATCTTGATCGTGACCGCAATGAGGCCCCCGGCCCCGCCAGACGCTGCCGGGACCACTACGTTAATCTGATACAAACCAAGGAACCCGATAGCCAGACCGGCGTACCGCACCGCCGCCGCCGTAGCCCCGAAGTTCACCGCTATCGCCGCGCTGGCCGGTAAGGGCTCGGACGCCGCCATGCCGGTAAGGCCCCCGCCCCGTACCTGTCCCAGACCGGTGCAGAAGATGGCCAGCACGTCGCCGCGCCGCGCCGGGTTCGTCGCCGTCACCAGGGTATAGTCGGTGTTCCTTAGGATCGTCGCCAGCCCCGCGCCCGTGCCGTCGATCGAAAACATCGCCGGTGCGGCGGCCTCCACGTTGACCACCGCCGGCTGGCTTGATATTTCGCCCAGACTGACCACCACCTGCGCGGTCGGCCCGGGGACTTCGAAGGGCGTCTGCAGGTTGATCTGGGTGGGCGATACGAAGAGCAGAGGACAAGGCAGGCCGTCCATGGTGACCGCGGTGGCGCCCAGGGTGGTGGGGAACAGGTTGTCCGCCGGCGCGGCTGCAGCCGTGCCGTTGGCGAGGTTCGCGCCGAACAGGGTCACCAACTGTCCGGGCGAGACCGGGCCGTTCAGGAAGGTCGCGGCGTGCACCACGCCGCTGGCGGCGATGATCGGCGTGGTGGGGCTGATCACATACGTTACCGGCACGGTGAAGGAGGGGACAATCGCTCCGGGGACGTTCAGAGTAATGCTACCCGTGTAGGACCCGGTGGTAAGTCCGATCCCGTTGGCCGCTACCGTAATGGTCGCCGCCGCGGTCCCCGACTTGGGCGACGCCAGCAACCAGGCCCCGCCCGTCACCGTCGTGGTCTGGATGGTCCAATTGAATTGGCTGCCCCCGGTATTGAGCAGGGTGAAGTTCTGCGCCGCCGGAGCGCTCCCGGCAAAATACAGGCCGCCCGCGGACGTGAAGTAGGGGCTCGACAGCGACACGTTCGGCGCGCCGGACGTAACCACCAGGCTTACCGTGATGACGACGGCTGTTGCCGGAGCGCCCGGCGTCACCGTGATCAGCCCGCTGTAGGCGCCCACCGGCAGTCCGGAGGTATTGACCAGTACAATGACGGTATCCAGGCTGCCCGTCCCTGCCCGCGTGGAGACGTTGAGCCAGGTCCCGCCCCGCGGCGTGGTGACGGCGGGGGTGATGATCCAGCCGGCGTTGCCGGGGTCGTTGAGGGTGAGGGCGAAGCTCTCCACCGGCGGCGTCTGGCCCGGCAGGACGTTGTAGCGGAACGCCGTCCGGCTCACCGTGAGCAGTGGCTTGAAGGTAATGGTGACGGTGAGGTTCGCCGGCGCCGCCGGCGTCCCGGCGGTCTCGGTGGAGGCGAACACCACCGTGGTGGTCTGCGATGTCTCCCGCAGCGGCAGGTTCGCCGCGACAATCGCCAGGGTGACGGTGGTCGGCGTGACCGAGCCCGCGCCGGTTGCCGGGGTGACGGTGAGCCAGGTCGCCCCGGCCGTCGCCTTCCAGGCACCGCTCGACGCGATGGTCACGGCCCGGCTCGGGATGGTCTGACCCTGCGCAAACGTTCCGAACGCCACCACCGCCGCGTTGACGGTGATTTGCGCTTTCGTCGAGCCGCCCACCAGCAGCAGGAGAGCCCACAGCTTCACGCTATCCTGATCGGCGGAAAGACTACTTCACGTGATAGATCAAAATGGACCACCCCGCCCGCGCCTCCGGCTCCCGCGCCTTGAAAGAGGACAAATACTCCTGATAGCCGGGAACGAAAAAGTACCCCAGCAACATGTTCACGCTCACGGCGTAGACGCCCGGCGCCGGCTGCAGGCGCGTGGTGGTGACCCATTTCTGGTCCCACGGAGCGGCCTGCACCTCCACCCGCCCCGGCCCCAGATAGTGGTCCCATACGTCGTAGCCGAAGTAGAACGCCTTGATCTTTTCGATCTTGTTCCGGGTCACGTAGGCGGCCACCTCGGGCAGATTCTGGCCCCAATCGATATTGCTGTCGGCCAAGTATTTCCAGCCGTTCCGCGGCCCCCCGATCCATTCGTTGAAGTAGGAGATACCGTGCGGGTAGATCCACAGCGAGGCCCCGGCCAGCCATACCACCGCGACCGCGGCGAGCGCGCGGAAACCGCGCCGGCGGCCCCAACGCTCCAACGCCAGGCCTCCCCCTAGAATGCAGAACGGCAGCACTGGCAGGATGTGTCGGAACCCGATGTGGATATGGGTTAGGATAGCGGGGATCAGCAGGCACACCGGCGGCAGCCACAGGAAGGCGTCCGCCGCTCCGGCCTCCCGCCGCGCCAGGCGAGCCACGGTCGCGGCCAGCCCCGCCAGCGTCAGGATCTGCAGTGCGATCGGAAACTTGATGGCCCAGGCCACGGGAAAATACCAAGGAGCGCCGTACTCGATCTTGCGGCCCAGCAGGTAGGCGGGGAAGCCCTGGTTGCGATCGGCGGCCCCGATGTAGCGGACACCCTTCACAAACTGCGCCGGCCAGTTCAGTTTGCCGGCTACCTTCCGGACGAGCTGCACCTCGCGCGGCGTGAAGCCCTCCTCCCGCATCTGCTGGTACTCGAAGGCCTTGATCTTCCGCACCTCATAGAACTGATATCCGGTCAGAATACCGAGATAGAGGACCGCGCCCACGATCCCCACGCCGGTCAGTCGCGGTACCCGCCACAGCACCAGGCCCACCGCCAGCGGCACGAAGGCCAGCAGCGTGAACTTGGCCAGTACGGCCACCAGCAGTCCCGCCGCCATAGCCGCCAGGCGTCCGAGGCCGGGCTGCCGCCAGTAACGCCAGGCCAGGTAGGCGAACAGCACCGCCCCAAATGCCGCCGCCACATCCGACTTGATCAGAGGGCCGTGAGCGAGAATGGTCGGCTCCAGCGCCGTGCCGGCGGCCACGACCAGCGCCACCGTATCGCCGAACATCTCCCGCCCCCAACGCCACACCAGCCCAACCAGGGCCAGCGGGTAAATCAAGAACGTCAGCCGCGTCAGAAAGAACACCCGCCGGACGGTGGAGGCCTCCAGCCCGCGAATGAGGTCGCCGCCGATATCGAACGATCCCTGCCGCTGCCAGCCCTCGGTGTCCTTACGCAGCGGGAGGGCCATCGCCCGCGCCACCCAGCCGCTGGTAATCCGTGTCAGCGGCGGCGTGTCGGCCGGAAACAGCGTGTCCTGCCGCAGCCAATACATATAGCCGTCCACCAGGTGGTGCGGCTCGTCGAAGGTAATACCTACCCGCCACGCCTGCCACCCCAAGGCCGCCGCGTAGAGGACCAGCAGCAGTCCGATCTGGTTTCTGAAGATGCCGGTCAAGGTAGGAGTCTACCATTTCGATGGTGCATCGGTTTGACCGGCCGCGCCCTCAACGGGCGGTTCAAGATCCCGCCCCAGGACCCCAACTTCGAGGTCCGGTCCCACCTGGACCGCGCGCCAGGACGTTCAAATCAATGGCTTCATGCCCCACATGCACCTAAGAGGTAAGGACTTCCAGTATACGGCCGTCTTCCCCGATGGCCGCGACCAGGTGCTCCTGAAGGTGCCTCGGTACGACTTCAACTGGCAGCTCACCTACGAGCTGGCCGACCCCCTCACGCTCCCGCAGGGCGCCCGCATCGATTGCGTCGCCCACTTCGACAACTCCCCCAACAACAAGTACAACCCCGATCCCAGCGTCGAGGTGAAGTGGGGCGACCAGACCTGGGAGGAGATGATGATCGGCTGGTTCACCTATCTGATTCCAGCCGGCCGGTCGCTGGTCCCGCCGCGGCGGGCGGGAGATTAGACGGCTCTGCCGCGACAAGTGGGGCGGCCCCCCTGGGCCGCGCCGGGCCCCCCGGCCCGGCCCGGTGGTGGGCGTCGCGTCAGTTGGCCAGCGGGGGACCGCCTGGAACCAGGATCGAGCCACGCGTGGACGGATAACCGTGTCGCTTGGCCGTGAACTTGGCGTTCAGGTATTCACCCATGTAGATCGGCCCCGAGATGGTGTCGCCGGAAACGGCGCCCGCGAAGATGAAGCTGACGGAATCGCCGCGCTCGGTAGTCGTGCTACGGAGTTTTACCTGGTCCCCCTCGATGGTGCCGAACACGTCCCGCGTCGAGTAGTCTCCCTTGTGCGAGCCTTGGATCCGATTGCCCTCCTGCTCGAGGAACAAGGTGTGCTGGCTCTGGCTGCTGAAGAACTCGACGCTGACGTCCCAGCGGCCACTGAGGTTGGTGGCCGGAGCGGGCGCGGCGGGCTTGGGACTGCGCTTCTGGGAGAGCACGCCGTAAATCCGGTCGCCCACGATCCTGTCGTCGCCGGGCCGCATCATCCAGGCGGTGATGGAAAGGGCGGTCGTCCCGGCAGCTTCGGGTTCGGGGGCGCCACGGCGGCCACCCCCAAAACCACCCCCGGCGCCGAGCGCGATCCGCGGCTTGTTTCTGGCCAGGTCCTCGGCCACTTCTTCGCCGGTGATGTGCAGCTTGGCCGGGTCCCAGGTGATGGTCAGCGAGGGGCTGCGGTTGGAGAGGCCGGCGGGCTCGCGCACCGCCGTCTTCACGCCTTCAATGGCCGAAACCCGCTTGGCGATGGTGTCCAGGTAGGAGAGCCACTTCTTCCATTCGGCGTCGTGATCGCGCTTCACCCACGCCTCGACGGCCGCCAGCATGCCCAACGTCTCTTCGCGGCCGACCTTGTTGTCGCGGCCGGGACCATGGTGGGGCGAGCTGGCCTGCCACGCCGACATGAGGATGTCCTTCTTGCCCAGCAGCAGCCCGGCGCACTGCGGCCCGCAGATGGCCTTGCCGCCGCTATAGGCCACGACCGTGGCGCCCCGCACCAGGTGTACGCTCGGAATCGTCAGCACCTCGGCAGCCGCATCCACCAGGATGGGGATGTTTTTGGGCTTCGCAATCTTGGCAACAGCTTCGAGCGAGAGCGGTCCCGATACGGACGGACCGCCGGCGGTTAGGTAGATCATCGCCGTCCGGGGACTGATCGCGTTCTCGAGCTCGTCCGGCGTATCCACCATGATGACCTTCACGCCGATGTTGCGTATGGCGTGATCATAGACGGTTCGCGAGGTCCGGGGGATGATGACCTCGGTCTTGTCGAGGCCGGCCATATCGGGAATGCGGAGAAGCTTCTCGGGGTTGCCGCCGGCCACGCAGGCGGCGGTGACGTGCTTGAGTCCGGCGGCGCAGCCGGCCGACACCATCCCCCACTCCGCTCCGGTCAGCTCGGCGAAGCGCCGCCCGACCGCGTCCGCCAGTTCGTCCAATTGCACATAGTATTGCGAGGCGGCGTCCATCGCGGCCCGGACCTCGGGCAGCTCGATCGAGGCGCCGATGATGGTGAACGTACCGCGGCAGTTGATGACCGGCTCCACGCCGATGGACTGGTAGATCCCGGGCCCGGGCTTCAGCGGACCGGGCGCCGCCTGGGCCTCCAACCCGCCCAGCAGCACCGGCAGGGCGAGCACGTTTCCAAGCTGCAGCAGTTCGCGCCGGGTGGCGCCCTTTTCCTCGACCTCTTCAGTTAGTTTCTCCGACATGATTCCTCCAGTTCTTGTAGGACACACAACCTTCACCCACGCTACAAGTTTACACCCGCGCGCCGGGTGGTTCAATGCACCGGCGCCAGGATCCGTGACGCCTGGGGGGCGGCATGATGCAGCGTATGGGTGGCTACAAACACCTTCTTGGCCGGCTCTGCGGTCAGGGGCTCGCCGGTTTGCGGGTTGGGATCGTAGAACGGGGCCCCGGTGCCGGCTACGCTGATCCGGATCCGGTGGCCCTTATTGAAAATCTGGCTGAGGTAGCCGACGTCGAAAGCGATCTTGTAGACTTCGCCGGGCTTCATGAATATCTCGCGGTCCCAGGCCTCGCGAAAGCGCGCGCGGCGGGGCCAGTCCATGATCAAGATCGACCGGCCGTCCGGATAGACATCGGTCACGCGAACGATGAAATCCGCGTCGCGCGCGTTGGACGAGACGAAGAGCTCCGCCCGCACCTGTCCGGTCCACTCCACCGGAGCGGTCAGAACATCGGTGGTAAAGGTGCGCACATCGGGATGCTTTTCATGCTCGCGGGCGTCCTTCGCGCCGGGAAAGGCGCGCCCGGGGATCGGCGCCGGATGGGCCGGATCGCTCGTGTAGGTCGTGGTCTTCGGGCCTTTCGGCAGCTCGGTGGAAAGCCGGCCGGCCGTGCCGGAAGCGGGGCCGTGCAGATAATAGGCCGTCGGGCGAGCGGCCACGGGCCAATCCGGGGCGGTGCGCCACTCGTTTCCGGGAGCGCCGTCTTCACCCACCGCCCCCATGACGTAATACCGAACCGTCGGCTCGCGCTCCACGCCGTTGTCGATGCCCTTGAGGAAATGATCGAACCAACGCACCATGTGGTCGCGAACCGGGAAGTGGGCGTTGGCAGGGTAAACCAGGTCCCCCACCTCCGTGGTCGGCCGCTGGCTGCTGCCGTGCAGCCAGGGACCGATCAGCAGTTGCTGCCGGCCGCGGGACTGCGGCCCGCCGTGGTGCTGGCGCCCAATGAAACTCTCGACCGACCCGACGTTCATGTAGTCGTACCAACTGCCCAGAATGAAACACGGCAGGTTCATCTTGTCGTAGTGGCGGGTGGTATCTTCCAGTTGCCAGAACTCGTCGTACACCGGGTGCCGGAACATCTCGTGGAGCAGATCCCGGGCGTGCTGGGGATCGCGAGCGTCCTGGAAATCCATCACCCGCGTGGTTCCCCCCCGGCGATAACCCAGGTGGAACAGGCTCTGGCCCGTGTCGGTCATGAACTGAGCCACCAGGGGCGGCGGCTGCGTGACGGCCAGGAAATTCTGCGCGTATCCGGCCTGGGAGCCTCCGTAGGTCCCGATCTTGCCGTTGGACCAGGGCTGCTTGGCGAGCCACAGGACGGTGTCGTAGCCATCCCTCTGCTCGCCGAACCCCAGCGCCCGGTAGCCGACATAGGTTCCTTCGGAGAGGTGGGTGCCGCGGAAATTCTGCATCGCCACCACGTACCCCTTCCGGGCGACGGCGGCGGCGTTGTTGCGACTGGAGGCGCCGGTGATGTCGGCATAACGCTGCTCATACAGGACCGGCCAGGGACCCTTTCCTGCGGGTAGGTAGAGGTAGGTCGAGAGCTTCGTCCCGTCCCGCATCGGCGCCATGACGTGCTGTTCGGTGACGTCCTGGGCGAGGGCGACCGTCACGAAAACAAGGAACCGGAGTGCCATAGCCGTTCCCATTGTACATGGGCCGATCGGGCCGGGCGCGCAAATTTACGGAGGCGGAGGTCAGCCGGTAGGGAGGAAGCCGCGGGACTGCAAGGCCTGGTCCGAGTGCATGCCGAAGGACCCGGGGCGCGAGGGGGCACAATGAGCGCGCGGGCCCGGACCTGGTAGCAGATCTGCGACGAGGTCGGTCCGGCGGTCCTGCCCGTTTGGTTGCTTCCTGTCCCAGCAGCCGGGCGAGCCGGGCCGACCAGCGCCTGGGACGCCTCGCCGTGGAGCAGCGGAGACAGATCCGCGACCGGATGGAATTGCCTGCTGATGTCTACCATGCCCCCCCGACCCCCTCTATCCTTGTTATACCGGGTGTGTCAAGTGCCAGGGCCTGGTCCGGGACTGCTCTTGATCGGAGTTTGCAAAGAAACCAGGGAACAAACGGCTCGTGGCCAGCGTATCATCTGGCATGACCACCGCGCCAACCGGGGAACCGACTCGTCGGAAGCCGCTCCGGCTGTGGCCCGGAGTGGTCCTCGTGATCCTGCAGTGGTTGCTTAGGTTTGTCGTCCCTGTCGTCGTACCCGACGCCCTGCTCTATGGGCTGATTGGAGGCATCTTCGGCGGCGGGCTGGCGATCGCCCTGTGGTGGGTGTTCTTTAGCCGGGCGCCTTGGTCCGAGCGCCTGGGCGCAATCGTCCTGATGATCGCCGGGATGTTCGCGACAAAGAGCATCGTCCACGTGTCGATTGCGACAGGGGCGCAAGGAATCTTGCTGTATCTCTTGGCTATCCCGGGCCTGAGCCTCGCCTTTGTAGCTTGGGCGGTGGCCACGCGGAATCTCTCGGACGGGGTTCGGCGCGCCACCATGGCCGCGACCATCCTGCTGGCGTGTGGAGCGTGGGCGCTGGTCCGGACCGGTGGCTTTACCGCCGCTACCCTCCATCACGACCTGCATTGGCGGTGGACGCAAACCCCTGAGGAACGGCTGGTCGCCCAATCCGGCAGCTTGCCGCCGGCGCCACCGCCGGCCCGGCCGGCAGCGGAGACTCCTGCTCCTGCTCCCGAGAAACCGGTCGCGGTCCAGTCCGGGGCCAGATCCGGCAAGAAGCCCGCGACACTCCGGTTGAGTCCCGCCGAAGAGACTCCCGACGGAGCGGAGGCGGGAGCCGTGTGGCCGGGATTTCGCGGGCCCCGCGACGGCATCGTCGCCGGCGTGCAGATCCAGACCGACTGGACGGCGTCGCCGCCGGTCGCGATGTGGCGCCGGCCGGTCGGACCCGGCTGGTCGTCCTTCGCGGTCCGCGGCGACCTCATCTACACCCAGGAGCAGCGCGGTCCCGACGAGGTCGTAGGCTGTTACAAACTGACCACCGGCGAGCCGGTATGGGCGCATCGCGACACCGCCCGGTTCTGGGAGTCGAACGGCGGTCCCGGTCCGCGCGGGACGCCGACCCTCAGCAAGGGCCGCGTGTACACCTTCGGCGCGACCGGAATTGTGAACGCGCTCGACGCCGGTAACGGCGCCGTCGTGTGGTCGCGCAACGCGGCGTCGGAAGCCGCCATGAAGACTCCGACGTGGGGCTTCGCGAGCTCGCCGTTGGTGGTTGGCGACCTCGTCATCGTGGGCGTCTCCGGCAGACTCGTCGCCTGCGACCGCGTCACCGGCGCTCTACGCTGGCTGGGCCCATCCCGCGGCGCGAGCTACAGCTCGCCGCGTCTGTTGACCATCGACGGGGTCGCGCAGGTCCTGCTGTTGAGCGCCACCGGCGCGACCAGCGTCGCGCTCGCCGACGGGGCGCTGCTCTGGGAGCACCCATGGAAGGGCTATCCCATCGTGCAGCCGAACGTAACCGC
>JBGOUV010000182.1:0-13110 GCA_041477815.1 Terriglobia bacterium | reverse complement strand
GGCGGCGTACTCCATGCCGACGACGGCGCCGATCGGCGGGATCTCCTTCTGGAGGGCCAGGTTCAGGGGATGACCGGCCTGGACGTAGTACTGCGCGCGCCCGTGGACGGCGTCCCAGGCGTTGGCCGAGCGGGCCAGGAGGACCTTGTCGAGACGGGCGGCGAGCTGGGGGTAGAGGGCGTAGGGGAGCTTTACCTCGGGCGTGATGGTGCGGATGTCGAAGTCCTGCGGCGTCCACTGGTGTTCCTTGAGGTCCCAGGCGTCCACCTGGCTCTGGCCGCCGTCGAGCATGACGAAGATGCAGAACCGGGCCGAGGAGCGGGGGGAGACTTTGGCGGCGGCGCGGACTTGGTAGGGCCGGAGAAGGGGGAGAAACCAGTAGCCGGCGACCGAAAGGGCGCCGAGCCGGAAGGCTTCGCGACGGGTGAGGACGGTGTCGAGGAGGTTCGGCATGGTCAGTAGTTAAAGAGGAACTCCACCTTGTTCACCAGGAGCCACTGGAGGTCTTCGAGTCCCTGGCGGCGGTTGGCGGCGAGCAGCTCTTGGGCCAGGGCCAGCTCCGAGGTGTCGGGAGCGCGGGAGAGGAACTTCCAGTAGAGTTGCCGGATAAGCTCGTCGTCCGGGAGGTTGCGGTCGAGGAGCTTGGCCAGGTAGCTGCCCGGCGCGGGCTTGATCTTTTCGCGGACGAAGGGGCCGTTCATCAGCAGGATGGCCTGGGTGATGGCGCCGTCGGTGTGACGCTCAGAGTAATCGCGGTTGGTCTGGCCGAAGGTGTCCAGGAAGAAGTTGATGTCTTTGAAGGGGCGGAAGTCCTCGGGGGAGCGCATCTCGGTGGCGAACTTTACCCGCAGGCCGGTGCCCCGGACCGGCAACTCCGTGTAAAGCTCGGTGGACTTCACGATGGCGTCGTAAAGCTCCTCGGCGGTCAGACGGCGGACGAACTTGCGGGCGTAGTAGCGGGAATAGACGTCCTTCCATTCGCCGGGAAACTTGGAGGAAAGCTGGTAGGCACTGGACTTGGCGATGAGCTTCATCAGGCGCTGCCAGTCGTAGTTGTGCTCGCGGAAGTCCTGGGCCAGGGCGTCGAGGAGCTCCGAATGGGTGGCCTGATCCGGGCGGGCGAGATCGAACTCCCAAGGAGGATCGACGATGCCGACACCCATCAGCTCGGCCCAGAACAGATTTACTGTCGCCCGGGCGAACTGGGGATGCCCGGTGAGCATGCGGGCGAACTGGGGCCGCAAGGGGCGCGTGGGATCGGGCTTCTCGCCGCTGAGGAGGAAGACGGGGTCGATGGGACCCTTGCCGTTGCGGGGAATGCGGACGACGCTGCGGGCGGAGGCGTTGTAGCCTTCGCCGCGGTCATCGATGAGGTACTCGTCGCGGTCGGTGGAGATCTCGACCCGGCGGAGGACGCGGGTCTTGCCGAAGAACGCCGCCTGCTGCCAGAGCTCCTGACGCTTGCGGGCGGTCATCCAGGTGTTGATCTTCTCGAGGTGATTGCGCCCGTCGTGGCAGGAGATGCACTGCAGGTTCAGGCCGAGGAAGTGGCGGTAGGCGTGGATGGCGATCTCGTCGGAGGTGTCCTCGTGGACGGTATCGGCGCAGTTATCACCAATGACCACCCAGCGGACCAGGTAGCTGGCCGGTCCGACGTACCAGTTGCTGAGGGCCGAAGGGGTGAGGAGGTCCTCGACCAACTCGTTGTAGGGGCGGTTGAAGTGCAGGGAGTCGTAGATGTACTGATAGAAAAGATTGCGGCCGTCGGTGCCGAGGCGGTTGGAGTTGGTCATCGCCAGGTCGCCCCACCAGTAGGTCCACTTGGCGAGGAAGGCGGGGCTGGGAATGAGCTGGTCGACGAGGCGGTCGCGCTTTTGGGGGTCGGTGGAGGCGGCGAAGTCACGGAGGGCGGCGGGGTCGGGGAGGCGGCCGGTGAGGTCGAGGTGGACGCGCCGGAAGAATTCGCCGTCGGAGGCGAGCGGGGCGTGGGGGATGCGGTCGCGCTCCATCCTGGCGAAGAGGAATTCGTCGATGAAGTTACGGCGAGGGACGGGGGAGGCCGCAGTGGAGGCGGGGCCGGCGATTTCGGAGGTCAGGCGGGAGGCGGCTTGGCGGCGGTCGGGGGTGCGGACGGGGGGATGGTCCTTGGGGAGGGGTTGCTGGGCCAGGGCTACGGCCGCGGCTAGAGTCATGAGAACCGGGCGCATGCGGTCCTTATTATAGCCTGGGGGTCTCGCGACCGTAAGGGAGTTCCTCATGTGGTGCGGCCCCCGGGCGGCCCCACACCTACAGGGGTCGCGTTTCCCAGGCCTACGTGGTGACCCAGGACTTCTTCCCGGAGCTGTCCAGGACCGCGTCGATGAGCTGAAGCTGGCGGAGGCCGGCGGCGAAAGTGGGGACTTCGGCGGGCTCGGAGGGGTTGCGGAGGGCGGCGTAGAAGCGGCGGAAGAGCTGTTTGAAGGTGTCGCCGTAGCCTTCGGCGTGGCCGCCGGGGAGGTCGGCGTAGGAGCGGGCCTGGGCCTCCAACAGAGAGGGGTCCTTGATCACCACCTCGTTGTTGCCGTCGCGGCGGCCGATCCAGAGCTGATTGGGGTTTTCGCCGTCCCAGGTGAGGCCGCGCTTGGTGCCGTAGATCTCGATCAGCAGGCGGTTCTTGCGGCCGGCGGCTACCTGGTTGATGGTGAGGGCGCCTCGGGCGCGATCGCCCAGACGGAGGAGAATGGCGCCGAAGTCTTCGGTATGGATGGGAACGTCGACGTAGTCCTCGGGTTGGAGGAGCTTGCCGGCGTACGTTTCGATAGGCTTCTTGGGCTTCTTGCGGGTGGCGTGGAAGGTCTGGAGCTCCGCGCAAAGGGAAGAGATGCGAGAGGCGGTGACGTACTCGACCATGTCGCACCAGTGGGAGCCAATGTCGGCCATGGCGCGGGATTTGCCGCCCGCCTCGGGCTCCAGGCGCCAGTTGTAGTCCGTTTCGTAGAAGAGCCAATCCTGTGAATAGGTACCCTGAACCGCCAGGATATCGCCGATCTGTCCTGTGGCGACCAGGCGGCGCATGTGCTGGACCAGAGGATAGTAACGAAGGTTATAGCTGGTGGCGTTCACGACCTTGTGCTGAGCGGCCAGGGCGACCAGATCGGTGGCTTCGGCGACCGAGGCAGCCAGGGGCTTCTCGCACAGGACGCCCTTGCCGGCCTGGATGGCGGCCTTGGCGATCTCGTAGTGCAGGGAATTGGGGACGCAGATGTGGACGGCGCGGATTTCGGGATCGTCGAGCAGGCGGCGGTAGTCGCCATAGGAGCGATCGACGCCGAGCTGCTGGGCGAAGCGGTGGGCGAGATCGTCATCCTGGTCGGCGATGGCGGCCAGGTCGACGTCGCCGAGCCGGCGGATGGCTTCCACGTGGACGCGACCGACGAAGCCGGTGCCGATGACCGCGGTCTTGAGTCTGGGCATAAAGTCGTTATAGCATGGGCGAGGTGGTGGTATCATTGGGGAACAGTATGCGGGTCGTAATCCGAATACAGGGGACCGAGAAGAGGCTGCGGGAGGATAGGCGGCCCAATCGAGGCTTGGCGTTGCTGGGGTCGGCCTTGGCCTGGCCGTTGGGGGTGATGTGTTTTTTCCTTTGCGCGTGGCGGTGGGCCTTTGATTTGACCTGGGTAGGGCTATTCCTGGTGACCGGCGGGGTATTCTCGCACTGGCAGGTCTGGTTCATGCTGGGAATGACTTGGCAGGTTCTGGCCGTGACGCTGAAGAGGTATGGGGAGGAAACGTCAGATGCCGTAGCTTCCCCCGAACTCCTGCGCAAGGAAGTCCTGTAAAGAAGCCGCATAGAACTCCGTGCTGCGCCGGCGGACCTCGTGCTCGTCGTGGTCGGGAAAAGCCAGGTGTTCGAGCTCGTGGAGGAAGACAGCCAGGAGGGCGGTGTGGAAGCGGACGTCCGGGGGAGGCTGCGCGGCCAGGGAAGCCAGGGGGAGGGGCTCCCACCGGCGGATGGCTTCGACTGCCAGGTCGAGCTCACCGACGGGGAGGCCGGTGTCGGACTTGAGGCGGCGGGCCACGCGGCTCTCGGTGCCGGCGGGATGGTGATGTCCCAGACAGGAGCAGGCGTTGCGGGGGCGGAGCAGGACCACCACCAGGGAAGGCAGGCGGGGCAGGATGTGGCTGTAGCGCAGGCGCGTCTCGGGAGAAAGCTGGCGGTAGGTGTAGCAGAGGGCGGTCCGCAGGGTCTCGGCGTAAGCCTGCTGGCCGCTGGGGTGGGACACGACGATGAGGGGCAGGTCGTCGCCGGCGCGGATCAGGAGCTGGTCGCGGCCGCGGATCCAGTCGAAGAGCTGGAACAACAGACTGCGGGGGTGAATGGACCGGTGGCGGCGCATGGAGGTTGGGGCTTGGTGACAACCCCCCAGAATAGCAAGGTCCGGGGCCATGGTATGCTGGGGTGAGGTAGGGCTCGATCCATGGGAGGGCACAGCCGATATCCGGGGAGCAGCTTCGGTATCGGGAGTTACTTTCCGTACGCGGTCAAATGGCTGTTGATCCTCAACAGCGCCATCTTCGTTGTGTTCTTTTTTCTGGGGCTGGTGGATCCGGAGCTGGTGTCGACACTCCTGCGAATCCTGGGGGTCTCGGCCAGCGGCTTCTTCCACGGGATGATCTGGCAGCCGTTCACTTATATGTTCCTGCACGACCCTTCCGGGTTCGGGCATATCCTGTTCAATATGCTGACGCTGTGGATGTTCGGGGCGGACCTGGAACGGGACTGGGGCATGCGGCAGTTTCTGCGGTACTATCTGCTGTGCGGGGTGGGGGCGGGCTTGTGCGACATCACGATGACCCTGGTGCTGGGGGGAGGGGGAGGACCGACCATCGGGTCGTCGGGGGCGATTTACGGAATACTTCTGGCCTTCGGGCTGCTGTATCCGAAGCGGACGGTGTTCTTCAGCTTCCTGTTTCCGATCCAGGCCCGGTACTTCGTGCTCATCATGGGACTCATCGCCTTTATGAGCAGCTTCAACCGCCGCAGCGCGGTGAGCAACGTGGCCCACCTGGGAGGTATGCTGTTCGGGTACGTGTACCTGCGCTTCCGGCTGCATCGTCTAACCCTAGGATGGAACGTGTCGGGGTACTATCAGCAGTGGCGGCGGAAGAGGATGCAGAGGAAGTTCGAGGTCTACATGCGGAAGCAGGAGCGGGAGCGAGACCAGGACCGGTGGGTTAACTAAGGCGCCGGCGGGAAACAACCTCGCCGCAGATCTGCGACGAGGTTGATTCGTGTTGGTCCTGGTGCTGAATTTCGATTAGGGGGACGGTTATGAAGAAGTGGATGCTGGGAATGGCGTTGGTGGCGGTGATAGGGCTGGTGGGGCAGCAGGGACCGGTGCGCGAGCCGGGGGAGACGGTGGCCCGTCCGAAGAGGAAGTCCGATCCCCCGCCCGCTCCGGCGCCCACGCGAGCCAAAAGGACGCCGCTGCCGGCCGATCTGGCGACCTTCGAGACGACAGCGAACCTGGTAACGGTGGACGTGGCCGTGCTGGACCCCAGGGGGAATTTCATTCCCAACATCCCGGCGGGCAATTTCCTGGTCCTGGAGGACAACGTTCCCCAGAAGATCATTAAGATGGGGAACAGCGAAGCGCCGATGACGGTGTGCATGGTAATCGAGTTCAGTAACCTGTACCAGCAGTACTGGACGGAGTCGTGGTACCAGACCCTGACCGCGGCGTACGGGTTCCTGCAAACCCTGCGGCAGGAGGATTATGTGGCGGTGGTGGCGTACGACCTGCGGCCGGAGGTCCTGTCGGACTTTTCGCAGGACAAGCGGAAGGCCCAGGAGGCGATGCAGCGGTTGCGGATCGCGGCGTACTCGGAGTCGAACCTGTACGACGCCCTGACCGACACCATCGACCGGATGAAGGAGATCGAGGGGCGGAAGGCGATCGTCCTGATCGCCTCGGGGGTGGATACGTTCAGCAAACTGACGTTCGACAAGACGCGGAACCTGGTGCAAACCGGGGGGACGGCGGTTTACGCGGTGGGGCTGATGCAGGCGCTGCGCGAGTGGTACGACGCGCGCGGGGCCATGGGGCCGATCGCGCGGCTGGACTTCTTGCAGGCCGACAACCAGATGCGGACCTTCGCCAAAGAGAGCGGGGGCATGTCGTTCTTCCCGCGGTTTTACGGGGAGTTTCCGAACATCTTCCAGCAGATCTCGAGTTCGCTGCGGAACCAGTACAGCGTGATCTACAATCCCACCAACCAAACCCGCGACGGCAAGTTCCGGAAGATCCTGGTGAAGCTGGTGGATCCGCAAACCAACAAGGACCTGCGGATCACCGATCAGAAGGGGAAGAACGTCAAGTACCAGGTTCTGGCGAAGGCGGGGTACACGGCGCCGCGCGAAGTCGAGTAGCAGTGGCCAGTGGTCAGAGAAAAGTCAAGTCCTGGATTCTCCCTCTTTACAGCGACATAGCAGGCTGTTGACAGAGGCAGGAAGTTCCTGTTACGCTACGGCCCATTTCCCTCATAAAGGCTGCCGGACAAAGAATGCGCGCGCAGAGCTTGCGGATACTATTGATAGATGACAACCGCCACGGTCTGGTTGCCCGGCGGACGGTCCTGGAGCAACAGGGCCACGAAGTAACGACAGCAGCGAATGGGCCGGACGGGCTGGAACGGTTTCAGGAAGAAACCTTTGACCTGGTGGTGACCGACTACCGGATGCCGGGGATGACCGGACAGCAGGTGATCAAGAAGATCCGGCAGGACCGGCCGAAGATACCGATCGTGCTGCTATCGGGGTACGTGGAGGCGCTGGGGCTGGAGGCGGAGAGCACGGGGGCCGACATCGTGCTTTCGAAAGGGCCGGGAGAGGTGCAGGGGTTGCTGCGGGCCATCACGCGGCTCACCCGGCGAGTTCCCAAGAAGCCGGTGGGGTCGGTCAAGGGAACCAAGTCCAAGAAAGCGAAGGCCGGGTAGGCGCCTGGCGGCGAGTGATGGGTGTTGGATGATGGGTGTTGGGGGAGAGTCATGAGTGAGCTCAAGATCACTTGGCTCGGACACGGGACCTTCCAGTTGGAGCTGGAAGACGGCGAGACGATCCTGATAGATCCGTGGACGGAAGGGAATCCTGCCTTCCCGCAAGGACATCGCTTGACGCGGGTAGACACCCTCCTCATCACCCACGGGCACTTCGATCACATTGCGGATGCGGTGCGGCTGGCGAAGGAGTTCCAGCCTCGGGTGGTGGGGATCTATGAGCTGTGCCACTGGCTGCAGTCCCAAGGGGTTGAGAACACGTCGCCGATGAACAAGGGGGGGACGCAGCAGGCGGGCGGGGTGAAGGTGACGATGGTCCACGCCGACCACAGTTGCGGCATCCTCGACGACGGGAAGATCGTCTACGGCGGCGAGGCCTGCGGGTACGTGGTGGAGTTGCCGGACGGGCGGCGACTCTACCATGCCGGAGACACCAACGTGTTCGGGGACATGCAGTTGATCCGGGAGCTCTACGGGCCGGAGCTGGCCATGCTGCCGATCGGAGACCTGTTCACCATGGGACCCCGGGAGGCCGCGGTAGCATGCCGGTTGCTCGGGGTGAAGAAGGTCTTTCCAATGCACTTCGGGACCTTTCCGCCGCTGGTGGGGAGGCCGGAGCAGTTGCAGGAGCTGGCGCCAGGGGTGGAAGTGGTGGCCCTCCAGCCGGGGCAGGGTTTGAGAATCTGAGGATTCCGGGTGTAACGGAAGGGCGTCGCCGGATCACTCTATTTAGAGAGGAGAATGCCCATGGCTCGAAAGACTGCGGCTATTGCCAGCACGCCCTATCACTTCCAATACGCTGCGAAGTTTCTCTGTACCGCCAACATTCCAGGAACCTCCCAAACGACCGGTTCGCTGCTTCCCGGCGTGTACCAGACCGTCGTTAACATCCACAATCCCAATGAGCAGACGGTGCGGCTGCGCATGAAGATCGCGGTGCCGGGTATCGAGCCGTCCAAATTCGTGGACGATTCCTTGAAGCCCGATTTCGCGACCAGGGTGGACTGCAGCCGGATCACGAGGGACTTCGGAATCGTGTTCATCCACGGGGCCGAGGGCTTTCTGGTGATCGAAAGCACCCGCAGCCTGGACGTCATCGCCGTCTACACCGCGGGGCCGAGAGGCGGCGAAGTCTCCAGCATCGATGTGGAGCAGGTCCGGGAGCGGATTCTGGGTCTCCAGGGGTAGTCACAGCCGGTTGATCATGCTGGCCACGTAGGCGGCCCCGAATCCGTTGTCGATGTTGACCACCGTTACGTTGCTGGCGCAGGAGTTGAGCATTCCCAGCAGGGCGGCGATGCCGTTCAGGCTGGCGCCGTAGCCGACCGAGGTGGGTACCGCAATGACCGGGACCGCCACCAGTCCCCCGACCACCGAGGGCAGCGCCCCTTCCATCCCGGCGCAGCAGATGATCACGCGCGCCTGCGAAAGGCGGTCGCGGTTCGAGATGAGGCGGTGGATGCCGGCGACGCCGACGTCATAGAGGGTGTCGATGCGGTTGCCCATCACTTCGGCGGTAACCTGGGCCTCCTCGGCCACCGGTATGTCGCTGGTGCCGGCGCAGACTACGGCAATGGTTCCTTTGCCGGTGACTTCGCGGTCGGCCCAGACCCGAATGGCGCCGGAGAGGGGGAAGAACTCCGCTTTGCGGGAGAGCTTCTTGACCTGAAGATAGATGGGACGGTTGGCTCGTGTGATGAGGAGGTTCTGGTTGCGCTCCAGGAGACGGCGGGCGATGGCGGCCACCTGCTGAGGAGTTTTGCCGGAGCCCAGGATGACCTCGGGCATCCCGTGGCGCAGGGCGCGGTGGTGGTCGACCTTGGCGAAGCCCAGGTCCTCGAAGGGGAGGTGGCGCAGGTCGCGGAGAGCGTCGTTCACCCCGACCTTGCCGCTGTGGACGGCTTCGAGAAGGGTCCGAAGGGTTTGTTCGGTCATCAGAACCGCAGTGTATCACCCGGTTGGAGGCCGTGGGCGGCGATGGAGCCGGCGGAGAGCTCGAGAACGAATTGGGCTCCGGCCGGGCCGCCGTAGTTGGGGCAGTCCGGGGGGTTCTCGGACGGGCAGGGAGGAGTCTGGGGGGAGACAAAGACGATACGGCGGTGGGAGTCGATCCAGAGAATGTCGAGGGGGATAAGAGTGTGGTACATCCAAAACGGATGATTGGCGGCGGGCGCGGGGAAGACGAAGAGCATGCCGCGGTCGGGGGCGAGCGAGGTGCGGAACATGAGGCCGCGCTGCTGGTCGCGGGGCTCGGTGGCCAGCTCGGCGCGGATCACTTTGCCGCTGGGGAGGGTGACCGGGATGGTGGGGAGCTCGGTGGAGGTCTCGGGGGAGGGGGAGGTCCGGCAGGAGACCAGCAGGAGGAATAGAAGGAGTAGATAGCGCACGGGTCAGGGGAGGGGGGTGGGTTTGGGGGGCGCGGCGCCGACGAAGGTGAGTTCCACGTCGACCATCTTTTCGGCTTCGTCGAGGACCACGCGGGGGATGATTTTGGCGAGGCGGTCGAACATCTCCTCTTCCTGGATGCGGCGGATGAACACGTCGGGGTAGGTGTCGTCGAAGGGTTGGGCTCGCTGGAGACCCCACCGTTTGCGGACGGCGGCTTCGGCGTTGATATCGAGGCCCTTGATGGTCAGGGTGCGGAGGCGGAACTGGTCGCCTTCGCGGACGCCAAGGACGACGTCGACGGACTTCTTGGCGTCGTCTATGGTGCGGTCGGGCGTCACTTTGACGTGCAGGAAGCCGGTGCGGCGGTAGAGGCGCTCGATGTCGGTGGCGGCCTTGTGGACCAGGGCGAAGTTGGCGACGGCGTCGGGTTCGAGCGGGGCCAGTTTGCCGAGGTCCTTGTCGGGGAAGCGGGTGTGTCCTTCAAAGCGGCGGGCGCCGAAGTGGAACTCGTCGCCTTCCTGGACCGGAACCGTGATCTGCACGCCGCTGGGCTCCTTGGATTCCTCCACGGCGAAGGGGCCGAAGCGGACCCGCAGGCGTCCTTTCTCCTCAAATAGCGGGCGGATGTTGTGGTCCAGGAGCTCCTTGAGGCGCGGCTCGGTATAGGGAATGCCGACGACGGTTTGGTAGAACTTTCCCTGGAGATCGACGTCGCGGAGCACCTGGGTTCCCGTAAAGCGAACGAACGTGATGCTGGGGGGCGGGACCGTGGGGCGGAAGGTCAGGCGCAGAGCGCCGTCGGGCCCGGGCTGGAGGCGGCCCGAAACCTTCAGGGGGAGGCGGGCTTCGAGGGCCTCGGTGATGCGGCGGAGCATAGGGCCGGTAGCGGGAGCCTGGGGGCCGAACAGGGGCAGGCGGCTGCGCAGGTATTGCATGAGATCGGCGTCCGGCTGGTCGAGGCGCTCGAAAGCCACCGGGTAGAGGTCGACGACTTCCTGCACTTGAAAGATGACGGCAAGCTGCTTATCGGGGGTGGGGGTGTACCGGAAGGAGAGGGTTTCAAAGACGCCGCTGTCGGTGAGGCGCGCGGCGGCGGCTTCGAGGTCGGCGCGGTTGATGAGCTGGGCGGGCTTCAGGCCGGTGGCGGCCACGATGGCGTCGGACGGAAGCAGCTTGTTGCCCTCGATACGGAGCGACGCCAGCGGCCAGCGGTCGGGCTTGGGAGCAGCGGGAGCGGCGACGGGGCGAGAGGGGCGACTGGGACGACGCGGGGCGGGGGCGACTTGGGCGAGGACGGCGAGCAGGAGGAGGGGAATCATTGGGCTAGGAAGCCCCCACAGCCTCGGACGTTTGCGAGGAGGTCCCGGTTGCGAGCGGCATTTCCGGCAACGCTCAGCCAGCTTCAGGGCTGGCCCCACGCCGGATGGGCAACAGGGCTTGCAGGTTAACATGCCTGGAGGCGTCAAGGATCTCGATGCCGACGATCTTATCGTCGTCTCCCAGATCCAGCACCACGTCTTCGGTTGCCACCTTGTTGACAACCTCTTGCCTGCGATCATCCAAGCGGAGGTAAAGCAGATCGGTCTGGTCGTTATACAGAATCTGCACCGTTGACCTCCCAGCGTCCCTAGAAGACGTAAACGGTTACGAGCACGTCCTCTTCGAGAGTGTAGAACACCTCGACCCTCTTTTGCTCGTAGAGTCTACTCCCGCGTTTCCTGGCAAAGGGATAGATCTTATACTTGCCAAGTCGTCCGTGCCTGGCCGGGAAAGGAAAGCCAGTCTGGATTACATCGGTGATCTCGGCAGCAGTGGCGCCGCGTTCCTCGGCACGCTCCAGGGTATGGGGATCGATCTGGATCCTGGAATAGCGCTCACTCATGGGGGATGGTATTGACAGCCCTTCTTGGCACGAGCAGGGAAAGCTAGCCAACTGCGGCTGTGGCCACTATATCATTAGAGAGGGAGGGCATCGCATGCTGCGGCCGATCGGTGACTATGTGCGGGCGATTCGCGAGGTAACGGAAGACGTGCGGCGGGAGGCGGCGCAAGCGGGGCCGCAGGTGGACGGCGTGCAGGTGTATTGGGGGTCGCTGGCACGGGATGGAGAGGTGCTGTGCGTGGCGGCCGACGTGGAGGGGAAGCCGAGCTTGTTGCGATGCGGGGCGGCGGGCGTGGAGGCGCGGCCGTTCGGCTCGGGGGATCGCGAGGCGGTGCGGGACTTTGCCGAGCGCATCGATCGGGCGTTCCTGCCCCGGCCGCAGCGAGACCGGCCGGCGGTGGCGGTGGGGAACCGGCATCCGGAGCTCTCGCTGCCCGCGGCGTTCGAGGCGTTCCGGCGGGTGCTCGAGGCGAAGGGCGTCAACATGGCCAGTACGGTGCAGCTCTCGGCGACGCGGGAGATGACCACCGACGCGCGGCTGGCCGGAAGGAGCGGCGAGAATCCGACCGAGCTCGGGCATACGCGGGTGTCGATTGAGCACCTGTACCACGCCGGGTTGTGGGCGGCGATCCGGGCCGGCTGGCGGCAGGGGTATAACGCCGAGGCGGACCACTTCATCATCAGCGGGGCGGAGGATCGCGAAATCGCGCGGTCGATCGAGCAGACCAAGGAGGCGATCCGGGCGGCGGCGGGATATACCAAGTTCACCACCGATACGTCGCGGCTGTTCCGGCTGGAGGCGGATGGGCGGCATCCTCGGGCGTGGAGCGAGGCGGAGGTGGAGGCGCACTGGGAGAGAGTTCTGACCGCGGAGGAACGGAGATGGGTGCTCGGAGAGTTCGGGGCTGGCGTGGAGATTGCCGGGAAACGGTATGCCTTTGGAGAGCGGGAGATCCGGCGGCTGGCCGTGAAGTTCGCCGAGAGTCTGAAGCTGAACGAGCAGTTGTACGACTACATAATAGAGGTGAAGGGGTCGCGGGACTTCGACTTCGAGCCGTCCATCGACGAGGCCGAGACCCTGACCACCGCGCCGGAGCTGATCTTCTACATGCACTGGCTGGCCGGGCGGGGAAGAAGGGCGCAACTGGTTCCGCCGAACCTGGGGTTCAAGAAGCGGCAGGCCTATCCGGAGACGCTGGAGCGTCTGGAGCAGTACGCGGCCCACAAGATGTGGCCGGAGCTGGCGCCGCGGGTGGGAAAAGAGTTCGGCGGCAAGCCGCTCCAGGAATTGGGGGTGCGGGTGCGGGAGCTGGCCGAGGTCGCCCGGCATTTCGACGGGACCCTGAGCATACACTCGGGGAGCGGCAAGCAGGCGTCGGTATTGCAGATGATCGGACAGTCCACCGGCGGGCGCGTGAATTACAAGATTTCCGGCGAGTTGCAGTTGCAGATGCTGGACGTGCTGGGGGAGCAGCCGCCGGGGTCTTCCTGGCGGGGACTGTATGAGCGCATGGTGGATTGCTGCGTCCAGTTCGCCGCGGCCGGAGCGTTCGGCGAGGAGAGCGGGCTGGCGGCGGTGTACCGCGACCGAGGGTTGGCGTACTACCTAGGGGACTACCGGAAGGGACGGGTGGACGGGAACCTGTTTCTGGTCTTCTGGCTGGGCAACCTGGTGGGAAGCCGCGACGTGCGCTCACCCGATGGCGATCGCCGCTTTTTCAAGGAAAAGCTCGATGAGCTGCCGGGCGATCTTACGGCTGAAGTTCAGAAGAGAAACACGCGGTACATTGTTTGGCTGGCGG
>JBGOUV010000306.1:0-8360 GCA_041477815.1 Terriglobia bacterium | reverse complement strand
TCGAGAAGGTCCAGTACAGGTTCTCGGGCGCGCGCGCCGCATCCCGCAACTGCCAGTAATCGACGGTGTTGTTGTTAGACACCGACGGATCCATCAGGGGCGGCAGCTTATAGGCCGGAAATCCCTTGTCCCAATTGTAAGCCGGTGTCACGCCCTGGTCGGGAGAATTGAATACGTATTCGCCGACAAAACCGGCAAAATGGCCGCTGCCGCTCACCACCGTAACCTTGCTGAAGGAGCGGCCGAACCCGGCGCGAAAGGTTGTCTTGTTGTCGGGCGTATAAGCCATGCCGATACGGGGTCCGATGGCCCCGAACCAGCCGGGTACCAGGGAACGCTTGTTTTCCCGCCCCGGTCCGAAACCCGCAAATACTACCGCTCCCGGATAGTTGTTCGCTCCCGGGTTGGGACGGGTGGGGTCGAAGTTGGAATACTCATCGCCCTGCAGGTTGATGGGTGGCAGCGTGAATTCGTACCGCAGGCCCAGGTTGAGGGTCAGCCGCGAGGTCACGCGCCAGTCGTCCTGGGCGTAGAAACCGTGATAGGCGTACCGCTGCTGGACATATTTAAAGGTCCCGGTGAGGCCCTGGTTCGCATCGCCCAGCAGAAAGGAAGCAAAAGAGCTGCCGCTGGTAAAGGACGTGGCGCCCGGAACGCTGGTGCCGAGGAAGCTGAAAATATTCTGGCCGGAGATTCGTTCCTCGCCCCACCCGTTGGCGCGCTGGCTCTGGAAGTCGTAGCCGAACTTCAGCGTGTGCTTGTTGTGAATGTAATTGAAGTCATCTTTCAACGCCCACAGCGGCTGGTCCGTCCCGTCCCACGAGGTGCCTCCCCAAGTGCTGAATTCCGAGAACTGAACGATGGGCATGTTCACATCGCAATCCACCGCGTTGGGGATGCAAATGCCCTGGCTTTTCCACCCGCCGGTAAGGGTCCCATTTCTGAACTGGTTGGGGGTGCCTTCGTACTTGTTAAACTGGTTGCCGCCGACCGAAACGTGATTCAGCATATGAGGAGAAATCGTCCAGTCATAGCTCAGGCGGTAATCCTGCGTGTCGAACCAGGGGTTGAGCCCATCCCAGAGGGGAACCGGGAATCCCGGAGGCCCGCCGGCGCCCGTTTCGGTGCGGAAGCGCGTGATGTTGAAAAGGAAACCCATGCGGTGGTTGGAGTTGAACGCGTGGTCCACCTTGGCGCTGCCTTTATCGGTGGGAACCAAGGTGGTTCCGGAATTATTGATCCAATTATTGGAGATGTAGCCGTAGGTGCCCGGCACCAGGCCGGGGCGGTTCGGCGTTAAAGCTCGCCCGAAGGGCATCAATTTCTGGCTAAGCGCGCTGAATCGTGACGTGGGAATACGGTTGTTGGGATAGGGGTCGCGAATGTATCCGCTGCCAGTCGGATTGGCTCGCGTCGTCGACGGATCGTAGATTTGCAGCAGCCGGTTGGCCTGGTCCACCCAGTTCGAAAAGTCGCCGTTGTACATCTCCGGGGTCGGGACGGTTCGGATGGTGGCGTTGGCGCCGACGCGGTTGCGGAACCCCTCGTAGGAGATGAAAAAGAACGAGCGGTTCTTGCCGTTGTACAGTTTCGGGAGATAGATGGGTCCTCCCAGGGTGGCGCCGAAATCGTTCTGCTTGTAAACCGACTTGGTGAGCGGGAAAAAGCCGCGGGCATCCAGTTTATCGTTGCGCAGGAAGTCGTAGGCCGAGCCATGGACAACATTGGTGCCGGACTTCGAGACGAAGGTCATCACCCCGCCTCCGGCCTGACCGAACTCGGCCTTGAAACCGTTGGTATCAACAGTGAATTCGGTGATCGCCTCGACCGAGGGGGCGTTATAGGCGATTTCCACCGTATTGGCCGCGCGGTTCGTCGTCACCGACACGCCGTCGAGGGTGGCATTCCAGGCCGCCGCCTGGCCGCCGCCCAGCGTCAAGGTCCCGCCCGAACCGCGGGACTCCGGCGTAATGGTCACCAAGTCGAAGGGGCTGCGCAGCGCCCCACCGACCACCAGCGGCAGTTCATCGACCATGCGATTCTGCACCGCGGTGGTGACCTTGGCGTTTTCCATCTGAATTTGCGCTACCGCACCAGAGACCTCCACTGTTTCACTTACCTGCCCCAACTGCAGTTGAGCATCCAACCGGACCGTGCCGGCGGCGGTCAGCGTGATGTTTTCCTGCAAAAAGCGCTTGAAACCCGCCGCAGATACTTCCACGCGGTATTGGCCTGGCGACAGGTTCGACACATTGTAATCACCAGCCGCGGTTGTCCTGGCGTTGGCGGTGGTGTTGGTAGCGAGGTGGGTCACCCTTACCTCGGCGCCGGCGATGACGGCTCCGCTCGGATCGGAAACACTGCCGGTGATATTTCCCCGCTCGGTTTGGGCGAATAGCAGCGTCGCCAGCATGGGGAGTAGCCGCAGACTCTTGCCCATTGGGGTATCCTCCTGACCGCAGATCTTCCTATGCCGATCTTCCTATTAAAGACTCCCGTCGACCTTCTCGATACACTCTAACCGAAGTCCGTTACAAGATCAAGCAAAACAAGACCCAAATTCTGGCTCCTGTCCCAAGACTGTAATGGCATGCCCTTACATGCTTGAACTTGCGAGCCAGCGCGGTTTCCGCTAGAGAGTTCGGCGCCTGTGCATAGCCGAAACTTCGTGAGGTCCCGGAATCAGCAGTTTGCGGTCGGGAGTTGTTCGGGCGGCGTTACTCCATGTTACAAGGGTCAGTTTCAGGACCTAATTCATCCTCTTCATCCTGGCCGCCGTTGGCGTGTTCCTCCGCAGTCGCGGCGACACTAGCGCTGGAAGTTCTCGCTTTGCGGCAGCAGGTCGCAGTTCTCAAGCGCAAGCGACCGCGTCACGCCTTTGAACTCTCTCGACTGGTTCTTCGGGACCATTCTCCATCACCGGTAATCCCGGTGGGCCGATGTCCTGGTCGTGAAGCCCGCGACGATCGCTGGCTGCCACCGGGCCGGGTTTCGCCTCTACTGGCGTTGGCGATCTGGCCCGCGGGGCGGCCGACCCAAGATCAACGAGGAAATCCGAGGTCTGATCCGACGCCTGGCGGAAGAGAACCTGGACTGGGGAGCCCCCAAGAGTCCCCCCGTTGGTGCTGCTGTGGGTAATTCCGTGAGCGGCCGGCCTCGCTTGGCCCGCGGGGCGGTGCTTGGTGCGGCCGTCAACCCAGCCAGCGAATGCCTTCCACCGTGTCGCCGTCGTTACGGGGCCCTACCAGCAAGGCGCTTAACCCGGCTTGGTCAGAAGCCGCCTCCACCCGGAAGACGAGCTGGTTTTCTCCCGAGCGCAACTCGACCGGCTGCTGAAACTGCCCCACACGGTACCGGGTGAGGTTTTCTTCCTGCATTACCGTCTCGCCGTTCAACAGGGCGGTGACGCGCCCTTGAGTACCGACCCACAAGAAGGCCCTACGGTGACCGTCGGCCTCGACGCGCACTGCCGCGCTGTAAGTGGTTCCGGGGACCACCTTGCCTGCCGGCTTCGAGAAGTTCAGCGTGTCGGTCGGCGCCGTATAGCGCGCCCAGGCCGCCAAATTCGCAGCCGGATCACCGCTTACCCGCCATTCCCGGTTACACCGGCCATGCCAACCCCTGGTCTTTCCCCACGTTTTTCGGAAGCGGTCGGGTTCGTCGCCAACCGCCTCGATCTTGTTCATGTCCATCGTTCCCAGGTCGCGCTGGGCGGCCATGTGCAGGAACTCCATATCCCAAGTGCTGTAGCCCAGCAGATAAGCCACCAGGGTGTCGGCGGCCACGGTGTCCTCCCCCGCCAGGATGAGGTTGCGTTGCACCGTCTGGCCGGCGCGGCCGTTGTTGTGCTCCGCATACTGCAGCCCCCGGATGCCGTCTACCACGTTGTAGTCGGGGGGATGAAATGAGGCCAAGTCCACGATGAAACCGTCGATCCGGCCTTCCACGGTGTGCTCCCGGTGTAGTCGCGTGTTGGAAAAGCCCTTGGGGTCCGCATAGATCTGGCGGGGCGCGGTGCCCACATAGTTCTTCAAACACGCCGTGATGCCGCAATCCGCGTGTACCTTCGCCACCGGCACGCTGATCAGAGAGTCGCAATTGCGAATCGTGTTGGTGACGAAATAGTCCGGCCGCAGGCCGAAGGCGCCCACCCCCCGGGGGGTTCGCGGCACCTCGAGGCGCTTGAATTCGCCGGAGGCATCGCGCACGGCGTCATAGCTCAGATCCACGTAGTCGAATTTTTTGCCCGGGAACTGAGCGCTGAACTCCCGTATCACACCCCCCAGCGTCGCGCCCTCCATGCCGGGAAATTCTTTCTCCCAGTTACAGGTCAGGGCGTCGATGTGTACACCGTTCTGTCGCAGTACGGTATCGGTGGCCGGGTCGTGGAAGCCGCGATAGCTGCCTCCCTCGGCCACCGTGATGCGCGCCGCCCGCGACTTTCGCGCCACGTATTCCACTACGGCCCGGATCACACGCAAATCGGTCACATCCCCGGTGCGATAGGCGTGCCTGGTCAGCAGACTTACAGTGTTCGGCTTGATCACCACCCAGCTACCGGGCCGGATCTTGGCCTCCAGGCTTCCGGCGCGCGGCCGTCCATACTCGATGGCCTTCCACACTAAGTCCCGCACCCGCGGGTAATCCAGAGGATCTTCGGCGGAGGCCGGGCGGGGCAGGCGGTTGTGGGCGGACGCGACCAAACCCACACGGGACTTGCCGGTGTCGGCCGCGCCCAGGCGGGCGGCTGCTACGGCCGGGGCTGAAGCAACCAGAAACTCCCGACGGTTGATGTTTCGCATGCTCCCATCTTACACTTGAAGGTCGTAAGCTCTCAAGGCAAGAGGTGGCAGGCAGAGCGTCACGAACGTGACATGGAGTAACATCGTCCGGAAAGACCATCGGCTCGCGATCGCAATCTACTGATTCCAGGACCTCACCGAGTTTCGGCTACCCACACCCGGCGGAGCCCGCGCAGGTTGTGGTTCAGGTGCAAGGCCGAAACTCGGTCTCGGTGACCGTTCTCGCGCCCGACTGTTCAGACCGGCGCTTGGCCCTTCCAGGCGATTCGTAGTCGTAAACCGCATGAAACCGCATATACCGCATATCAAGAAAATCCGCATAACACACTCTAATTAGTCATATTAGTCGTATTAGACTAGCGCGAGATTTCCGTTTTGCCTTTCCGGTCGACAGCCAGTAGATATTCGGCGATAAACCGGCCCCAGTTTCGATACGAAATTCGGAACGGCTTCGTGGATCCGATCCAGGGCCCACTGCCCGGCGCTGGCAAGAGAATGGTTCAGCGTCGAGGGCTGGGTATCAGTCCGGCAGGGCGACGTGACGGCTGCGATTGTGCCCCGATGTCACGCTGGTCACCCTGAGCGATATGGTGCGCGGAACCTGGCCGCTGGACTTTGGGCGCTGCAAGGGCACGATTTTCTCGTCACGAACAACTACTGGGAGGACAAATACGTCGCGGGGCAAGGCGGCGACTTCAGCTTCCGCTACGCACTGAGCAACGGCGGGAATTGGAGCCGGGGTTAGCTTCCTGCAGGTGGAACAGCCGAACGTTGTTCTCGTCAACCGGAAATTGGCCGACAATGAAGAAGGGACCATTTTGCACTTCGTTCAGGTTCCAGGCAAGTCAAGCTTGGGCCCCCTAACCTCCTGCCGGGCCCATCTGGTAGACTCCATGGGGTGGGGATCGAGCAGGCCCCCGGGAATCTGGCGACAGGACGGGAGGTAGAAGCTTGTGTCTGACCTCAAAGCACTGCATGATGCGATCCTGAACGGCGACAACAAGGCGGCGGTTGCCCTCACCAAAGAGGCTCTGGCGCAGAATACCGACCCGGTGGAAGTGGTGACGAAGTACATGATTCCCGCCATGGACGAGGCGGGGCGGCGCTTCGAATGCGAGGAATACTTCGTCCCGGATCTGCTGCTGGCGGCGCGAGCCATGAAGGGGGCACTGGAGCTGATCCGGCCGCTGCTGGCCGCGCGTGGGGCCCAGCCCGTGGGCCGCGTGGCCATCGGCACGGTCAAGGGAGACCTGCACGATATTGGCAAGAACCTGGTGGCTTCGATGCTCGAAGGCGGCGGCTTCGAGGTCATCGATCTGGGCGCGGATGTGACTCCGGAAAAATTCGTCGCGGCGGTCCAGGAGAAAAAGGCCGACTTCGTGTGTCTTTCCGCGTTGCTGACCGTCACCATGCCGGCCATGCGGACTACGATCAAGGCGCTCGAAACGGCGGGGGTGCGCCAGGCGGTGCACGTGCTGGTAGGCGGCGCTCCGGTCACCGAGCAATTCGCGACAGAAATCGGGGCGGACGGTTACGCTTCGAGCGCTACGGGGGCCGTCGCGCTGGCGCGGCGGTTGGTGGCTCGCGGAGCGTGACCGGCCGTGATCCATCCTCTCATTCAGCAACTGCTCGCAGACGGTCCGGCGGTGACCGACGGGGCTTGGGGCACCGAGTTGCAAGCGCGCGGGCTGGCGGCAGGGGAATGCCCGGACGCGTGGAATCTGACCTGCCCGGATCGAGTTGAGGAGGTAGCGCGAAGCTACGTGCAGGCCGGGAGTCGCATCCTCCTGACCAATACGTTTCGGGCCAACCGTATCGCGCTGGCGGATTACGGCTGGGCGGAAAAAACAGTCGAAATCAACCGCACCGGCGCAGCGATCTCGCGCCAGGCAGCGGCGGGCCGGGCCTATGTATTCGCGTCGATGGGCCCCAGCGGCAAGATGTTGGTGGCGGGTGAAATCACCGCGGAGATGCTCCGCGAGGCCTTCCGGGAGCAGGCGCAAGCCCTGGCCGAGGGCGGGGCCGATGCCTTGCTGATTGAGACCATGTCGGATCTGGCCGAAGCCGCGCTCGCCATCGCTGCGGCGCGGGAGACCGGGTTGCCGGTGGTCGCATCCATGGTGTTCGATACCGGCCGGAACAAGGATCGGACCATGACGGGGGCCACACCCGAGCAGGCGGCGGAGGCATTGACCGCCGCCGGCTCCGATGTGATCGGCGCCAATTGCGGGTGTGGCATTGCCGGCTACGTTTCGATCTGCCGGCGTCTCCGCGCCGCCACCGATCGGCCGATCTGGATCAAGCCCAATGCGGGCCTTCCCCAGCTCCTCGAAGGACGCGCCGTCTACGCCATGACGGCGGCAGAATTTGCCGGCTACGCGCCCGCCCTGGTCGAAGCGGGCGCCGGTTTCCTGGGCGGCTGTTGCGGCACGGGGCCGGAATTCATCCAGGCGGTGAAAAGAGCGATTTCGGCCGGGAGTTAAAATGGTGCCAGCGATGCGCCTGAAGCTCATCAGTTGCGAGATCTTCTACCGCGAAATGTGCGCGGCAGTGGCGCGCTCGCCTCACCGGATCGACATCGAATTCCTGTCGAAGGGCCTTCACGACATCGGGGCCGTGGGCATGGGGAGCCGCCTGCAAGAGGCGCTCGATCGCACGGATGAATCTCGCTACGAGGCGGCGCTCTTCGGCTATGGGCTGTGCGGCAACGGGTTGGCGGGCCTGACCGCCCGCTCGATTCCGGTGGTGCTGCCGCGCGCCCACGACTGCATCACGCTGTTTCTCGGCGCCAAGGAGCGCTACCTCGATTACTTTCAGAGCCACCCGGGCGTTTATTTCCGGACCACCGGGTGGATCGAGCGCGGCGGAAACCTGGCGCAACTGCACCCGCTCTCCATCCAGAACCGTAAAGGCATGGTTTATACCTACGAGCAACTGGTGGAACGCTACGGCGAGGAGAACGCGCGGTACGTCTACGAACAGTTAGGCGACTGCCGGCGTAACTACCAGCAGTTGACCTTTATCGAGATGGGCGTGGAGCCGGACGACCGCTTCGAGCGGCAGGCGCGGGAAGAGGCGGCCCGGCGCGGCTGGAAGTTCGAGAAGGTGCAGGGCGATCTGTCGCTGCTCGAGCGTCTGGTCAACGGCCCATGGGATGAAAAGGAGTTCCTGGTCGTGCCTCCGGGGTGGCGGGTCGTGGCCCGTCACAACGAGGAGATCATCGGATCGGAGCCGGCCACGCCGTGAAACCGCGGTTTCGCATCGAGCTGCAGCCGTCGGGGGAAAGCCTCGATGTGGAGCTTGGTACATCTCTACAGGATGTACTCTTCGCCCACGGAGTGGAGTTTCCCTGCGGCGGGCGCGGGCGGTGCCGAGGATGCCGGGTCAAGGTGCTGGAAGGGTCGCTGCCGGAGACGCCGGAGCAGCAAGCGATCCTGACGGCGCAGGAGCTTGCGGCCGGGTGGCGCCTGGCCTGCCGCAGCCTGGCCGGCGGGCCGCTCACGCTGGAGATCGCGCAGTGGCAAACACCCATCCTGGCCGACTACTCGAGCTTCGCCT
>JBGOUV010000484.1:0-4417 GCA_041477815.1 Terriglobia bacterium | reverse complement strand
GATTCCGCTCCATTAAGAACTCCTTATCGCCCGGAGCGCAACTCTTCAATCGCCGCTCCGGCGAGCCGACGGGCGTCCGGGTCGTCGCCTTCGAGCGCCTCTTGATAGTGTCGCAAAGCTCGCTTGGTGTCGCCACGGCTGGCCAGGAGAGCGCCGAGATTGAAGTGGGCCGCGGGTATGTTGGAATCGATGGAGAGGGCTCTCTCGTAGGCCTTGCTCGCTTCGTCCAGCCGGCCGAGTCCCGACAGCGTGACCCCGAGGTTGACATGCGCTTGCGCCCAGCCCGGGTTGAGGCGGACAGCTTCGCGATATTCTTCGAGGGCGTCGGTGAACCTTCCCTGTTGCCGGAGTGTTTCCCCCAGGTGAAGATGGGCTTCCTCCGCCTGGGGCGCTACGGCGGCCAGGGACCGGCGCATCCGCAATTCATCCTGGGGATGCCAGGTCTCCAGAACTCCGAGCACCACGATAATCGCAGCCAGATAGGCCGCCTGGGCCAGGCCTCTATTCCAAGCCGGCAACGCCCGGCGCAAAGCGCCCCCCACCGCGCCGATGTCCAAAAACCGCCGGGTCTCCCGCTCCCGCACCTTCCACATGAATCCATCGTAGTAATAGTGCAGCGCGCTGGACGTGGCCACGAAGGCCAGCAGTAACCGCCGGAACGTCTCCTCGTGAACGAATTTCTGCAGATAGTTGATTCCCCCATACCCCAGAATCAGCGCTACGTAGATCAGGACCAGAGCCACGCGGGGGCGAAACAGGAACCGCGCCACACGCGTCATGGCGGCCCCCCTGGATACCCGGTTGCTGCTGTAAACCCACACGATCCCATAGTATTGAATACAGTGGAACGCGGACCAGACCGCGAAGCCCACCAGGAAGTCGTCCACGAAAACGTACAAGTAGTAGCTGGCGGCCAGGAAAGTCCCCAGCAGGACGAGCTTGCGCGGTGAAAGACGGCCTTTTCTCCACAGATACAAGTTGTAGCCGAGATAGGAAACGGTCACCACCGCGGTCACGCCATCGAGGACGACCTCCAGGGCTCGGAACACCTGGGGGGAGAGCACCGGAACGCCGCTCGTATAGGCTTGCAGCAGGAGGTTGTGCCGGTAGTGCGGGCTGGCGACGATCAAAGCGAGGTACCAGCAGATCGAAATCGCCCGGTCCATGCGCGCGGTCACCGGACTGATCTCGCCGCGCTTGGCGTCGTAGATCCGCATGAAGCCGTAATGCTGCATCAGCACGTGCCAGATGTCCCAGGCGAATACGAAGATCACGAGTCCGTGCAGGCCCCGGAGATCAAACCACAGCGTCGTCAAAAAGATGAGGGGCGGCGCCAGCAGGAACCGCAGACGGTAGCGGGCAAACAACTCCCGGTCGCCGTAGGCGCGGATGAATCCGGGTAAATGATGACCGAAGGTGAAGAAGGCCAGGAGCAGGAAGGAATATTCCTGGGGACGCCAGTACGCCCGCAGCGGAAACAGCGCCAGGACGCACGTAACCGGTGCGCCAATGAACAGCACGGAGTCCCAAGAGGCGGAGATAATCCAGCCGGAGGCCGCCCCGGGGGGGATAGGTTGGGCCGGAGGATGGCGCGGTTTCCCCAATCGCTAGAAGGACAGTTTCAACCCAAACTGGATGATACGCATGGGCTGGCGCAGGCCGGTGACCTCGCCGATTCGAGACCCGTCCGGGACCACCGAGTTGATGGCTACGTAGCTCAGGCCATTAGGATTTCCGAAATATGGGGTGTTGGTGGCGTTGAAGAGCTCCGCCCGAAACTGCATCTTAACGCTCTCCCGAATCGGAAAGTTTTTGAACATGGAAAAATCGAGATTGCGCTGTCCGGGGGTGGGGATAATGCCCCGGGCCGCGCTGCCGTAGTGGCACAGATCCAGGCGGCCCGGGATGTTGCAGGAGACCCGCCGAAAGGCATTCGGATCGAACCACAACTGGCGGTTGGCGTCGCCGAAGAGGCGCCCGTCGGCGACGCGGTCGGGCCGGACGTTGCCGCCGCCCGTGTTCAAGTCCCCGCCCGTGGTGGTGAGGGGCGAGCTTCCGGCGCCGACGGTGAAGGGAAAGCCGGAGCGCAGAGAGACGATGCCGTTGACCTGCCATCCCTTGAACATTGCACCCGGCACGCCGCGCGTGTTCCTGGCGAAGGGCAGCTCGTAAACGAAGTGAGCCACGAGGTTGTGCTTCTGATCGAACCGATAGGGCCCCCGGGAACCCGCGCGGTTCCGAGGGTCCTGATACTCGGCTTCCTCGTTTCCGCCGTCCTGCCCGTCGCCCAGGGCCTTACTGAAAGCGTACGCCAACCCGTAGGACAGGCCCCGCGAGTAGCGCTTCTCGAGGGTGACCTGCAAGCCGTGGTAATTGCCGTTCCCGAAGCTGTCGAAATAGCGAATGCTGCCCAGATCCTGGATCCCTCTCTGGGGCACTCCCGGGTCATAAAACTTCTGGTAGGGCCGGTGAATCTGAAAATTCGTGTCGGTGGTAGGGTCGCCCGAATTGATGTTCGAGATGCTGTTAACCGTGTGGGAGCTCTTGTTGCCGACATAGGCGACGGTCAGGGCGGTATCGAGCGGCAATTGCCGCTGGATGTCAAAGCTCCACTGGACGACGCTGGTGGTTTTGTGGTCGGGTTGGACGCTCAGCAAGGCTACCGGCGCGGCGCCGGCCGTCCCGCCAAAGGGATCATCGAGCGTCAGGATGGGGCTCCCCGCACGGAACCGCCGGGTGGTCAGCGTGAAATTCTGATTGGCCCACGTCACCGGTACTTGCCGGCCGGTGTCGGTAACCGAATTCAATTGCTGGCTTCCCGACAGCGGGGGCATATTGGACAACAGACTATAAGTATTGAAGTGCCGGGGCGTGGTGAACCAGCCACCGCCGGTCCGGATCACCCACTTGCTGGTGGGCCGATAGGCGATTCCCACTCGCGGCATGAAGTAGCGGTATTCCTGCGCCCACAGCGGTACTTTGCCGGCCGAACCGAGCTGTCCGGGGAAGATGGTGGGGATTTGGCGGCCGTCCGGGGTGGTAAAGGTGTGGTTGAAATCGACCGTTCGGAGGACCCCGTCGACATCGAGTGGATTACCATAATAGTCCCACCGAATACCCAAGTTGAGGGTGAGCCGCGAAGTGGCCTTCCAGTCGTCCAGGAAATAGGCGCTCGCCCGCTTAAACCGGTCCCTCGAAGTGACCAGTCCTTCGGCCGTGTTGCTCGAACTGGGGTAACCCAGCATCAGCGAGGCAAAATTGTAACCGCTCTCATTGCCGCCAAAAGACAGCCCGCCGCGAACGAAGTTGGCCGCCGCCCGGTCCAGGATGCTGTAAGAAAACTGGCCGCCCATCTTGAAGTTGTGTTTGTTCCGGATGATGGATAGGTTGTCGGCAAACTGGTAGGTGGAGGTTCTGTCGAAATCGTCGTTGGTCGAGCGGTCACCGATGGTAAAGCCGATTGAGGGAATGCCGGCCTCGCGGGGCCGGAGCTTGCGGTTGTTGTCGCCCACTACCCGGAACTTGCCGATGGCCAGCGAGTCCAGGTCGAAGTCCGTGTTGGTGCGCGGATTTACCTGATCGTCGTTGGCGATGTTGAGGCCGAAACGAAGCTCATTCAGCATGGTCTGGCTGAAGGTGTGGATCCACTGGCTGGCCAGGTTGGTGGGCTGCGACTTCTGAGAGAAGGGGAAATTCGGATTGACGGAATTGCTGTCGAAGGTCGACCGGTCGAGGGCGATGCGCGCGAACACCTTATCGGAATCCCGGAAGATGTGGTCGCCCCGGACATAGAATTGATGCTGGGTGGTCGGGCTGGGTACGGTGTTGCTGGCCGTGAAGTCCAGAATGTCGGCCTGCTGGAACTGCGGCGGGGGTATGAATTTCAGGATGTTCTGGCCCCCGGGGGACAGCCTGGAGCGGGGAATGACATTGTCCGGAAACGGGTCGCCCGTCAAGGGATCGAAAATGACGATGGGAGAACGGAAGAGCCTGCCCGTCGCCGGATTGATGGCCGGGGTGAGCAGCGCGGAGAAGTCCCCATTGCGGAAGGAGAGCGGGGGGAAGAAGGCCGTCGATACGGTCTCCCGCATCTCCCGCCGGGCCTCGTAGTCAAAGGCCCAAAACGTCCGATTCCGGCCGTTGTAACCGGGCAGCACCACGGGTCCGCTGACCACGGCTCCGTACTGGTTGCGCCGCAGCCGGTCCTTGGGGAGCCGGCCCGCACTGGCCGGCCGTCCGAAATTCAGAAAGTAGGTCTCCGCATCGAGCTTGTCGTTGCGGAGAAACTCAAAGATGGCGCCGTGAAGCTGGTTGGTTCCCGACTTCATGGAGATCTCGATAATGGCGCCGCTCCCCTGCCCATATTCCGCCGAATAAGAGCTGGTCTGAACCTTGAATTCCTCGATCGCCTCGATCG
>JBGOUV010000532.1:0-3771 GCA_041477815.1 Terriglobia bacterium | reverse complement strand
GGCCATGGCCGGCGGGCAGGAGAAAAAACTGACCCTGACGGCGGCGGTCGAGTGTGGCCGGGTGGTGGTGCGGTGCCGGGATAGCGGACCGGGCGTGGCGGCCCCCGAGCGCCTGTTCCAGCCGTTCCAGCCGCGAGCCGACGGCGCCGGTCTGGGTCTCTACATTTCGCATGCCCTGATCGGCGCTTTCGGGGGCGAGCTGCGCTACGAGCCGCAACCGTCCGGATGCTGCTTCGCGGTGGATCTGGCTGTGGCCGCATGAAGATCCGGATCCTGCTGGTCGACGATCACGCGCTGTTTCGGGACAGCGTCGCCCGGGTGCTGGCCGAGGAGCCGGATTTCGAGATTGCAGGGACCTGCGGCACTCTCGACGAGGCCATCGCCGTGCTGTCCAGCCGCTCGGCCGATATCGTCCTGCTCGACCTGAATCTGGGGGGCAGGCGGGGGGCCGGCTTCTTCGAGCGGGCCGCCGGGATCGCGTTTCGGGGACGAGTCCTGATCGTAACGGCGGGGGCGAGCGACCTGGACGCGGTGGAGTTGGTGCGCCGCGGGGCCAGCGGCATCTTTCTCAAGGAGAGCCCGCCGGCGCTCCTGACCAAGAGCATCCGCAAGGTGATGAGCGGGGAGCCGTGGTTGAACCAGCCGTACCTAAAGGCCGTGGTCGGGGCCCTCGATCCACCGCCGCCGGAAAAACCGAAGCCGCCGTTCACGCGGCGCGAGCGGGAAGTGCTCCAGGGCGTGATGGAGGGGCGGAGCAACAAAGAAATCGCCGGCCGGCTCCAGACTACGGAAAGCGCGGTGAAGTCCGTGGTGCAGCAGCTCTTCGGAAAGACGGGGGTCCACAGCCGCAGCCAGTTGGTCCGGGTGGCGCTGGAGAGTCCGGCCGGGGACGTCGCTTGATCTCCCCCCACCGCCAGCCCCCGCGGCGAAAAAGGGGGCGCTGGCGGGGTCCTTGACGGAGAGGTGGCGTTCGCCGCCGTCCGGGGCGTGCTTTTTGATGCTGAGGAAGGGCGAGCCGTCCGGCGCCAGCGCCGAGGAAACCGGTCGGGATAGTCTTGCGGCTTGACGGGCTGGAAACCGCTCGGCGGTTCGTCGCGCGGGGTGCGGAAGTAACGATGACGGCGGCCTGGCGGCCCCCGAAGAGCCGCGACACCGCTGGGGGGGCACGCCAGTTCCCTGCCGCGCTCAGCAGCCCCTTCAAGCCCCCGCCGAACCGGCCCGCTCGTCCCGCAGCAACCCCCGAATCTGCTCCCGCAACTCGGGCGTATTGGCATGCCCGTGCTCCTCCACGGCGTGCCGTACCGCCACGGTCAGCACTTCCTCCTCCGGCCCCGCAATCAGCAGCCCGCAGTTCTTCTCGCTCGGGTACAGCCGGCAATCGATGATCTTCCGCTTCGAATCTGCCATAGGATGGACCTCCGATTACGGATATAACACAGATTCCGGGCTACGGCTCGCTGGTCGTCACTTCCAGCCGGCTCCCGTCTCCCAGCACCGCCACTACGATGTCCCCGTCCCAGCAAGTGCAGTACACCCCCTGCTCGATCCGGCGGTCCTGCGGTTTCTTCGCCGCCGGAAAGATCGGGACCGTCTTGGCCGTCCGCCGCTTGCTGCTGGTCGACTTCACGAGCAGGTCCACCGCCACCTCCCGCGGATGGCCGAACTGGAAGGCGTGGAAGTTTCCCGGCGTCTTCCGGTCCGCCCGCCCCGCCGAGAGGATCGAGATCTTGGGCGTCGTCGCCTCCAGAAGCTCGGGCGAGGTCCCGTTGTGGGACCCGTGGTGCGCCGCCACCAACACGTCCACGTCGAGCAGTTTGCTGATCCGGAAGCGGTCCACCAGCATGGGGATCTCGGCGGCGCAATTCTCGTCGTCTTCCGTCTCCGCGTCGCCCGGAAACAGGAAGCTCGCCTTCTTCAGGTCGATGCGGATGACCAGGGAGTCGTTATTGGCGTTGGCGCAGTCCCGGCTTCCGGCCAGGAGGAGAATGTCGGGGTCGTTCGGCTCCGTGAACGGATCGATGGTCGCGCTGGTCCGGCCGGCCCGCGTGACGCCCCGGTTTCTCACCGCCAGATATTCGATGCCCTGTTCCTTGGCCGTCTCCCGCGCCTTGCGCAGCGGGGCGATCCCGCTGCCGGAGTCTCCGCCCCCGTCGATCAGCGCCCCCACCGCAAACGTCTCCATCACCGGCGTCAGGAACCGCGTGTGGTCGATATGCGGATGGGTAATGATGATGCTGTCCAGGCGGCGTTCGAGATCCGGCCGTCTCTCGAAGAACTTCTCCAGGTAGTCCAGCAGGTGATCCTTGTAGGTAGTGTCGCCAGTGACCTCCCCGCCGGCGTCGATGAGGACGGCCCCGGTGCGGAACTCCAGCAGCGCCGACGAGGCCTGGCCCACATCGATGAAGTGGGCCCGCATCTCCGGCTGGCCCTGGGCTCCGGCCATCCCGGCAGCGAGCAGGAACAGCGTGATTGGTCGGATCATGGAGTCCCCTTTCGGTTACTTCTAGAACGCGAACTTCATCGCGATCTGGATCTGCCGCATCGGCGTGTTGAACAGCAAGCCCGAGATCACGCCGGCGTTGGCATTTCCGATGGCCGTGCCCGGCGCGCCGAACTGGGGGTGGTTGAAGGCGTTGAAGAACTCGAACTTGAGCTGGTGCTCGAAGCGCTCGCGGAAACGCGTCTTCTTGACCAGGCTGAGATCGAACTCATTCTGCCCCGGCGCCCGCAGGAGGTTGCGGCCGGCGTTGCCGTAGGTGCCGGTATTGTCGCGGGTGGGGGTGAAGGCCGCCAGGTCGAACCAGAGGTCGGGCTTGGGGTTGGACAGCTTGCCGCTGCCGATCCGGTCGGGACGGTTGCCGGTGCCGGTCGAGAGCATCCCCTGCTGCTGGGTGATGTTGATGGGCAGACCGGTGCGGAACAGGGCGATGCCGGTAACCTCCCAGCCGCCGATCAGCTTCTCCACCACGGACGGCGCGCCGGCCCCGAAACTCCGGCCCTTGCCGAAGGGCAGCTCGTACACCCAGCTCGCTGTCAAAGTATGGGCTACGTCGAACTGAGATAGGCCGCGGTCGTAGTTGAAGTTATAGGCGTTCAGGGTCGCCCCCTCCGTGTCGGAGACGATGTCCAGCGTCTTGCCGAACGTATAACTGGCCAGGGCGGTAAAGCCCTTGGAGAAGCGCTTGGTCAGCTTCGCCTGCAGGGCGTTGTGGGTCGACCAGCCGGTGGAATTGACCTGCGAGAGACCGCGCAGCAGCGGCGAAATGCCGATGTAGGGGCGGTTCACGTCCTGGTTGCTCACACCCACGCGGGGCGGCGCCTGGTTCACGTCCCTCTTCAACACCAAGTGGGCGCCGTGACTGCCGGCGTAGGCCACCTCCAGCATCACGTCGCGGGCGAGCTGCTGCTGGACGTTGAGGTTCCACTGCTGGGCGTAGCCGTCGTAGAAATCCGGATTGAACAGGGACCGCGTGGTGCCCGACGGCGGGGCGTTGGGGTCGAGTGCCGGGGGAGGCGGCACCCCGTCGCTGAGCCGCCGCCCCAGGGTCAGGGTGGTGCTGAAAGACTGCGACAGCAGGAAGGGAGGATTCTGGGCCTTGGAAGAGGAGGTGCCGGTCAGAGGATTGTTCCAGAAGATGCCGTAGCCGCCCCGCAGCACTGTCTTACTGTTGCCAAACAGGTTATAGGCAAAGCCCACGCGCGGCGCGAAGTCCTTCTTCGGGGTGACCTGGAGCGTGCGGCCATACTGGACGCCGCCGATGGTGGCCGAGT